>JBDZVI010000124.1:0-5032 GCA_040255585.1 Deinococcaceae bacterium
CGGCCGGCGTGAGGCCTAAGGTGCTGCCGGCGCCGGCCACGCCCAGCGTGTTCATGAGCGAATGCGAGTGCGCGGCTCCGGCAGTGCCCGCGGTAGCGCCGGTGGCGGCATGGTGCGCGGCCATGCAACATGCGGTGCCGGCGCATCCGGAAGGTGGCGTGTTGGTGTTCAAGGCCCCGCAGGCCGAGAGCGTGAGGACGCAGAACGTGAAGAGGGCGGCCGCCCTGAGGGGGGACAGGATGGTCATCGGCCAAGGGTAGGGGGTCGGACCCCCATTCAGATGTGAAGTAGTACGGGGCTTCTCACAGCGCTTGTGAATCTGGTAGCATGCTTGCCGCTTCGGGTCAGGCTCCGAGGCATCCCGGGTCCCGCCCTCTCAGTCAACGGGCCTCGGGGAGACGTGAACGCGGGCCGCGCCCGCGCTACCACCGACACTAGCGAACCTGATCGGACCCCCAACCGGAGGGTCTAGAAGCAGCGCGCTGCCCGGCGACCGCCGGGGCGCCGAACTCCCACGAAGGAGGAGACCATGTTCTCCAGCATCGAGCAGATCCACCGTTCCACCCTCCGCCCCGCCACCGGCTCCGCCCTACGGCGCGCCGGCTACTTCGACGGCGAGCGCGCCCCGCGCCGCGACCACTACTGGGCCAACCAGCCCACGACGGTCAACGCGGTCACGCGTTCCTGGCGTAGTAGCAGCCGTCGCAGCCGCTGAGCGGTCCGCGGCAGGCCGACCAGACGGGCGGCGCCTCCTAGCGGGGCGCCGCCCGAACCTTTGAGCCACCGCGAGGTCCGTGGGCGACCGCGCATATCGCCGAACCCATAGGGAGTCGGTTCCGGTAAGGAGCCGTTTCCTGTCTGACGGGCGACGAGCCCGGCACCGCTCACGCCAGCGCCAGGAGCGTGACCCCGACCACCATCCCGACGGCGCCGATCGCGCGCCGCCTGACGTTCCCCTCGGCGAGCAGACGCAGCCCGAAGAAGGTTGCGACCAAGATGCTGACCTCGCGCGCCGGGGCGACGAGGCTGACGGGCGTGAACTGCATGGCCGTGAGCACGAGGATGTAGGCGAGGGGACTGAGGACCGCGATCCCGATGGCCTCGCGCTTGTGCTCCCGCCACAACTCGCGCACGACGGCCGGGCGCCGCAGGGCGAACGGCAGCAGCAGGACGGCGCGACCGACTTCGCCCAGGTAGGTGTACACGAGCGGCGCCGCCCCCGCGTGCCCGACCGCGTAGCCGTCGAACACCGTGTAGATGCCTATGAAGAGCCCGGTGAGTAGGCCGTAGCCGATGGCGGGGCGCGACCGCTTGCCTCCGCCCTTGCCCCCGGCCAGGACGAAGACGCTCGCCACGACCAGCAGGGTGCCGAGCAGCGCCTGCGGTCCCGGGCGCTCGCCGAGCACGACGATGGCTAGCACCGTCGCCAGCGCCGGCCCGCTGCCCCGCGCCGTAGGGTAGACGAGCGAGAGGTCGCCCAGCCGGTAACCACGCTGCAGGAACACGAAGTACAGCACGTGCAGCGCGCTGGAGACGCCGGCGAGCGCGACGAGCGTCCAAGTGAGCGCCGGCCTGTAGACGACGGCGTACGCCACGACGAACGGCGCGTAGATCACGACCGTGAGGCTCGCGAACAGCCAGACGAACTCCGCGCCGCCCCTGGCCCGCTTCGACAGCAGGTTCCAGGTCGCATGCAGGAACGCCGAGGCGAAGACGAGCGTGAGTGCCAGGGTCGTCACGCCTCGCCACCCCGGCCCGCCCGGGCGAACCGCATGCCCTCAGCGACCCGCCGCGTTGCCTGAGCTGCCGGCGCCCTCAACCGTCGACGTACGTCAACCAGCGCTCGAACTCTGGGACCTCGCCGCGCGCCACCCGCAGGTAGCGCTCGCGGAGGTCGAGCGCGACGGGACCGGCGACCCCGTCGCCGATGGCGCGCCTGTCGATGCTAGCCACGGGCGTCACCTCGGCGGCCGTTCCGACCAGGAAGACCTCGTCCGCCGTGTAGAGCTCGTCGCGCGTCGCCATCACGGTCTCGACGCGCATGCCGGCCGCCTCGGCGATCCGCATGACGCTGTCGCGCGTGATGCCGCGCAGGTTCACGGACGTGGCGATGGCCTGCAGCACGCCGTCCTTGACGAGCAGGACGTTCTCGCCGGAGCCTTCGGCCACGAACCCTTGCTTGTCGAGGAGCAGCGCCTCGTCGAAACCGTTCGACTTCGCCTCCATGTTGGCCAGCACGGAGTTGACGTAGTTGCCGCCAGCCTTGGCCTTGGTAGGGAGCACGTCCCCGGGGGAGCGGCGCCAGGAGCTGGTCATGAGGCGCGCGCCCTTCCTGATCACGTCGTCGCCCAGGTAAGTGCCCCACGGCAGGGTGGCGACCATGAAGTGCAGACGGTTGCGCTCCGGGCTCACGCCGAGCGCGTCCGAGCCGTACCAGATGAGCGGCCGGATGTAGGCGTGCTTGCGGGCGTTCGCCGCCAGCGTGTCGACTACGGCGGCCGACACCTGCTCGACGGTCAGGTTCGTTCGCATGCCGAGGATCTTCGCGGAGTCGAGGAGGCGCCGCGCATGCTCCTCGAGCCGGAAGACGGCCGCGCCGCGCCGCGTCTCGTACGCCCTTATCCCCTCGAAGACGCTCGTTCCGTAATGCAGAGCGTGCGTCAGGACGCTCACTTGCGCCCGCTCCTCGGGTACGAGCTCGCCGTCGAACCAGATGAGGCCCGCGCCGTTGGGTGTCGCTGCCCCGGTGGAGGCGGCTCGGGAGCCGTTGTCCGTGGTCATGTTCGCTGCCCTCCTTAGACCCCCAAGTATCGCTCAACGCGGGCCGGGCGGTGGCGGCCCGCGCCGGGTCGCGAAGGCCATGCCCAGGCCGTGCAGGCGTCGGTCGGGGGTGGCAACGGTAGACTCGCGGCATGAACGTCCTAGTCACCGGCGGCGCTGGCTACATCGGCTCGGTCACTGTCGCCACGCTGCTCGAGCGGGGTCACTCGGTCGTCGTGCTCGACGACCTCTCGACGGGCCACAGGGGCGCCGTGCCGGAGGGCGTGCCGTTCGTCCACGGCAGCGTCGCCGACCCGGACATGGTGGGTTACGCGCTCACCGAGCACCGGGTGGAGGCCGTCGTCCATTTCGCGGCCAAGTCGCTCGTCGGTGAGAGCATGAGCAAGCCGACCAAGTACTTCCTCGCCAACACGGCCTCGACCTTCGCGCTCCTCGACTCGGCCGCGGCGCATGGCGTTGGCCGCTTCGTGCTCTCCTCAACAGCCGCCGTGTACGGCACGCCGGCGCGCGTCCCCATCCCAGAGACGGCCGAACTGCGCCCCGAGAGCGTCTACGGCGAGTCCAAGCTCATGATCGAGCGCGCCCTCAAGTGGCTGGCCGACACTACCGGCCTCGCCTCGGCCGCCCTCAGGTACTTCAACGCGGCGGGAGCGACCGCGAGCCTCGGCGAGGACCACCGGCCCGAGAGCCATCTGATCCCCATCGTGCTGCAGGTGGCCGCAGGCAAGCGCGAGCAGGCCCAGGTGTTCGGCACCGACTACGACACGCCCGACGGCAGCGCCGTGCGGGACTACGTCCACGTGAGCGACCTGGCGGAAGCCCACGCCCTCGCCCTCGAGGCCATGCGACCGGGCGAGGCGCGCGCCTACAACCTGGGCAGCGGCAGCGGTTACTCGGTGCGTGAGGTGATCGACGTGTGCCGCGCCGTCACGGGCCACGCCATCCCGACCGCGGAGGCCCCGCGCCGGGCGGGCGACCCCCCGCGGCTCGTAGCCGACAGCTCGCTCGCCCGCAGCGAACTCGGCTGGAATCCGCGGTTCGACGATCTCGGGACGCTGGTGGCGAGCGCGTGGGAGTGGCACTCGGCCCACCCCCACGGGTACGCGGACTGACGCGTGCGTGATGAGCGAGCGGTGAACGCCCCGATCCCCGCGCTCATCCACCAGGCACCGACGTGCGCCGAAGATGTGATATGACCTGTTGCGACATGGAGGCGAACTTGCGTCGCCCAGGAAGCCCGCTGCCTCCGATTTGGAGACTGTCATGAGACGATTACTCCGCACCGCCCTTGCCTGCATCGCCGTGGCCGCCCTGGCCGTGGCGGCAGCGCAGTCTGGCGCGGTGATGAGCGGCATCGTGAAGAGCGACGAGCCGCTCGCAGACAACACCCGTGTGGCCATCCACGTCGTCGACAGCGATAACGTTTGGGGGCTCGAGGTCGCGACCGTAGCGCCGGTCGGGGGCACGTTCCGAGTGAGCCCCGGCCCGGTGCCGGCCGACCAGCTCCGGCCGTTCCGCTCAGGCAGCGTCATCCTGCCGGGTCTGCAGAACGAGTACCGGGTCAGCCCGGAAGGCGTCAACGTCGCGGTCGCCCGCTTCAACATGTACGTCGATCAGAACGGCAACGACGTGTTCGACCGGGTCGTCGACCGCTTCTACATAGGCGTAGCGAGCCTCGAGGCGCCCGTCGGCTTCTTCACGCTCCTCTACGTCGACCAGGCCGCCACTCTCACGGGCGGCGGGGTCGAACTGCCACTTCGCCAGGGGTGGAACGTGTTCACGGTGCGCTTCCCCGGCGACAAGGCCGAGTACGCCATCGTGCCGGCCGTAGAAGACATCGTCCTGGACGTAGTACTTCAGTAAGCGCGGGCCTTCCCGGCCCTCACGCCTCGCGCTCGCGCGTCCAGCCCTGGGCGGCGGCGTAGCGGAGTAGCGCCAGTTCCGCCTCCTCGCGGCCCTTGACGTCCCCTAGCGCCTGCGCCTCGCCAACCATGGCCAACGCCTCGCCGACCCGCGGCCCTGGCCCTATGCGCAGCAGCGCCATGACGTCCGAGCCCGTCAGTAGCGGCTCCGCCTCGGGCGTGGCCTCGAGCGCCGCCAGCACGGCGGAGACACCCAGTCTGTAGCGTTCGCGTCCTTGCGGCGTCGCCATGCGCCCGCGGGCGGCTTCGCGGTCGGCGAGCATGAGCTTGAGCAGGTCCGGCAGGAGCTCGCGCCGCTTGTGAACGAAGCGCCTGACCGCGCGCTCGCC
>JBDZVI010000036.1:0-27410 GCA_040255585.1 Deinococcaceae bacterium
GACCCCCGACCCTCGACCCCCGCCCCCCAACCCCGAGAGCGAGAAGCGCAACGCTCGACCCGAACGCCTAGCCAGCGCTAGGCGGCTCGGGGGCCAGCCAGGGCACCAAGGCCAACAGCACGGCCTGCACGTACAAGTCTGAACGCGAGACGCCGCCCCGGGTCAGCACGCCAGCTGCCCCGGGGCCGTCCTTTGCCCGCTCTAGGCCGTACGCGCGGTCGAGCGCCGTGCCAAGCTCCTCACCCGCCAGCACGCGCTCGGCTAGGAAGCCCGGCACCTCGAACGTGGCGCTGCGCGCGGAGCCCGTCAGGCCGGCGCGGTCGAGCGCCACGACCCAGGCGCTCGTGTACATGGGCGCCCCGGGGTCGCCAGTCGTGACCCCGGCTTCTATCCCCACGCCCAGCCGAGCCCCCGGCACGAGCGCGAGCGCGCCGCGCGCCCGCGCCAGGGCTCCGGCGTACGTCTCCTCGTCGCCAATAGGCTGGGCGGGAACGCCGGAGGGCGCAGCGACGTGGGTCACGGCCACGAAGCGCCCGTGCACCGTGTGTAGCGCCGTCTCGGTCGCCCTGACCTTGGCCGGACTGGTTGAGCCGAGGGCGACGAAGAGCAAGGCCTCCAGTCGAGCGGAGTCGTTCTGTGTGGGTACGACCATTCAGGCGGCCTCCCCCACCGCCGCGCGCACGACGTCGGCGTCGCCACGGAGCGCGTAATCGCCGAGGCTCGCCGGCAGGACGGCTGCGGCTCCGCGACCGAGCGTCAGCTCATGGCCCGCCGCGCTCAAGCGTGCGACACCGCGCGTCACGACCAGGAGCTCGAGCGAGTGCGGCTTCGTCGCGCCCGCCACCTGCGCACCCGGCTCCAGCCGGCGCACGTCGAGCGTGAACTCGGGCAGTTCGACAGCGCGATGCCAGCGGTCCGCCTCCGGCCGCGTGCTCGCCGGCGCGTACGCCCCGCCGCTCAACTCGGCGACGGCCAGCGCGCGCTCGATGTGCAGCTCGCGCTGTCTACCGTCGGCCCCGACACGGCCGTAGTCGTAGAGGCGATAGGTGAGGTCGCTGGCCTGCTGGATCTCGAACAGGAAGCAGCCGGCTCCGACGGCGTGCACGGCGCCAGCCGGGTTGACGACCACGTCGCCGGCGCGCACGGGCACGCGGTTCAGCAGCTCACCGAAGGTGTCGTCCGCCAACGCCGCGCGCGCCTCCTCGACCGTCACGTCGCGGACGAAGCCGCGCAGCACCGAGGCGCCCGGGTCGCACTCGAGCATGAGCCAGGCCTCGGCCTTGCCGAGGTGACCGCTGCCTGCCTCCTCCCTCAGCGCGTAGGCGTCGTTCGGGTGCACCTGCACGGAGAGGTCCGCCGACGCATCGAGGAACTTGGCGAGGAGCGGGATGCGCGGGCCGTAGCGTCCGTAGGAGGCTTCGCCCACGAGGGCGGCCCCATGAGCGCGCGCGAGGTCGTCGAGCGTCAGCCCTGCGTACGCACCGTTGGCCACGCGGTTCGCCCCGTCGACCAGCCAGCACTCGCCCACGGGCTCGCCGGCGGGTCCGCTCACCGGCACGTCGGGGAACCAGCTGGCTAGGCGCGTGCCGCCCCAGATGCGCCGGTACAGGTGGGGTCCGACGAGGAGCGGATAGGGCTCGAACGCCCCCCCGCCGAGCGCTCCCCCGCCGAACGCCCCCCCGCCGAGCGCTCCGCCGCTCATGCTCGCCGCCCGCCCGGCAGCTTCTTGCCGGGGTTCATGATGCCGGCAGGGTCGAGCGTCGCCTTGATGGCTCGCATCAGCTCCAGCGCCGACCCGTGCTCGCGCTCCATGTACTTCAGCTTGCGCAGGCCGACCCCGTGCTCGCCGGTGGCCGTGCCGCCGACGTCCAACGCCCGGTAGGTCATGCGGTCCACCACGCCCTGCGCGGCCGAGCGGCGCTCCGCGTCGTCCTCGACGTACAGCGTCAGGTGGAAGTTGCCGTCGCCAACGTGGCCGACGACGTGCACGTCGAGCCCGTTCGCGGCGCAATCGGCCAACGCGCCCGTGATGGCGGCGGGCAGCTCCGAGATGGGCACCGCCACGTCCGTGATGATGCTGTCCAGGCCGGGGTGCGCCGCGTTGGCGGCGAACAGCATCGTGTGGCGGGCCTCCCACAGCCGCGCCCGCTCGCCCGCGTCGGTGGCCGCCTCGAACGCGGTGGCGCCGGAGTCGGCGGCGAGCTCCCGCGCGATCTCGACCTCAGCCTCGATGCCGGCGGGATTGCCGTGGAACTCGAGGAAGACGGTCATCTCCTCGGGGAAGCTCGTGCCGGAGTAGGCGTTGACGGCCCGGATGCTGACCGGGTCGATCAACTCGCAACGCGCGACGGGCACGCCTGCCTGGATGAGCCTGGTGACGAAGGAGGCGGCGCTGAAGGCGTCAGGGAACGGCAGCCTGGCGGCCGCGGCGGCCTCCGGCAGCCCGACGAGGCGCAACGTCACTTCCGTGATGACGCCCAAGGTGCCCTCTGCGCCCGTGAACAGCGCGCAGAGGTCGTACCCGCTCGAGGACTTGCGGGCGCGGTTGCCGAGGCGCAGCACCTCGCCCGTTGGGGTCACGACCTCGAGGGCGAGCACGTAGTCGCCCGTGGTCCCGTACCGGACGGCGGCCGTGCCGGACGCGTTGGTGCTGACCATGCCGCCGATGGAGGCGTGAGCGCCCGGGTCGATCGGGAAGAAGAGGCCGTGGCGCCGCACGTGGTCGTTGACCCGCGGGTAGGTGACGGCCGGCTGCACGACGACGAGCAGGTCCTCTGGGCGAGACTCAAGGATGCGGTCTAGCTGCCCCAAGTCGAGGGAGATGCCGCCCGCCACGGGCACCGTGTGCCCCTCCAGGCTGGAGTTGGCGGCCACCGGGGTGACCGCCACTCCTCGCTCTGTCGCGAAGCGCAGCACCCGACTCACCTCGTCCGTGCTCCGGGGGAAGACGACGACGTCAGGCGCGACGCCTGCGGCATATGACTCGCCGCGGGAGTGTTGGGCGAGCACCGCCGCGGTCGTGTCGACGCGGTCGGCGCCGAGTAGGAGCGTGAGTTCGTCGGCGAGGGCCATGTGCCCCACTCTAATGCGACCGTGGCCGTGCCTGTCAGGGCTGCCGCCGCGGCGGCGCTCAGGGCACGCCCGAGCTCCCCTGCGCCACCGGGCCCAGACGACCGGTGGGGCGCCCGATGCTCTCCGGACGCCCCACCTGGAGTTACTTGATGTCGGCCGGCGCGCTGGCGCCGGCGAGGACCCGCTACTCGGTCTTGGTGACCGCGTGTAGGTCGACCGAGCTGAAGCCCAGGGGGCTCGGCACCCAGCCGTGGATGTTCGCGCGCGTGGCGTTCAGCGAGCGGTTGTGCGCTACGGGCATGGCCATGGCCTGGTCCGCGATGATGTCGTTCACCTTGGCGTAGAGGGCGGCGCGCTCGTCGGGATCGGCGATCTGGCGCGCCTGCGCCAGCGCGGCGTAGACGTCGGCGTTCTCCCAGCCGCTGCGGCCGACGGCCGTGGGGCCGAAGAACGTCAGGAGGAAGTTATCCGGGTCGGCGTAGTCGGCGTTCCAGCCGATCATGTACATCGCGAACTTGCCGGCGCGGTAGTCGGCGCCGTAGGTCGTCCAGTCCTCGGTCTTCAGTTCGGCGTTGATGCCGACGTCGGCGAGGTACGAGGCGATGGTCTCGGCGATGGGCTGCGGGGACGGGAAGTACGGGCGGCTGACGGGCATGTACCAGAACTCGGTGTCGAAGCCGTTCGGGAAGCCGGCCTCCGCGAGGAGCTCCTTGGCCTTCTCCGGGTTGTACTCGTACGGCCACGGCTCGCCGTGACCGAAGAGGGACGGCGGCAGAAGGTCCTGCGCCGTCACGCCGAGGCCCTCGTAGAAGGCGTCGACGATGGCGTCGCGGTCGACCGCGTGCATGATGGCGCGGCGCACGAGCACGTTGTCGAGGGGCGAGTGGTCGATATGGATGGCCACGTAGCCCACGTTCAGCTCGGAGTCGGCCGTCTGGACGACGAGGTTGGGGTCGGCCTGAACGGTGGCGAGGTCGTCCGAGGTCAGGAGGACGGCGACGTCGATGGTGCCGGCCTGCAGCTCGGCGAGGCGGGCGGTCGGTTCCTGCACGCCGCGGAAGATGACGCGCTCGACGCCGGCCGGCCCGTTCCAGTAGTCGTCGTTGCGCTCGAGCACGACGCGCTCACCCTCGACCCACTCGACGAACTTGAAGGGCCCGGTGCCGACGGCACCGTAGCCGGGCGTGCCGTAGCCGACGCCGGCGGCCTGGATGGCGGCCGGGCTGCCGAACTGGAAGTAGACGGCCGCCCACAGCGCGGGCAGGAACGGCGCCGGGCGGGTGAGGTTCATGCGGACCGTGTACTCGCCGACGGCCTCCACGTCGGCGACGAGGTTGGAGCCGCCCTCGATGGTGCCGCCGAACGTGTCGTCCCACATGACGAACGTCTTGCCCTCGGCACGGTTGCCGGCCGGGCTGTCCGCGTGGTTGAGGCGGTCGATGTTGAACTTGACGGCCTCGGCGTTGAACGGCGTGCCGTCGTGGAACTTGACGCCCTGACGGAGCTCGAACGTCCAGACCGTGGCGTCGTCGTTGGCGCTCCACGAGGTGGCGAGGGCCGGCACCAGCTCGGTGGAGCCCGGCGCGAAGTCGATGAGGCGCTCGGAGATCTGGGAGCTGACCACCAGCGAGTTGCCGTCGGTCGTGTCGATGGCGTCGAGCGACGTCGGGTAGCCGGAGACGCCGTACACGAGCGTCTGCGCGAGCGCCGTTCCGAACGCCAGTAAGAGTGCCAGGGCCAAAGCTGCTTTCTTCATCCTGCCTCCTGCGGTGGGTGGCTTGGAGCAGTGACCCCCGACCATCGGGTCGGATGTCGCCGGCCAGGTGCTCGAAGTCGCCTTCACCTGTTGGTTAGGCGCTCAGGATACCACGGCGTTTCACGCGCCGCCGGCGCCTGCCGCGCGACGGGGCACAAGGTGGGCGCCGGCTCGGGCGCGTTACACTGCGCCCGGTGGGAACCGAACAGATGCTGGAGCTGTGGCTGATACGCCACGGCGAGACGGAGTGGAACCGGCAGGGGCGGATCCAGGGGCATAGCGACAACCCGCTCAACGACCTCGGAAGGGCTCAGGCTCGCGCCTTGGGCGGCAGGCTGGCCGTCGTGCGGTTCGACCGCATCTACTCCTCCGACCTGGGCAGAGCGATCGAGACTGCCAGGCTCGCCTTCCCCGACCACGCCATCGAGACCGACGTGCGGCTGCGCGAGGTGTCGGCCGGGGTACTTGAGGGCAAGGTCTCCTCCGAGCTGTCCGAGAGCGAGCGGCTCGTGAAGGACCTCAGGGGCTCCGGGCGAACCGACGTGCGGCCGGAAGGCGGCGAGTCCTACCAGGACGTCATGGTGCGCCTCCGGGACTGGCTGGGCGGCCTGCCCGGCAGCGGCCGCGTGGCGTGCGTGACGCACGGCGGCGTGATCCACACGGCGTTGAGGGTCGTGCTCGGCCACCCGGACGACTGGTCGGGCGGACCCCACATCGCGATAACGAACACTAGCGTGAGCGTCGTGCGCCTCGGCGCAGGCAGGGCGGTCATCGAGCGGGTGAACGATCACGCTCATCTCGAGGCCCTGGCGCCCGTCTCCGGTCGGCCTGGCTGAACGCTAGGCCGCGCCCGGCTGGGAGGCTGCGTCTCCCTCGGCGACGACCCCTTCGTCATCGCGCAACGCCACTGCCCCGCGCCGGATCGCAGACCCGCCACGCGCCCGACCGGGTGGCCGGGCGCACGTCCAGCATGCGCTCAGATGTTGCGCAAGCGTGGGTCGAGGATGTCGCGGATCGCGTCGCCGAGGAGGTTGAAGCCTACGACGGCCAGGAAGATCGCGATGCCGGGAAAGATCGACATCCACGGCGCCCTGAGGAACTGCGAGAAGCCGTCGCGGATCATCAACCCCCACTCGGGCGCCGGGGGCTGCGCGCCGAGGCCGAGGAAGCCGAGCGCGGCAACGTCGAGGATGGCGGTGCCGATGGAGAGCGTGAGTTGGACGATGAGCGGCGCGAGCGAGTTCGGCAGCACGTGCTTCAGCACGACCCTGATGCTCCCCGAGCCGAGCGCCCTGACGGCCTGCACGTACTCCGACTGGCGTACCTGCATGACGACGGAGCGCACGATCCTCGTGTAGATGGGGATCTGTGTGATGGCGATGGCGATGAGGGCGTTCGTCAGGTTGGGGCCGAGCGTCGCCACGATCGCGATGGCCAGCAGGATGCCTGGGAACGCCAGGAGGATGTCCACCATCCACACGATGACGGTGTCAAGCCAACCGCCGACGTAGCCCGCGAGCAGCCCGAGCAGCGTGCCGATGACGACCGCGAAGGCCACGGCGATGAGGCCGGCCCTGAGGCTGATGCGGCCGCCGTGCAGCACGCGTGTGAAGTTGTCGCGGCCAAGCTCGTCCGCGCCGAACCACCGCTCGGCGCTCGGTGGGCTGAGCCGCGCCCTGAGGTCGCGGTCGCGCCTGGCGTCGTACGGCTTGAGTATCGGCGCCAGCAGCGACACCAGGACTAGGAAAGCGACGATGGCGAGGCCGAGGACGCCGGTGGGGTGGCGGAAGAAGCGCCGCACCAGGTCGTTGCCGCGCTTGCGCGTCGTCGCTTCGAGGCCGTTCGGGGCCGTCACAGCGCCGTCCATCTACCCTCCCCCGTCATGCCGTAGGCAGGTCGTGTGAGCTTGGTCATGCGTACTGGATCCTCGGGTCGATGAGCGTGTACGAGAGGTCTACGAGCAGGTTCACGAACACGAAGAGGGTGGCCACGAAGATCACGCCGCCCTGGATGATGGGGTAGTCGCGGGCCGCGATGCCGTCGTAGACCCACCGCCCGATGCCCGGCCAACTGAAGACGGTCTCCGTCAGGATCGCGCCTGAGAGGAGCGAGCCGAAGCTGAGGCCGATGACCGTGACGACTGGCAGCAGAGCGTTGCGCAGGCTGTGCTTGCGTACCACCGTCAGCTCGGAGAGGCCCTTGGCGCGGGCCGTGCGCACGTAGTCTTGGCCGAGCACCTCGAGCATCGCCGAGCGCGTCATGCGCACCACGATGGCGAGCGGGATGGTGCCGAGCGCGATCGCGGGCAGGACGAGGTGCCGCGCGGCGTTGTACGCGCCCTTGAGGTTGCCGGCGAGCAGGCCGTCGAGCACGTACATGCCCGTGATGGGTTGGATGGAGGTCGATACCGAGAGGCGCCCGGAAGGGGGTAGCCAGCCGAGCACGACGGCGAAGACGTAGATGAGGATGATGCCGAGCCAGAAGACGGGGAACGACACGCCGGCGATGGCCACCAGCATCACGGCCGTGTCGGCCAGGGTGCCGCGCCGCAATGCCGCCCACATGCCGGCAGGGATACCGATGACGACGGCGAGCAGCATGGCCGCAAGCGTGAGCTCGAACGTCGCGGGGAAGCGGTGCAGGAGGCTCTGGGTGATCGGTACGAGCGTGAGGATGGAGCGGCCGAGGTCGCCGCGCAGCATGCCGCCCATGTAGTCGAAGTACTGAGAGTCGAAGAGATCGCCGAGCTTGCCTGTCTCGCGGTACTCGGCCGCGTTGAAGAACAACGGCCGGTCGAGCCCCAGGTCGGCGCGGAGCCGCTCCACGAGGTTCGGAGCCGCGCGCTCCCCGAGCATGGCGATCGCCGGGTCGCCAGGGATGATGCGCGTGAGGAAGAAGATGAGCAGGGTCACCCCGATGAGGACGGGGACCAGACCCAGCAGGCGGCGGACGATATACGCGGTCAAGCGCTTGCTCCTAATAGGACCCGCTGAACGGGCGCGCTAGCTGGCGTTGCGCCCAGCGCCTCCGGGTCGATAAGTGGCTCTCGCAGCAACATAACCCGGACCGGCCGGGGACGCCCCATGCAGGGTGTCCCCGGCACTCCCGGCAGGCGGTTCGGGAGCGCGGCTAGGCGCTCCCGAACCCTGTGATCTCGTGCTTACCGCTTGGTCTTACTGCGCCTTCGTGACGGAGTGCAGGCTGACGGAGCTGAAGCCGAGCGGGCTCGCGATCCAGCCTTCGATGCCGACGCGCGTCGCGTTCAGCGAGCGGTTGTGTGCCATCGGGATCGAGATGGCCTGATCGGCGACCGTGTCGACGACCTGAGCGTAGAGCTCGGCGCGGCGGTCCTGGTCGGCGATCTGGCTGGCCTCCTGGATGAGGGCGCGGGTCTCCGGGCTATCCCAGCCTTGGTCCGTGAGGGCCGAGGGGCCGAAGAACGTCCTGAGGAAGTTGTCGGGGTCGGCGTAGTCGGCGTTCCAGCCGATCATGTACATCGGGAACTTGCCCGTCGGGTAGTCCGCGAGGTAGGTCGCCCAGTCTTCCGTCATGAGCTCGGCGGTGATGCCGACGTCGGCCAGGTACGAGGCGATCGTCTCGGCGATCGGCTGCGGGGCCGGGAAGTACGGGCGGCTGACCGGCATGTACCAGTACTGCGTCGTGAAGCCGTTCGGGAAGCCGGCCTCCGCGAGGAGCTCCTTGGCCTTCTCCGGGTTGTACTCGTACGGCCAGTCTTCGCCGTGGCCGAAGAGCACGGGCGGGAGGTGGTCCTGGGCGACGACGCCGAGGCCCTCGTAGAAGGCGCTCACGATGGCGTCGCGATCGATGGCATAGGCCACGGCGCGGCGCACGAGCACGTTGTCGAACGGCGCGTTCGCCTGGTGCATGCTGATGTAGCCGACGTTGAGCTCGGTGTCCGCGATCGCGGCCTTGAGGTTGGGGTCGTTCTGGACGGTCGCGAGGTCGTCGCTCGTCAGGTTGACGGCGATGTCGATCGTGCCGGCCTGGAGCTCGGCGATGCGGGCGGTGGGCTGCTCGATGCCGCGGAAGACGATGCGTTCGACGCCCGCGGGGCCACCCCAGTAATCGTCGTTGCGCTCGAGGACGATACGCTCGCCCTCGATCCACTCGACGAACTTGAAGGGGCCGGTGCCGACGGAGCCGACGTTCGGCGTGCCGTAGTTGACGCCGGCGGCCATGACGGCGGTCGGGCTGTTGAACTGGAAGTAGACGGCGGCGAACAGAGCGGGAAGGAACGGGGCCGGCTGGGTGAGGGTCAGCTGGATCTCGTAGTCGCCCGTGACTGCGACGCTCTCGATGAGGTTGCCGTCGCCGATCGGGCCACCGAAGACCCAGCCCCACGGCACGAAGGTCTTGCCTTCCGCGCGGCCGCTGTACGGGTGGTTGGGGTCGTTCCAACGGTCGAGGTTGAACTTGGCGGCCTCGGCGTTGAACGGCGTACCGTCATGGAAGTTGACGCCCTGCCGGAGCTCGAACGTCCAGACGGTAGCGTCGTCGTTGGCGCTCCACGAGGTGGCCAGGCCGGGGATGAGGTCGGTCTTGCCGGGCGCGAAGTCGACGAGGCGCTCCGTGACCTGTCCGCTGACGACGAGGGAGTTGCCGTCTTGCGAGTCGACCGCGTCAAGCGAGGCGGGGAAGCCGCTCGACCCGAACACGAGGGTCTGTGCGCTCGTCAACCCGAGCGTGAGGAGTAGACCGAGCAGCAGTGCCAGTTTCTTCATGTAGCCTCCAGTTTCCACGACGTGGTAGGCATGGGGCTGCCTCGGCGCTTTCGTATGGGTGACGCGCTCGCGCTGCCCTTGCTGTACCAGCGTTCGACGCCTGCGATGCTAGCACGTGAAGTACCGCACACGAGAAGTCCGTGCTTCAGGTTCCGTTCACCCGCGCACCTCCCCCGCCGTGAGCTCGGCGGGGACCAGCCGCCCATCGACGAGCCTGAGTTTGCGCACGCCGGGCCGGTCGACCAGGCGCTCGTCGTGCGTCACGGCCACCACGGCCGTGCCCTCCTCGGCCGCCAACGTGACGAGCAGGTCGAACACCTCCTCCGCCCGGACGTGATCGAGGGAGCCAGTCGGCTCGTCGGCCAGGATCACCTTGGGCCGCAAGGCGAGCGCGCGCGCCACGGCCGCCCGCTGCCGCTCGCCGCCCGATACCTTCGACGGCGAGTGGTGAAGGCGCCCGGCCAAGCCAACGCGCTCCAGCAGCGCTGCGGCGCGCTGCTCGTCCGGCGCGCCCAGGATGCGCGATGGCATGGCGACGTTCTCGAGCAGCGTGAAGTCCTGCAGCAGGTAGTGGTTCTGGAACACGAGCCCGACGTAACGGGCCCTGCGGGCGGCGAGTTGCCTCGGAGCGTGCTCATGGACCGGGAAGTCGCCCCAGTAGATCTCGCCGCCGTCCGGTCGGTCGAGCCCACCGAGGAGGTGGAGCAGCGTGCTCTTCCCCGAGCCGGACGGACCGAGGATGGCGACGACCTCGCCCGCCTCCAACGTGAGCGTCGCGTCCGAGAGGACCTCGATCGCTCCGCCCGGCGAGTCGAACCGGCGTTCCAGGTCGCGACTCGCAAGGATGGGCGTCACAGGGTTACTATACGGGCCGGTCGCGAGAACGTTGCTCCACACCGCGCCCCGGCTACCCCCGGGCCGTCAAGCCACTTGGAGTTCTTTGTGAACAGCGATGCGGAACGACTCGAGATCCTGGAACTGCTGAGGCGGGTCCCACTCTTCATCGGGGCGCCCGACAGGGCGCTCGACATCGCCGCGGCGGCCGTGCGCAAACGGGCCTATGAGGCCGGCGCCACGATGTTCCAGGAGGGTGACAAGGGCGAGGCCCTCTACATCATCGCCTCCGGGCTGGTGAAGCTCTCCAAGGTCGACCTCGGTGGTCACGAGAAGACGCTCGCCATCCTGCAGTGCCCCGAGTACTTCGGCGAGATGGCCCTCCTCGGCGAGTCCACCCGCAGCGCCACCGCCGTGACGCTCAGCGAGGTGCAGGCCTACCTCCTCTTCAACGACGACTTCCGCAAGCTGATCGCGGACTACCCGGCCATCAGCCTCAACCTCAACGCCACGTTGGCCGAGCGCCTGCGGGGCATGGACGACGAGTCGCAGGTCCTCTCCTACAAGGACGCCCAGGGGCGCGTCGCCTACGTCTTGCTGAAGCTCTATCAGGGTGGGGTCGTCGAGCACGAGGAGGAGCGCGCGCTCGTGCGCCTGACCCACCAGGAGTTGGCGAACCTCGCGGGTACGTCGCGGGAGACTGTCACGCGCGCGCTCAAGGCCCTCGAAGTCGAGGGCGTCATCGAGACGCGGCCCAAGGAAGTGTTCATCACCGACCCTGTGGGCCTAGACGAGATCCTGCACGGTATCCGCTGACAGTCAGACCTTGGGAGAGTACTGCCTCTCGAGGTGGCGCGCGAGCCTGCCTTGCAGGTGCCGTTCCGCTTCCGGCCAGTCGAGGTCCGTGATGGCGTACACCATCGTGTCGCGCACGTAGCCGTCCTTGGCGATCTGATGGCGCCTCAACACGCCCTCGAACTTGGCGCCCAGCGCCAGGATGGCCTTCTGTGAGCGCACGTTGCGCGTGTCCGTATGGATCTGGACACGGTGCATGCCGAGGGTCTCGAAGGCGAAGCGGAGCAACAGCAGCTTGCTCTCGACGTTCACACCGGTGCGGAACGTGCCAGGGTCGTACCAGGAGAAGCCAAGCTCGCAGCGCATGTGCTTGAGCTCGATCTCGGTCAGCCGGCTGGTGCCGACGACCTTGCCCGCGGCGTCCAGCACGGCGACGGGGTAGGCATGACCGGCCTCGCGCTGCGCGAACACCGTGCCGAAGTACTTCTCTGCCTCCGCCTCGTCCGTGGGGGTCGAGGTCAGGCGGAACTCGTCGGGGCTGGCGAAGGCGATGCGCTTCAGGTCGGGCAGGTGGTGGGCCTCGAGCGCCTCGATGCTGACGAGCGTCCCCCGTAGCACGGGGCGGGCTTCGAGGGCGGCTTGAGCGGCGGTCGCGGCCGCCGCCGCGGCCGCGGCCGTGACTACGGTCGGAACCGCAGCGGTACCGACAGCCGGGGCGGCCGCCTTCGACGTCGGAGAGCTCACCTCGGCACCCACTCCGTTCCCTTGGGCGTCTGGATGGGCCCGTCGACATCGAGGTCGAACGGGACGATCTCGGCGTGGTCGACGAGCCGCTGCACGCCTACCAGGCTGCCGATCACTACGCCATGGGTGACGACGACGAGCGTCTGAAAGCGGCGGTAGCGCTTCAGCACCGCCAGCACGCGACCGCGCACCTCGTCGACCGACTCCCAGGGAGCGTCCTCCTCTATGCGCGTGCCGGACAGGCTCTGGCGGGCGCGTTCGAAGCTCTTGGGGTCGACCTCGGCCAGCGGGTCCTTCTGAGGCAGCCACTCGTGCAGGTCGTGCTCGACGTAGAGCGGCTTGTTGATGGCGCGGCTGAGGAGCGCCGCGGACTCGAGGGCCCGCGTGTACGTGCTGCACAGGATCGCTTCGGCCTCGCGCAGCCGGTAGTCGCGTGCGATGGTATCGATCTGGATGCGCCCCAGGGCGGTCAGGGGCGCGAACTCTTTGGCCACGCCCCGGGCGCCGCGCGCCTCGACAAGGCTGTAGTCGGTCTCACCGTGGCGTACGAAGTAGA
The DNA here is from genome assembly GCA_040255585.1 of Deinococcaceae bacterium. Lineage (GTDB taxonomy): Bacteria > Deinococcota > Deinococci > Deinococcales > Trueperaceae > JAAYYF01. The sequence continues at coordinate 12,500 of JBDZVI010000036.1, forward strand.
GTCTCACACGGCTCCTAAAGAGTTACTGCCTAAGCCCGCGACCGGGCTAGAGCCAAGTTATCAGCGGCGCGCCCGGGGTACTGTTCGAATGTTTACTCCCCCCTCCCGTCCACGCGGACGTGGCCTCTCGCACAGGTACAATCGCTACAGAAGGTATGGATCTAAACTCGCTCTATCGCAACGTTACCCTGGCAATAGCAGGCGCTGGACCAGTCAAGTCGGTGATCGGACGCTACGGTTGGCGTGTGGGCGTCGGGCGCTTCGTGGCCGGTGAGGACATCCGCTCCGCCGTTCCGGCCCTCCTCTCCATCCAGGCGAGCGGCCGACGCGTCATCCTGGACTTGCTGGGAGAGTTCGTCGAGAGCGAGAGCGCCTCGCGAGCCGTGGCTTCCGCCGTGCGTGAGTGCGTCGCCGTCGCGCGCGCGAGCGGCGTCGAGCCGTACTTCAGCGTCAAGCCGACTCAACTCGGCCTCGGGGTCGGCCTCGAGCTCGCACTCGAACTCGCCGACGGCGTGGCCGGCGCCATCAAGGACACCGGCGGCCACCTGTGCCTCGACATGGAGAACGCGCCTTACGTGGACGGCACGCTGGACCTCTACGAGGGGCTCAGGCGAGCGGGCCACCACCACGTGAGCACCGTGCTGCAGAGCTACCTCCACCGCACGCCCGAGGACCTCGAGCGGCTGATCGGCCTGGCCGGCCGCTATCCAGAGGTCCTGACGGCCTTGCGGCTCGTCAAGGGCGCCTACCGCGAGAGCGCGGAACACGCCATCCAGGACGTCGCCGGCGTCGAGGAGGCATACCGCGCGCTCGCCTACCGCGCCTTGAGCGCCGGCCTCAAGCTCAACATCGCCACGCACGACGAGGGCCTGCAGCGCGAGCTGCTGGCTTACGCCAAGGGCGCCGCGCTCGACCATGACAAGTTCGAGGTGCAGATGCTCTACGGCGTGAAGCCCCAGCTCCAGGAGCGCCTCGCAGCCGCCGGCTTGCCCGTGCGCGTCTACGTCCCTTTCGGTTCGGACTGGTACGGCTATTTCAGCCGCAGACTGGCCGAGCGACCCGCCAACCTCGCCTTCGTGGCGCGCGGGCTGTTCGGCTGAAGACGACCGCCCTACGCTCCGTGTCGTGTAATCGGGGCGACGGAGCCACTCTCTAGGAGGACCACATGCTCTTCGAGCCTTACAAGAACGAGCCGTTCGCCAACTACTCCGACCCGGCCACGCTGGCCAGCTTCAAGAAGGCCCTCGCCGCCGTCGAGGCTCAACTCGGCCGCGACTATCCGCTCACGATCGGCGGCGAAGCGGTCATGACCGGGTCGTTCCTCGAGTCGTACGACCCATCGCGCAAGGACCGCCTCGTCGGGCGTGCCACCAAGGCCGGTCCGCGCGAGATCGAGCGCGCCATGGACGCCGCCTGGGAGGCCTACGCCGACTGGTCGCGCTGGGACATGGCCGAACGGGCCCGGCTCCTCGTCAAGCTCGCCGCCATCATGCGTCGCCGGCGCGACGAGCTCGCGGCCTGGCTCGTGTTCGAGGCCTCCAAGAACTACCTCGAGGCCATCGCCGACGTGGCCGAGGCCATCGACTTCTGCGAGTACTACGCGCGCACCGCGCTCCCTCTCGTGGAGCCCCTCCCCACCTACTGCCACCCGGGTGAGGAGAACACGACCACGTTCCAGCCCATGGGCGTCGGCCTCGTCATCCCGCCGTGGAACTTCCTGCTCGCCATCCTGGTCGGCACCGCCGTAGGCCCCGTGGTCGTCGGCAACACCGTCATCATCAAGCCCTCCCCCGCCACGCCCGTCATCGCGGCCAAGTTCATGGAGCTCGTGGCCGAGGCCGGCTTCCCGGCCGGCGTCATCAACCTCCTCACCGGCGATGACGCCGTCCTCGGTGATGCCCTCGTAGACCATCCGCGCACGCGCTTCATCAACTTCACCGGCTCGGTGGCCACCGGCGTGCGCATCTTCGAACGCGCGGCCAAGGTGCACCCGGGTCAGCATTGGCTCAAGCGCACGTTCCTCGAGATGGGCGGCAAGGACGCGCTCATCGTCGACGCCTCCGCCGACGTCGAGCTGGCCGCCTCCGCCGCCGTGGCGAGCGCCTTCGGCTTCCAGGGCCAGAAGTGCTCGGCGATGAGCAGGCTCATCGTGGTCGATGACGTGTACGACGCCGTGTTGGAGCGCGTCAAGGCGCTCACCGAGAAGTTGAGCGTCGGCCCGGCCGACGAGAACCACGACGTCGCCGCCGTCATCAACGAGCGGCAGTACCAGAAGGTCCTCGGCTATGTCGAGACGGGTAAGTCCGAGGCGCGCCTGCTCACTGGCGGCGGTGCGGCCGGGGGCGACGGCTGGTTCATCGAGCCGACGGTGTTCGCCGACGTGCCGGTCGGCGCCAGCATCGCGTGCGACGAGATCTTCGGACCCGTCGTCAGCGTGCTGCGGGCCCGCGACTTCGACCACGCGCTCGAGATCGCCAACGGCAGCATGTACGCCCTGACGGGCGGCGTGATCAGCAACGACAGGCGCAACCTCGAGAAGGCGCGCCGCGAGTTCCAGGCCGGCAACCTCTACCTCAACCGGAAGATCACGGGCGCCCTCGTCGGCGTCCAGCCGTTCGGCGGCTTCAAGATGTCCGGCTCGAACACCAAGGCGGGCGGACCGGACTACCTGCGCAACTTCATGGAGATGAAGACCGTCACCGAGCGGTTCTAGCCGCAGCCCAGCCTCACCCGCAGGCTCGGGTTGGGCACGGTGAAGGCCACGCCCGCCTGTTGCTCGGAGAACCCGATGCCGTCCGCGTGGAACTCGAAGAGGAACTTGTCCGGCTGGCCGAGGCTGGCGCCGCTCGGGAGGTAGAAGAGCAGTTGGTGCGTCAGGCCCCCGCCCTGCGGCAGGCTGGCGAACGTTAGTTCCTGAACGTCGTACGGGTCCGCCGCGAGGATGGTGCCGTCCGCCAAGACGAGCTGGATGCCCTCCCCCGTGCCGTCCACGCCGGCGTCCGTCGGCATGAGGGTCGTGGTGGAGCCGTTGCGCACCTCGACGGTGACGCCCCAGCCAGGCTTGTCGCCCGTCAACGGTGAAACGTCGGTCACCCGCACGCGCCAGACGCCGTTGAAGAGGTCCTGCCGCAGGCAGCCTTCGACCGACTCGCGCTGGCCGGCGCCGCCGGCCGCCTTCGGCGGCAGGGTCAGGGAGAGCGCTCCCCCGTCGAAGGTCGCCACCACGCCCACATCGGTGAGGGCCTGAAGCGGCACGTAGACGACGCCGTTCAGGGTCACTGCCGCGATGGGCGACCGCACCCCGTCAACGACGACCGAGTACTCCTGTGCGAGGCCGGCGCTCGCGAGGGCCGCGAAGGCCAACGCTAGCGCGATGAGGGTCCGTTTCATAATGCACCTCCGGGGCGCGGTCGCTGGCGGGGGCGCGCTACGCGCGCCCGAACGGCCGAGCCTGGCATGCGCGGCAGCCTAGGGCGGGGCGGGTTATACGCGGGTTATACGTGGGTTATACGGGTGTTACACGGAGTGTGGCGCGGGTCAGACCGGTGCGGCGAGGCGCACCATCATCACGAGGTGGCAGCCCCAACCCGCCAGCACGAACAGGTGCCAGAGCTCGTGGTAGCCGAACACGTCCGGCCACAGGCGCGGACGCTTGAGGGCGTAGACGACCGCCCCGACGCTGTAGAAGAGGCCGCCCAGCCCCAGCCAGACGGTGTTGACCGTCCCGAGCGACCTGGCGACCGGCACGATGGCGAGGACGACGAGCCAGCCCATGGCCAGGTAGAGCGCCGTGCTGAGCCAGCGCGGCGCGCCCAACCAGAACGTCTTGAAGAGCAGGCCACCGGCGGCGCAGAGCCAGACGAGCCCGAAGAGCCACCACCCCAAGGTGGCGCGCTCCGGCTGTAGCGCCACGAGCGTGATGGGGGTGTAGGAGCCTGCGATCAGGACGTAGATGGCGCCATGATCGAGCCGCCTGAGCCACCGCTCGGCCGTGGGTCCGGCGCGCACCGCGTGCAGGAGGGTGCTCGCCGTGAAGAGGAGGACCGAGGACAGCCCGAAGACCAGGAACGCCGCGAGCGCGGTGGCGTCGCCTCGCGCCAGGACGGCCAGGACCACGGTAGCCGCCAGCGCAAGGGCGATGCCGGCCATGTGCGTGAGGGCGTTGACGGGCTCTTTGAGGCTCTTGAGGAGAGCGGTGCTCCATGGCGCGTTCACGCCTTCTCCTCCTCGAGCCCGAGCAGCTGGGCGGCGTCGTCGTACTCCACGAGCTCAGCGTAGCGGCTCCAGGTGATGGCCGTGCGCAGCGTCTCCTCCGCCGCGTGCGGCGCCAAGTGCTCCTCGAGCTCGTCGAGGAGCTTCCCGTACGGCGCGTGATGGTCGGGACTCGCTTGCAGGAGGTCGAGGATGTGGCCGACCAGGGGCACGCGCCCGACCAGCGCCTCGGCGAACAGTGCCTTGCGATCGTCGCCCTCGGCCGTCTCGAAGCGCCTGCCGGCGGTGGTGAGGATGATGTCGCCCCCTTCCAGCCGCACGAACCCGAGCAGTTGCAGCGCTTCGGCCACCGGGAAGAGGTCGTCGACCTCCATGCGCAGCGAGTGGGCGAACACGGGAAGGTCGGCGTGCCCCGAGTACGGCCGGTCGGCCAGGGCCTCCAGGAGGCCCGCCATCACGCCGGGCGACGCATGGGGGAGGTGGCGGAAGACGTCCGGTGGCGCGGCGCCCGCCTGCGCCGGCGTTACCGGCACGGTGAGTCCGGCCAGTTCGGAGTAGAGACGCTCGACGAGCCTGCCGAAGCGCGGATCGGTCCGTTCGCGTGGCTGGGGCAGGTCGACGGCGACTTCGGCCGCCACCCGCCCGGGTCGACTCGCGAAGACGAGGACGCGGTCGCACATGAGGACAGCCTCCTCGATGTTGTGAGTGACGAGCACGATGACGGAGGTCGGCAACCGGTCGCTCGACCACAGTTCCAGGATCTCGGCCCGGAGCGCTTCGGCGGTGAGCACGTCGAGGGCCGAGAACGGCTCGTCCATGAGGAGCACGTCCGGGTGGACGACGAGCGCACGCGCTATCCCGACGCGTTGGCGCATGCCGCCCGAGAGCTCACGCGGGTAGGCCTGCTCGAAGCCGTCGAGCCCGATGAGGTCGATGGCTTCCATGGCCCGCTCGCGCGTCTCTTCCCTGCTCGCGCCGAGCGCTTGGAGCCCGAGTTCCACGTTGCCGAGCACCGTCAACCACGGGAGCAGGGCGAAGCCCTGGAAGACCATGGCCACCCCCGGCGGCGGACTCGCGATCGGCACGCCGCGGTAGGTGGCGGAGCCGGTCGACGGTTCGGTCAGGCCGGCGATGACCCTGAGGAGCGTGCTCTTGCCCGAGCCCGACCGCCCCACGATGCCGACGATCTCGCCTTCCTGCAGGGTCAGCGACACGCCCTCGAGGACCGCGAGGTGTTGCCCGCCGGGCCGGGCGAAGGTCTTGCCGACCCCGGTGAGCCGCACTATCTCGGTGGCCGTCGCCCTCATCCCCTCACTCTAGGCGGAAGTGCCTGCTCACGTACCGTTGGAGGGGCTCCCAGACGAGGCGGTTGATGAGGACGACGTAGAGGCTCATGACGGCGATGCCCAGCACGATGCGCGCGCCGTCGCCCGCCGCGGTCGCCTTCACGATGTAGGCGCCAAGGCCGGCGGCCTCGATTGTCTCGTCGCCCCAATGGACGAGTTCGGCGACGATGCTGGCGTTCCAAGCGCCGCCCGAGGCCGTGATGACGCCGGTGAGGAACGTCGTGGAGACGGCGGGCAGCGCCACCTTGCGCCACCACAGGAGCCCGCGCACCCCGAAGCTGGCGGAGACGTCGCGCAGGTCGCCAGGGATGCCGGCCGCGCCGGCGGCGACGTTGAACAGGATGTACCACTGCGTGCCCAGGATCATCAGCGGGCTCAACCAGATGTTCGGGTCGAGACCGAAGCGCACGATGGCCCATACGGCGAGCGGGAACAACAGGTTGGCCGGGAAGGCGGCCAGGACCTGCGCCGCCGGCTGCACCCAGGCGCGTAACCGCGGCCGCAGACCGACCTGCACGGCCACGGGCACCCACACCAGGCTCGCGATGACGACCAGCACGAACACGCGCACCGCCGTGTACGAGCCCAACGCCACCACGTGCCACACCTCGGCGGCGTCGAGGGAGCGCGCCAGGTAGTCCCATGCGAGCACCACGCCGGCCGCGGCGACCAAGACGGCCGTGACGGTCAGCACCACGTCGTACCGTCGTTCTCTCGCGGGCTCGCGGCGGGGCGCCGGGCGCGTTGGCGCGGGCCGCGGGCGTGGCGCGATACCGGCCAGGCGGGCCGCCACGCCGCGCACCAGGCGGGAGCGGGTCAGCGCGCGATAGACGACCGACTCCGGCTCTTCCTGGCCGCCGCCGTAGCCGACGTCGTACTGGAAGCGGGCCGACCACGCCACGAGGGGTCTGAAGAGGAGCACGTCGTAGGCGACGATCACGCATGCCATGGTCAGGACCGCCCAGCCGACAGCGGCCAGGTCCTTGGCCGCGAGCGCCGAAGCGATGTACGTGCCGACCCCCGGCAGGTCGATCGTCGTCGAGCCGACGGCGATCGACTCGGCCGCGACCACGAAGAACCACGCTCCCGACATCGACACCATGGCGTTCCAGATGAGGGGTGGCAGCGAGTACGGGAGCTCGATCCGCCAGAACCGCGCCCATGCCCCCAGTCTGAACGAGCGCCCGACCTCATCAAGCTCCTTGGGGATGCTGAGCAGCGACGCGTAAAGGCTGAAGGTCATGTTCCACGCCTGGCTCGTGAAGATGGCGAACAGCGCCACCAACTCGGCGCCGAACACGCGGCCAGGCGTCAGGTTGAGGAAGAACAGCGTGGCTACCGAGACGAAGCCGAGTACAGGCACGGACTGCAAGACGTCCAGAAGCGGGATCAGGAAGGCCCTGGCACGGCGGTTCTTGGCGGCGAGCGTCGCGTAGCCGAGCGTGAACACGAACGAGGCGCCGAGCGCGACGACCATGCGCAGGCTCGTTCGCGCCGCGTACCAGGGCAGCGAGCGGGGATCGAGCGAGCGAGCGCTCGCCTCGACCCGGCCGAGCTCGTCGAACGCGCCGCGGCTGCCGATCAGGACGAGGGCGAGCCCCGCCAGCAAGACACCGAACGCCACGAGGTCCCATACGCTGGGGCCGCGCCGCTTGAGCGCGATGGAGACCGGCAGCACGGTCATCTCCGGACCTTGTGTAGTGCCGCGGCGCGGTTCCATCACACCGTTGTATCAGCGTATGCAGGTAGTCCGGTCGTCGTCTGCGTGCGGCGATCGTGGCGCCGTCGCCCTCGCCCGCGTTCGGCGACCTCCAAGAACGACGTTCATACCCGCCTGTTCCATGGGCGCGCTGTCTAGCGGGTCGGCTTGCCCACCGCGCCCCGTCCTTGGAGGATCAGCTGGCCGGCTTGCGCTTGGGAAGGAGGTAGCGCGCGCCCGTCCAGAGGAGGATGATCCCGAAGATGATCTGTAGCGGCCGCTCGGGGGTGAGGAGGGCCAGCTTGCCGCCACCGAACGCGCCGACGGCTACGCCGATGATGAGCCCTATCGCGAGCTTCGGATCGAGGCGCCCGGCCCGCGCGTGCACGAGGGTGCCCGCGATGCCCGCAGGGATCATGACGGCCAAGCTCGTGCCCTGGGCGATGTGTTGAGGGAGACCGAAGGCGAACACGAGGAGCGGCACGACGAAGGCGCCGCCGCCGATGCCGAGCAGACCGGTGAGGGTGCCCGACATCAGGCCAAGGATGAGGGCGGACGGGAACCGCCAAGCGCCGCCGATGCCGGAGCCGGACACCTCGAGGCCCGAGATGAGCAGGATGGCCGCCGCGACGAGCAGAGCGCCGAAGATCTTCTTTAGCAAACCGGCCGGAACGCGCGCGGAGTAGGCGGCCGCGATGATCGACGTGACGACCGCCGCTATGCCGACGGTGATGGCGATGCCCCAGTCCAGCTTCCCGTCGCCCGCGTACGCCCAAGCGCCAACGAGACCGGTGAACACCACGGCAACGAGGCTCGTGGCGTGCGCCTTGTGCTGGCTGATCATGGCCCAGCCGGTCATCAGCGGGATCATGACGACCGCCCCGCCGAGCCCGACCATGCTCCCGAAGAAACCGCCCGCCAGACCGATGATGAGAGCTTGCCAAGAGAGAGACATCACGCGAAACCTTACACCCATCGGGGCGCGTGTGCTGCGGGGCGCTTCCGGAGGACATGCCGCCTTGTGGCCTCTCGTCAGGGTGCCGGGCCGATCCCGCGCTACCATCGTTGGTGGCATGTGCGGACGGATGGGCAAGATCGACAAGGCGGTGCAGGCTCTGATCGACGAGCTGGGCGTCGACCGCTTCTACCGCCGCATCCTGACTGCCATGCAAGAGGGCAAGCTCGGCTTCAACCTCGCCCCTACCGAGCAGATCGCGTTCGTGGCGCAGCCGCACGGCGTGGAGACGACGCTCGTCGGACGTTGGGGCCTAGAGCCTGGCTGGGTGCGCGAACCCGGGCAGGTCAAGGGCACGCTCTTCAACGCCAGGGTCGAGTCCGCCGCGGAGAAGCCTTCCTTCAGGGACGCGCTGCGGCGTGCCAGGTGCATCGTGCCGGCCAGCGGCTTCTACGAGTGGCAGGTCATCCCCGGCGCCAAGCGCAAGCAGCCATACTGGATCACCCGGTCCGACGGGCGCCCCCTGCTCTTCGCCGGCCTCTACGCCCTACACGAATGGGGAGCGTCGTTCACCATCCTGACGACCGCCCCGAACGAGCTCATGCAGGCGATCCACGATCGCATGCCCGTCATCCTGGACCCCGCCGACGTAGACCGTTGGCTGGACTCCGAGTTGACCGACTCCCGGGCCGTCGAGGACCTCATGCGGGCTTGTCCACCGGAGTGGTTGGTGGCGAAGCCGTTGACGAGGCCGGTGGGTGACTGGGAGCCGGAGTGAGGGGGCGTAGTTAAGGTCCAGGACTACGCCAGGACGAGCAGGTCGGGCGCCTGGTCGCGGAGCGGTCGAAGGCCGAATAGCGGGTCTGCCAAGCTAGACGAGGCACAGTTGCCGGCACTGGGCCGGCGACGACGTTTATCATCCTTCTCTAGTGCGCTTGACGTTGTTGGCAAGGCCAGTCGTGGAGACGAGCGGGCGTGCTGAGTTGCTTCATGCTCATAAGCCGGTACTGCTGCTCGTCTATCTCGCCTGCCGCGGCGACTGGGTAAGTCGGGACGAGCTCACCGGGCTGTTCTGGCCCGATAGCGACGAGGCCGGCGCCCGACACAACCTCCGTTCACTGCTGCACAGGGCGCGGCGACTGCCGTGGGCCAACGGCCTGGAGCTGGAGACCGATTGGTTACGCTGGCAGGTCTCCAGCGACCTGTCCGACTTCAAGGCGGCCATCTCGGCGGGTAACTGGGCCAAAGCCTGTGAGCTGCACCAGCAGCAGCTCCTCGGCGGCTTCCTGGTAGAGGACGCCCCAGGCCTCGAGGAGTGGCTGAACCTCGAGAGGGAGAGCCTGCAGGGTGCCTGGCGCGACGCCTGTCTGAGACAGGCGCGAGACCTGCGGGCGGCCTCGAGACATGCCGAGGCGGCGGAGCTCCTGGCGCGCTACTTGAGCCACGACGAGTTGGCCGAGGACGTGCTGGTGGACTTCATGGAGTCGAGCGCGGTCGCGGGCAGGCGCGAACGCGCGCTGAGCGCCTACCAGCGTTTCGAAGCCAACCTCAACGCGGAGCTCGGATTGGATCCGCTGCCCGAGACAAGGAAACTGGCAGCGGCCATCAGCAGCGGTCTAAGCGTGGTCGGTCAGACACCCGACCACTCCGTCTGGTCACTACCTCCCCTGCTCGAGAGACCCGTCAGGCTCGTCGGACGCTCGAGCGAGTTGGCCGCACTGCGTGACAGCAGCGCGAGGCTGAAGCTGGTCTCCGGCGAGGCCGGCATCGGCAAGAGCCGATTGCTGCTCGAGGCCTTTCCCGACGCCATCCTCCTCTCCTCGCGTGAAGGGCTGGTCGACTCGCCCTTCCATCCGATCGTCGACCTGATCCGCGCGCGCCTGACCGAGCTGCCCGACCTCGGCCCGTATCTCGAAGACCTGGCGCGGTTGGTTCCAGAAGTGGCCCCGGAAGCCAAGCCGGTCCCGGTCGACGCCAGACTCGGCGCGGCCAGACTGCTGGAGGCGCTCGCCAGGCTGCTCGAAGGGCTCGGTTCGACCCTGGTGTTCGATGACCTCCAGTGGGCGGACAGCGGCACGCACGAGGTTCTGGCGCTGTTGTGTGCTCGGGCCGGCGTCGACTGTGTCGGCGCATACCGTGTCGGAGAGGCGTCAGCCGAGCTCCGCGACCTGGCCGCCTCCTTGTCCCGCCGTGGTGAGCTGCTCGAGCTTCACCTGCCTGGCCTCCGTCAGGTTGATGTGGACGACCTCCTCGCCGCGATGTCCGGCGCGGACGGCCACTGGCCGCGGCTCTCCGCCTGGCTGTTCGCACGCTCCGCCGGCAACCCTCTGTTCGCGCTCGAGACGATCAAGGCCCTCTTCGACACCGGCGTCTTCCTGGCGGACGACAGCGACTGGCCCGCGAAACTGGAGGGACTGGTCGACGGCCTGGAAGTCAGTGCCCTGCCAGCAGCGGTAACCGAGCTGATCCAGCGCCGTGTCTCCGCGCTCTCCGGCGGGGCGAGAAGGCTCCTTCAGGTGACCAGCGTGCTCGGTGCCGACGCCAGCCCCGAACTGCTCGCCTCGTTGGTGGGCCTGTCGGATTGGGGCTTGCTCGACGCCATCGAGGAGGCGGAGGCGCACGGTCTGCTGGCGGGCGCGAGCTTCGTTCACGATGTGCAGTCGCAGGCCGTCTACCAGGGTCTTGGGTCGGGGGTCAGGCAGCGGCTCCACGCCAAGGCGGCCGAGGCCCTGGCTGCCGCGCAACCGCTCTCGGCCGCTGAACACTGGCTGAAGGCGGGCTTGCCCCAGTGGGCCGCGGCCGCCTTCCTGGCGGCGACTGCGCAGTTCTCATCGCGTGGTCTATACGAAACCGTTTTGCACTTGACCGAGCGGGCGCTGGAGACGGCCCCGGCCGGCGAGGAGCGGTGGCGCCTGCAGCTTCACCGGGCGGAGGCTTTCCTTTCCACTGGCCACTTCGTCGAGTCGAGGCTGGCGTTGTCAGAGCTAGGCGAGGCACCCCTGCCGGTGGAGCTGGCCCAGCAGGCGCGGCTAGCCGCCGTCCACCTGGCGCTCAGATGTGGCGATTCGAAGCTGGCGGCAGCGGAGGCCGAGGCCGCGTTGGAGGTCGCGCGCACGCAGGTGCCCGGTTCCTACGTGGACGCGCTCTTGGCCATGTCCAACGTATCGGCATTGACCGGCAACCAGTTGGCCGTGCTGTCCGAACTGGAGGCCGCGGCAACGATCCCGGCCCCGCGGCTGGGAACTCGGCAGCGGTGCCAACTGCTGGTGAACCTCGGTTGGACCTACTGTGGCTTAGAGCGTTTCGAGGAGGCGCTCTCCCCCTTCCGCCAGGCCATCGCCGCCGCCAAGGCTGGAGGTGACCGGTACTGGCACGTCTGGGCCGTTTCGAACCTGCTCTCGTGCGGCTTGGAGCTGGGCCGGCCCGAGCTGGGCCTGGCCGAGGCCGAGGCGGTCGAGGAGCGCGCCGGTTACGACGCCAGCGAGCTCCTCAGCCTCAACTTGGCCAGGGCTTACCTGCGGCTTGGGCGGCGTGAGGAAGCCGAATTGCTCTACCAGCGCTTGCGGCGGGAGAGCGGTGACCCCACCAACCGCACCATCGCCCTGGCCGCGCTCTCCCAGCTCCTGTTCGAGAGCGGCCGCGCGGAGGAGGGCGCCGAGCTGCTGGAGAAGGCGCTCGCCGGCCTGGCCGACACCGACCTGGCCAGGGCGCGGCTGCGCGTGGCGGTCACGGCACTCATCCATGGCGACGCTGCGCAGCGAGCGCAAGGGCACGAGCTTGCGGCCTCCATCCACCGCCCAGCCGTGTCGGGCACCGGCTGGGCGGAGTTGCGGGCGGCGCTGGAAGCGGTGGAGCGTCCGCGCGGATGAGTAGAACTACGGCAGGTCCAGGATGAGGTTCCAGGAGACGGTGATCGCACCACCTGCCGTGCTGACCGAGCCGACCCAGGTACTCGGATCCGTAGGGTCTATGAAGATCTCAAAGAATGTACTCGTGAAGCCGGTGTGCCGCCCGTCGGCTCTACTCTCGCTTCCACTCGGTCCCTCGAAGAAATACTTGTTTCCTGCCGTACCGGAAAAGCATGGCCAGTCCCATACCTTGAGGGACGTACCTAGCGTCAGCACACTCGGTGCGTTGAATTGCAGCCTGGTCCTGGTAAGGTCCGTCTTGATCGTGCCGAGGACGCTTTCGATACCGAAGCCACTGTAGCTCAGGTTCAGCGTGTTCTCACGGTTGTAGCAGGCTGGGTTCTGGAACTCGTGCACGGCATAGACGACGCTGAGGTCATTGTTCAAAGTAGAAAGTGCACTTGCATTCCAGCTTTGCGGCATGAAGGTCCAGTCGCCGTTCTGGTAGAAGGCGTTCACCGGCACGGTCGCCTGGTAGTTAGAGGTGATGGTTTCTGTACGGTTGAACTTCCACTCAGAGGCGGGAAACTCCGGCGTGGGTGTGTATTCATGATTCTCCGTCGTGGTTAAGCTGCCCGTTTGAGCTAGTTCAAAGGTCCCCACCAACTCAAGGCGGCCCTCCTGCCCGATGCGGGCTGACTTGCCGATGATCGGTTGGTCGGGTACGAAGGCGGAGGTGACGAACACCAGGATGCTCTTCAGGTCGTCCGAGTCGTGGGTCGCGATCCAATCGAACTCCGATCTCGTCAGACCCAACGGCGGCACTATCCTGGCGATCTGGATGAGTTCGTTGTCGTCGGTGAGGATGAATGCCTCGTACCACGCGATGTTGTCGCTGCCGAGGAACTTGAGCGTCTCCCGGCTGGTGCTGATGGTGAGGGGGATCCGGTCGCCTTTGTCGAAGCCTACGATGTCGCCGAGGGAGATCTCGGTCTCAGGTGATTGGCCCAGGGCGGTGCTCTCGATCTCCAATTCCACTGGGAAGTAGGCGAGCCCGAGCAGGTCGAGCACTCTTCTCTCGGCGCTGCCGGCGCGCAGGACGGAATCGAAGACGGCGGAGTAATAAGCTCGCGTCAGATCGAGACTGTCGAGCGCCTGGGTGGTGCGGTTGGCGAAAAGGGTGTACAGCTCGCGGCCGGCCTCGGCGATGAGCAGCCTGCCCGTCAAACCGGTGCGGCGGAAGGCGCCGTTCTGCTCCTGCTTGAGGATTCCGGGCTCGATGGCGGCGAAGGCGAAGACTGAGATCTGGTGACGGATGTGGATGCCGTCAGGAAGGCTCGGTGTAAGGGGGCGGACGATTACGTTGCCGCCATCCTCGAAACTTGCGACGCTCTCGCAGTCACCGCCCTGGCAGGAGAAGCCGGCGCTGATCTTCGGGCTGACCGTGCCGTCGATCTCTAAGCCGACGTTCGCTACCGGGGAGACGGCTCCGATCTCAAAGCCGATACCTACCGGCACCGCGGCGCCCAGGTAGAAGCCGAGAGCGCCGCCGAACGGGCTAAGTGACTCGAACAGCGTCGCCCTGCACCTCTCCGTCCCAAAGTCGGCTCTGGTCGCCCTGATCCTCAAGTCGACCTTGAGCTCCGGCTGCAGGTGAACGATGAGTTTCTTCTCCTCATCGTTCCATGCGCTCTCGAACGTCAGGTTCTCCTTGTACTCGAAGGGGCCCATGCTCATGCTAAGTACTGGGCTCTCGCCGGAGACGAGGACGCACTCGAACGGTCCGAACGGGCGGGTGCCGGACTGCTGCGGGCTCAGGCCGTCTTCGGCGCCGGTGAAGGTGAGGTCCTGCTTGGGCTCCAGCCGGATCGCGCCGGAAGCTGTTCTGGAGCTGTTGAAGTACTCGGCTGCCTCACTGCTCAGCTTGATGTTGGCGGGCGAGGAGCTGAAGGACTGGTTGGCCAGGTCGAGCTCGGTGAACACCTCGCCTATAGGCAAGACTTCGAGTGTCAGCGTGTTCCCGGAGACGGCGTTCAAGCGTCCGATCACCGGGGTGAATCCGCTGGAGACGACTATGTCACCGACACTCAGGGAGCTGGCATCTTGAACACTGACGGTGAACAGGCTGCCGACCGCGAACTCTTCGCTCGGGTCGACCGGCTCAGGCTCGCTGGTGAACTCCTCGTCGTCAAGCAGGACGGCGCCCGGGGCCAGGCCGCCGACGGTCACCAGTACGGGGCTGGACCTCACGCTGCCTACCCTGGCGGTGATCTGCGCCGCGCCGCTGGTGGCGACGGCCACGACGTTGCCTTCCTGGTCGACCTCGACTACCGACGTATCGCTGGTCTCCCAGGCGATCTCCTCTTCATCCATCGGTGCGCCGAGGTTGTTGAAGGCGGTGGCGGTGAGGCTGCGTGAATCGCCTTCGCCGGCCAGGAGGAACCCTCCGCCGCTGATCTCGACCCATCCCAACGCGGGTGGTGGCGGGGTTGGGGTTCCGCCGCAGGCGGCGAGGATGAGAGCAACGAGCGATAGACCGAGAAGGGCGCGAAGCCGCATGCACAACCTCCATGATGAGCCGCAATCTGCCGGTCGATCCCTGGACCTGACCACGACAGCTCGGCTCGTTACTCGCCATTAGGCTGGATGAGGCGTCGCACAGGCGTCACACGCGGCGCGGCGGCTGAACTCGAGGCAGCGACCGGCCGACGCTTGGTCTGCCCATGCCTGCTTCGCCTAGGATGGGCCCATGAGCTGCTGCTGCCGCGCCGGCCCATGCCAGGAGATGTTCGGGGCGGCGGACGCCCGCCGCGACATGGACGCCTACCTCGACCATGGCCTCGGCAAGGTG
>JBDZVI010000037.1:0-17623 GCA_040255585.1 Deinococcaceae bacterium
ACCGCGGCGAGGACATGCGCTTGGGTGCGTGGATCCACGAAGTGCAGCGAGTTGGCCATTAGCACGCCGTCGAGGTCATCGAGGGAAAGCGGCTCTGTGAAATCGCCAACCGTCGTCACGACCCGTGCACCGGACAGTCCGCGAGCTCGACGCTCGAGTTGGGCAAGCGCCGAGCTCGAAGCATCGACCGCGTGCACGGTGCCGCCCTCGCCGAGCAGGTTGGCTAGGGCCAACGTGAAGGTGCCGGTGCCCGCACCAAGGTCCGCCCACACGCCACCCGCGTTCTGCACGCCTCCAGCTATCAGCGCCTCAGCGTCCTCGATCAGCATGAGGCCCATTGTGGGCGACCCGGGGCCTGGACGAGGCTGCGGGGCTCACCGGGCGAACCGCAGCAACCCGCCGGTCGAGGGGCGTCAGGCAGCGGGAGCGGCGGGCGTGAGTCCGTGCCGGAGCATGAGCGCCTTCATCTGCGCCGGGTCCGGATGACCGCCGGCAGCAGCAGCGGCCCGCATGATCTCCGCCGCTTCGCTGAAGTAGGCGGGCCCGATCTTGGCAGGCGTGACGATGCACAGGACCTTCGAGTCCTCAGCGCCGTTGTTGTCGAACCGGTGCACGGCGCCTCGCGGGATGCACAGGGCCTGCCCTGCCGCTACGTCGAACGGCGTACCGTCGACGGTCCAGGTCAGGATGCCGCTGAGACCGTAAACCGTCTCCTCGTAGCCATCGTGACTATGCGCCGGGGCCGCCAAGCGCTGACCGGCCGGCACCATGACCTCGAACACGGCGACGCTGCCGTTAGAGTCATCGGCCGTGAGCAGGAAACGCACGGTGAGCGGGCCGAGGCGAAGCGTTTCATCAGATGGGTTGAGCATGAGCGCGGTCGACTTGGGCATGGACATCCACCTCCCGAGATGGTAAAGTTCGTTTACCAGGGAGATAGTAAGCTCTCTTTACCTTAATGTCAATGGTCAAGCCTTCCACGCCCGCACCAGTCGCACCCGAAGACATGCTCATAGGAGCGCTCCTGCGCGTGCCCGCCGAGGCGATCCACCGGCGGCTCATCGCCGACCTGAACGCCGCAGGGTTCGAGGGGCTGCGGCTGCCGCACATGGCGGTGCTGCAGTACCCCGGCCCAGACGGGGTCAGGCCATCGGTTCTCGCGGAGCGCGCCGGCATGAGCAAGCAGGCCATGCATCAACTCCTGAACAGCTTGGAAGGACTCGGCTACGTGGTCAGGTCCGACGTGCCCGGGGAGGGCCGCGCGCGCGTCGTGCGCTTCACCGAGCAGGGCCATGCCGCCTACGCCACGGTCCACCACATCCTCCGCAGCATCGAGGGCGAGTGGCGAGAGCAACTTGGTCCGGAGCGCTTCAACGCCCTGAAGTCGTTGCTCATCGCCGTCTGGGAGAGCCCGTTGGTAAGCCGCCCGGACACGAGCGACTGAAGGGCTGGCCCGCGTAGCTGCGCGGGCCCTTGCGCCACCCACCCGGACCAGGCTCAGGCTGGGGCCCGCCACCCACCGCCGGCCGCCTCGATGTGCAGCGCCACAGCCAGAGCCACGTCCTCGCGCCAGGGCCGCGCAACGACCTGCACCCCGATGGGCAGCCCCTCGGGCGAGGTACCAGCCCTGACCACGGCGCATGGCCAGCCAGTGAGGCTGTACGGCAACGTGTAGGAGAACCGCTGGAGGTCCTCCTCATCGTGCGGCGGCGCGGGGTGGCGATCCACGGGGCAGAGCACCACGTCGTAGCGGCGCATGAACCCGAGCATCTGCGTGCGGAAGTGGTCCCAGCGCCTGAACAGCGCATCTACCTCTGAGCCCGGCGACCCGTCCAAGTGTCAGAAAGCCATGGTGATGGGCCACACGTCCTCGAGGTCGGGCGCGGCGTGCTCCACGCTGGCACCGGCCTCGGCCAGGAGCGCGGCGGATCGCCTGGCGGCACCGAGTCAACGAGACACGATGCCTACCCCGCTTGGCATCAAGCGCCGATAGATCAGACGCAGCACTGGTGCGCGAGGCCGGCAGTACACTCTCGATGAAGTTGAGGCTCATACGAGCAGACGCCCTAGCGCCGGTGTGTCACGCACAGCGAGCGGGCGCTCCCCGTCGACCGGCCCAACAGGCCGATATGAACGAGGTTCGAACGTGACGGCACCCCAGGTAGCGGTAATGGTCGAGCGCCTGCGGCCTGTGGCTCAGCGGCGGGCAAGCATCGCGCTGGGGGTGTGGGGCGAGGCGGGCATCGGCAAGAGCCACTACGTGGCAGCGGCGTTCGCGCAGTTGCCGTGCCGGGCCGCCTCCGTCGTGGCTACCTGCAACGCTGCGCAACTCGCTGCGAGCCTGCCGCAACCTCGGAAGCTCGCAACCTGGGCGGAACATGCGGTCGCGACGGCGGGCACGGGCCCCGTGTCAGACCCTTCGAACCTCGCGGCCGCCTTCGCCACTTGGCTGCGGGCGCTCACCCCTTTCGTCCTCCTGTTCGAGGACATCCACTCGGCCGGCGAAGCCAACCGAGCGTTCGTTCGTCAGCTCGCGATCGCCGCACTGGGCGTGCGCGGCGTCGGGGTCATGGTGACAGGCAGGCACCCGCCGACAGAGCCGTTCCTACCGGTACGGATCGCGGCCCTCTCGGCCAGCGAGAGCGCGGAGCTGCTGTGCTCCGAGATAGGTGCGCCGTTACCGCTCGAAGCCACCGACTGGGTGTACGGGAAAGCGGCGGGCAACCCCCTCTACACGCTGGAGTTCCTACGCTACCTGGCGCGCCAAGGGCACCTATGGAACGACGGTCAACGCTGGCGCTGGCGCGCACCCGTCGACGACTTCTTGCCCACGAGCATCGAAGCGCTCATCGAGCAGCTCATCGTCGGCGCCCGCCGCGATGAGCGCGACGGGCCCGTGGTGGAGGCGAGGGCGATGCTCGACGAGCATGCCGATCGGGCAGTGTGGTCCGCGATGGCAGGGCTCGAACGCGACGCCCTCGACGCCTCCATCCGCCGATTAGCGCAGGTGGGGGTGTTCACGGACGACGCTTTCGCCCATCCGTTGTTCCGCGAGGTGACGCGCAAGGGCATCCTCCCCGAGCGACGTCAGGCGATGGCGCGACGCGCGGTGAGCGCGCTGGCTGGCCGCCCCGTGTTCGCGGCGCGCTTCCTCGAGGACGCTGAACTCGATCCCGCGACCGCGCTCGCCCTGTTAGAGGCGGCCGCCGCCGCTGCCGGTGACGAGGTGCTGACAGCGCGCTTCAAAGCGAGCGCCGCGGCCTATGCGGACGGGCAGCTCCGTTGCCGGAAAGCAGTCGAGGCCATGAGGGTGCTGCAGGACCATGACCTCCCCGAGACCCTACGGTTGGCGCAGCTGGCGTTCGAGACCGGCTACGCGCAGGTCGAGGTGGTGACGCAGTACGCCCACCTCCTGGCGCGCTCAGGCCGGAAGGCGGACATGGAGCGGTTGCTCGCCTCGCTGCCATCCAAGGCGATGACTCCAGATCGCCGGGCTTCCTTGCTGGTCACCAGCCGCAACGTGGCCGGGGAGCACCAGGAAGCGTGGACGACCTGGCTGGGGCATCCCGAACTCGACGCGGATCCGGCACCGGAACTGCTGCGGGCGGTAGCGGCCTCGGCGTTGGCGGTCGGTCGCGTTGCCGAAGCCAAGGTCCTGACGCGGCGCGGCTTGGAGGCGGCCACGACGGACGGGCTGCGCTGCGAGTTCCTCTCGATCCTGTCGCTCATCGCGTACCACGAAGGCGACGCCGCGGGCGCCAACGAGCACATCGGCCAAGCACTCGCTCTCCTCTCGACGTTGCATGCGCCGCGCCTTCGCGCGACGGCCCTGGTCAACCGAGCCGCCTACCTCCGCATGCTCGGCGACTACGAAGGCATGGAATCGTGCCTAGAGGAGTGCCTGCGGATCCGGCAGGGCGTAGGCGAAGGCATGTCTTACGCCTTCGCGCTCGCCAGCCTCGCCGATCTACGGATCGAACAGGGCCGCCTCGAGGAAGCGGAGGACATGGTCACCGAGGCCATCACTACCTTGGAGCTGTACGGACCCAGCCGCTACCTCAACAACACCCGTTCCATCGCATGCTTGCTCGGCCTCGCGCAGGCGACCCCGCTCAGCCGCTTGACGGCGCTCAAGCACGGCGAGCAGGCGTTGGCAGCCGCCCGCGCCGTCGGGAACCCGCGCGCGGTGCGCGAACTCTTGTTCGACGCCTCGCTCGCCAACACCGCGACCGGTAACGCCGAGCGCGGGCTCGCGTTGGCGAAGGAGTCCCTCGCGCTCGCCGACGCTACGGGCAACGCCCCCACCGACGCCTACCGTACGCTGTGGGCGCTCGCGCTCGCGTGGGAAGCGCACGGGGAAGCGAGCGTAGCGCTCGAGTTGTTGCTCCAAGGCGAGGCCATCGCTGGCGACACCGAAGGGGCCGTCGACTTCCACAAGATAGGACTCGAGATCGCGCGTCTACGCGGCGACGTCGAAGCTGCGAGGGATCACCAGGCCTGGTTCGAGGCGCGCGATCTCTTGAGCGGAGCAACCGTGGCGCGCCGCTACTTCCCGGCCCTGCTCGAGGCGCCGCAGACCCCCAGTGAGGCTCTCCCCCGCCTCGAAGTGCTCGGACCCATGCGGGCACACGGCGCCACGCTGGAGCCCGTGCGGGGCGACAAGCGCCGTCGCCTGCTCGCCGCCTTGCTCGAGGCCAGGGTGAACGGACGATCCGACGTCGCCAAGCTCGATCTCATCGACGAGCTCTACCCCGGCAAGGATGAGGAGAAGGCGAGCTCGAGCCTCAAGGAGGTCGTGCGAGGCTTGCGCGCCACCTTCGGTGCCGGGCTCGTCGCCACCACGCCGGGCGGGTACTCCCTAGGCGCATGTACCTCGGACCTCGAGGCCTTCCTCGCCGAACCCGATGGGGCACTGTGGCGGGGCGCGTACCTCGACGGCCTGGAACTGGAGGGCGGCGTGCGAGACACCGTCCATATGGCGCTCGCTCGGCACGCCCAGGAGCTGCTCCCATACAGACCCAAAGAGGCGGCGCGACTTGCCGGGATCCTCGTCGAAGCGGAGCCGTACCAGCTCGCCTACCTGAGGCTCCAGTTAGAGGCCCTGCGCGTGGCAGGCAACCACCGAAGCCTTGGGCGCCACTACCGCGCCGCCGTCATCCGCATGGCTGAGCTTGGGAGCACGCTGCCGGACAGCTGGCAGGCCTTCCTCGACGAGCCGGCGCACCGCTGACGCACCGCGTATCGCACCGGCGCAAACGCTAGAAAACCTGACGGTACCTTTCCTCGGACCGCACTAGGCTGACAGCAAGAGGATGCCTCTACCTCAGACTTCGGCCCGTGCCCTGCCGACCCTTACATGCCGCTTGACGAGAGCTTGGGATCACGCGGCGTAACGGCGGGCCGGCCTCACAGGGTGCACGGAACTCGTGGTGAAGGAGAAAGGCGATGAAGAAGCGACCAACGAAGCAGCGACGCCTTCTACGGCTGGCTCTGGCGATCATGGCGCTACTCACGGCGTGCGGTCAGCCGGCCACGCCGACTCGCACCAGGCCTGCGGTGATCCCCGAGACCACCAAGGTCACCGACGAAGAGACGCGCACCGCCCTCACGGATTACGACCCCGTCTCCGGCACCATGCGCTTCGCGACGAACACCGGCTTCCTGGCGGACCTACGGCCCGATGACGTGCTCGTCTCCGTACCGTCGACGGCGGCGCCCAACGGGTACTTGCGCAAGGTCAAGACGATCCGTCAGGAGGCAGGCGAGGTGGTGCTCGAGACCACCCAGGCCAACCTCACCGACGCCATCTCTCAGGGCGACCTCGATGTGCACTACGACCTCGAGCCGGCCGACCTGCAATCCGCCACGGCGTTGGTAGAGGGGCTCCAGGTCGGCTTGGCGCCGCAAGACGCCGTCGACCTCGGCGACGGGTACTCCTTCAGGGCACAGTTCAACGAGACGGTGCTCGACATCGACGACGGCGACGTCACCGTGCAGGTGAAGGTGAGCGGTGACCTGTACTTCAACGCCGGTTACAACATCGGCATCGGGATCGACAACATCAACCCCCTAGCAGGGCGTCTGACTCCTGAGGTGGACCGCTTCGAGTTCTGGATCGGTTTCGAGCAGGCTGCCAGGTTGCACGTCTGGGGAGAAGCCAACGCCAAGCTGAGCAAGGAGAAGAAGGTCGCTGAGTACCGCTTCACGCCTCAGTGTTTCTTGATCCTGGTCGTGCCGATCTGCTTCGTGCCAACGGTCTACGTGTTCGTCGGCGCCAGCGGCGAGGTTCATCTGAACTTCGACTACAGCGTCGAGCAGACGGCTGCGGCCAAGATCGGCGCCAAATGGGTCGACGACAAGGGTTGGAGCACGTTCGATCCCGCCCCGGCGTTCGACACGAGTTTCGACCAGAACTTCGCCGTGGCCGCCGGGCTCGAGCTCGAGGCGCACACCAAGGCCGAAGCGTCGCTGATGATCTACGGCGTCGCCGGTCCCACGCTGGGCGCGCAGATGGGTGTGAAGCTCGACGCAGCCGTCCCGCGCGACCCCTTCTGGATCCTCACCGGCTCGTTGGAAGGGTATTACGGCTTCATCGTCGACATCCCGGTGGTGGGCCGCGTGGCCGACAGCAGCGGCACCATCTTCCAGCGCAGCAAGGAGTTCGGGCGGTCGTCCAACTCACCGCCCACGATCGTGGTGAAGTCGCCGACGAACCGCGTCGACCTGGGCAAGGAGGTGAACCTCGGGTTCCTCACGAACGGCGGAAGTTGTGACGACTTCTACGGGATCTACTGTGTCATCGATCCCGAGACGGGCAAAACGCCGTTCACGCTGACCTCGGACCTGGACGGGGCGCTGCCGGCCGCTATGTACACCTTCCAGACCCCGGGTCTGCGCACCATCACCATCCGCGCCACCGATAACCATGGCGCCACCTCGACAGCGACCTTCAAGCTCGATGTCGTCAATACCCCTCCCACCGTCTTCGGCAGCGCGGGCAGCGGCACCGTATCGCAGACCGTTCCCTACTTCGTCAGCGCCGCCGCCAGCGACCCGAACAGCAAGCTCGACTGCTCGGCGCTAACGTGGTCGGTCGTCGCGCCCGACACGGTCGCGCCCCTCAATGTTGCTGCCGATGTCTGCTATGGCCGGGCGGTGTTCAACGTCATGGGCACCCGCACGATCACCCTCACAGCGCATGACCCGCAGGGCGCAGTAAGCCCGGCGCGCACCTTCAGTGTTATCGTCACCAACCCGCCACCGGACCTGCCGCCCGTCATAGACGCGCCGCTCACGGTTACCGGATACCACTACACCGATGATGAGGGGCACTACGAGTATGGCGCCATCCCCTACGGTGCCGAGGTTACGCCGACCTCCAACCCCTTGCAGCTTTCGGTCCACGCGTACGATCCCGAGCACCCCAGCGACCCCGACGCCATCACCTACACCTTCAGCGCGCGCTGCTCCAACTGTTCTATCAATGGGGATGTCGGCCTGGGCACGAACCACACCGGCACGTTAGAGCTTGCGAGCCCGATGGTTTGGTACCCAGGGACCCTACCAAGCATCAACTTCATGATGGAGGTCTACTACTCGGTCGGCGTCACGGACGGTACGACCGCAACGGTGTTCAACTGGTTCGTCAAGGTCTACCACAACGGGATCCGGTAGGAGGACCCATGGCACCTTCACCGCTCCGCAACACCACCGTCAAGGCGAACCGTCTCATCCTCTTGAGCCTGCTCGCCGTACTGGCTGCTGCATGCACTCAAACCACCAAGCCCGCCGAGGCGACCTTCACCATCACCTTGGAACCGGCCGTCCTCGACCTCCGCGTTACTGACGTCGGCGAGGCGCGGATCGTGGTCAACCGCAGCGGTGGCTTCGATGAACCGATAGCGGTGACCATCGAGGGCGACGCGACCGGCCTAGACACCGATCCTCTGACCATCACGACGAGCGAAGGTACATTGCGCTTCCAGGTAACCGACTTGGCCAAGGAGGGTACGTCGTTTCCGACGGTCAAGGCCGTCGGCGGCAGCGTGACCCGCAGCGAGACCCTGACGTTGCATATCGGCAAGGCCGTCGCCCTGGCGACCGAGGTGGTGGTCGAGGACAACAACGGCAGCTCGCAGGTACGGCAAGGGTCCGGCGAGGTTACGCTTGCGGTCACCGGCACCAACCTCGAGAGGGTCACCGACGTGAAGGTCGGCGACCTAGCGACCAACGTCCTGACCCGTACGGAGCAACGGCTCGAACTCTCGGCGGCGGTGCCGCATGGAGCGACGATCGGGCAGAAGGACCTGCTCCTAACCGCCGAAGGCGGCGACACCGTCTTCGAGGGCGCCCTCATCGTCACCGCCGTAACCGCAGGACCTGCCGGCGACGACGACGCCGGAGCCGGAACGGCAGACGACCCCTACCGAACTTTGACCTACGCGCTGACGCAAGCCCAGGCGGGCGACACGGTCGGGCTACTGGACGGCACCTACTCGGCGGCCTCGGGCGAGACTTGGCCGACCCTCGTTGGCGGCGTACTCGATCCCGGGCCCAACGTTCCAGCAGGCGTGCTCGTACAGGGCCAGAGCACGGCCGGCGTCGTTCTCAAGGGCCCGGGAAGCGCGGGTTCGCCATTCGCGGTCGGACTGGCGTTCGCCGACGCCGGCGGGGCCGGCGGTCTGACGGCAGAGAGCTTCGCGGCCGGCTTCTTCGTGACCGCAGGCGACGTCGTACTGCAAGCGGTCCGGGCTCATGGCAACGTGGTCGGGTTGGCAGTGGACGGCGGACAGGTGATCGCCCACTCAAGCGAGTTCAGCGCCAACGGTGAGGACGGGGTGCTGGTGGTGGGCGGGGCACACCTCGAGCTCGAGGGGGGCTCCGCGCACGACAACGCGGCCGCAGGCGTGCGCCTGGGTGACGGCGCCCCGACGCTTCAGACCGACGGCTTCGAGGCATACGGCAACCTGACCGGAGTCGCCGTGGCAGGCGACGCGAGCGCCGTTCTCGAAGACAGCGAGTTCCACCACAACAGCGATCACGGCCTTGAGGTCATCGAGGGTGGCAGCGCCGAAGCGCGCGGAAGCGAGCTACACGCCAACACCCAAGCCGGGCTGTGGTTCGGCGGTAAGAGCCTGATCGTGCGCGACACGACCGTTCACGACAACGGTGAGTTCGGCGTCTACGTGGAAGGCGAACCGGAGAGGGCCGACTTCGGGAACTTCTCGGAGGCGGGCAACAACCTCCTCTACGACAACGGGCCGGGCACAGCCGACCAACTCCTCGACGTACGCGCTGACCGCCCTGGGCTCGGAGACCCGGAGGTCTTCACCATGAGCGCCACGTCGTTGGCCGGCGAGACGCCAGCCCCCGACATCTATCCGCCAGACGGCATGTGGCCGTACTTCAACTCGCCCCACTTCTCGATCCTCGGGGAGAACAACTTCATTCACGTGTATTGAGATATGCAGCAGGGCCGTGCCCTGAGGGCCACCTCGTTGGCGTCGCCCCGCCAGGCAACGCCAAGACCGCTGGCGGCGGTATGATTCGCTGGGTTTCCCCCCGCCTAGTAAGGAGCAGCGATGCGCGCCCTCGTTCCACGTCTGATGTTGCCGCTCATGCTGCTGCTGAGCGCGTGCAGCGGCGGTCCTGCTGGCCCGCCCGGACCGCTGTTCGTCAATCCCGCGGCAGGTTCCGACGCTGCAGCTGGCACGGCGGCGCGGCCCCTCAAGACCATCGGACGCGCGCTCGAGCTCGTCAAGGCCGGCGGTGAGGTCTTCCTGCAGGTCGGGACGTACCGGGGCGAAGTGTGGCCCCTCGCCGTACCGGCCGGGGTCACCATTGCCTCGGTCGCGCCCGGCGGCGCGGTCCTGGCCAGCTCTATCGCAGGTGAAGGCAAGGCCCTGGCGTTCGCCCAAGGAGGGGCGGCAACAGACTTGACTATCGAGGACTTCGCCGTGGGGGTGTCGGTGACGGGTGGCACCGTCGAACTGGTCGGCCTCCGCTTCACCGGGATCGCGACCATAAGCGTCGTGGCTCTTGGCGACAGCGACGTGACACTGCAGGGGTGCGTGTTCCAGAGCACGGGATCGGCCGTGGGCGTCGACGCCAGGGAGGACGCGACGGTGTCCGTCGACGGCGGGAGCGTGGCGGGTGGCAGCGCTGCGTTCAGGGTATGGGCTCAGGTGCGTTTCAGCGCGCGCAACCTGACCGTCGACGACAGCGAGGCTGGGCTGTGGATCCCGAGCGGCTCCGGGTCGGCCAGCCTGACCGGCGTGACCATCACCAACACGCGCGGCACGGCCGTGAGGATCTTCTTCACATCCGCCGATGTGACGCTCGACCACGTCGTCATCGAAGGAGCGACGGGCGACGGCATCTACGCCCAAGGTCTCCTCGGTGACCTAAGGCTGATCGGCGGGCGTGTGAGTGGCGTGGGCGCCGGCCGCGGGGCAGTGTCGATGCAAGGCAACTCGGCCTCGGGCGAGAGCGGCACCCTATACGTCGAGGACACGCAGATCACGCAGAACGAGGGCAACGGACTGGAGGTCACGTCGTTCGCTCATGCGGACGTACGGGATGCCGACATCAGCGGCAACGACGGCCTCGGTATCCGGCTCGCCGAGCCTGCGAGCATCAAGGTCAGGGGCACGACCATCACAGGCAACGCTGCGTCCGGTGTGTACCTCGAGGGTTTCGGGCATGTGCAGTCGATGGTCTCTGCCGCCGATCTCGGCACCATCAACGACCCAGGCTTGAACGTGATCAGGACGAACGGCGTGACGGGCATCCACTTCGAGACCTCGAGCATCGGGGTGGTCACGGCCTCCGGCAACACCTGGAACAACAGCGTCCAGGGCGCGTCACCGACCGGTGAGATGACCGTCGGCACGAGCCTGGCAGGGCCGCAGAGCGGCACGAACTTCCAGCTCGAGGCGAACAACGAGATCTGGTTCTGACTACTGGCGGTCTCGTGGTCGAACCTACGCCCCAATGGCACCGAACTCATCATCGGTGAGTTCTAAGCCGGCGGCCAGAGCCGCAGTGATGGCTGCATCGAGGTACTTCTGCATGGGGGCCATGATAGGCCGTTGGGCCAGGTGCGACCGTCTGGCTGGAAAAGTGGCCCAGAACCCAAGTCGCCGGAGGTACACCGATGAAGCTCACTGCGATCAAGCCCCTACGCCGGGGCCGACCAGCCACTGCCGCCTATCCGCTCCTAATACTGCTGGTAGTGAGCCTCTTGGCCTCCTGCGGTGGGCCCGCTCCCCTCCCCAACCCCGACATCTACCTACTTATCCCGAACATGGACTACAAGTCGGTGGAGGTCATGACGGCCGTCACCGATGCGGGCTCATTGGCACCCGACGCCAAGTTCACCCTGCCGGGTAACCACACGCCGACCGCCGCGCTCTACGGACCGGACGGGCGGATCTACGTCATAGACGCAACGGCCGCCGAGATCCTCGTGTACGACGCTGCTCAGGCGCTCGCCCAGGCGAACCCGGTGCCGGTCGCCACGCTCACGAGCACGGCCTTCGTTGAACCGGCCGGCCTGGCCTTCTCGCCGCTAGGCAAGCTTTGGGTGGTCGACCGCGGCGACTCGGACCCCGACACCGCGCCCGTGGCGACCAGGCTACTAAGGTTCGCCGGAACGTCCGGTGCGGTAGGAACCACGAACATGACCCCGGAGGCCGCACTCGAACTTGGTAGCGTCCCCGCCACCATCTTCCGGAACAGCTACGCTACCTCGATCCTCTTCGACGCCCTCGGCAACCTGTGGCTCACCGACCTTTACGACTGGTCGGTCTCTCGTATCGACGATGCCGATTCGCTGGTCGGCTCCCTCACGGACTTCTTGCCCGACCTCATGTTCGCCGCAGTGAACGACGCGGATGCGCCCAACTCGCCCATCCGCAACCCCACGAGCTTGGCTTTCGACCGGCAGGGCAGGCTGTACGTTGGCAACCGCGGCGGGGTCGTCGTGAGCCGGTTCGACGATCCTGACGCGATCACGACGCTCGCGCGGTCGGCGGAGCCATCGGCCGTCATCCATGTGGGCGGCCCCGCGATCGTGAACAGTGCCCAGGTGGGCATAGACAGTTCGGGCGACCTCTGGGTTGCCTCCGGCACCAACGCCCACGGATTCACGTCCGAACTCGTCCGCCTCCCGAACCCGGGTCAAGGCTCGGGCGACATCACCATCACGCCAACCAAGCGGTTCGAGTGGGCGCCCCGCGGCTACAACTGGGGCGGCTCCCTGCTGTTCGAACCGCCCACGACTCAGGTGAACTGACAGGCTACCGGGCAGGCGCCCGCCGTGCCGACCAAAACGTGCCCGCCAGGCGTCACCAACCGGTCAAGCTCCACACGGCGCCTACACCCGACGGCCGCGCAGGTAGCCGTGTACCCTGCTTCCATAGCCAACGAGCCCCGAGACCACCAGCTTGACGAGCCCCGGTCCCGCGTGCGGATGGTCGCACACGAGGGTGTGGCCCCGGACACCGGGCGCGCCGGTCGCAGGCACTCATCCGCGCGGGTGAAACTAGCCACCACTGCCTTCTACCGGTTCCGGCCAGTGCGTGTCTTGCACAACTACAACTTGAACCGCGGTCCCCTACTGGCGGCGGGGCTGTCGTTCCACTCCATATTCGCGGCATTCGCCGCCCTGTGGTTGGGGTTCTCCATCGGAGGGCTCGTGCTCAAAGCGCAGCCGACGCTGAGCGACGCGGTCTTCGAGTTCATCAACAGCGCCGTGCCAGGTCTGATAGACACGGGGGATGGGAGCGGAATCATCAAGGCCAACGCACTGCTGGCAGTGCCGGTGCTGAGTTGGACGGGCGCGGTTGCCTCCATCGGTCTTTTGCTCACCGCACTTGGTTGGTTGGCCGCCTCGCGCGCCGCCATACGCACCATCTTCGGGCTGGCTGGAAGAAGGACCAACCCTCTGATCCTGCGCCTGCAGGACGTCGGGCTTGCCTTCGCCTTCGGCCTGGCTGTATTGGTCTCGGCGGGGCTCACGCTCGTCGGTACGAGGGCGCTCGGCATCTTCGGTGCCTACTTTCACTGGTCGGCTACGGACTTGGCGGCACGGGTGGTCGGCCTCACCGTGATGTACTTGTTCGATGCTGCCGCGCTGGCCAGCCTGTTCAGGGTGCTGGCGGGCATACCCATACCAACGAGAAGACTGCTTGGCGGAGTGATGATGGGCGCCACGGGTCTGGCTGTCCTCAAGATGCTGGGAAGCCGTCTGTTGACCGCATCCGGCGGCAACCCGCTGCTCGCCTCGTTCACGGCCATCATCGGCTTGATGATCTGGTTCAACTTGATTTCGCAGGTCATATTGATGTCGGCTTCGTGGATCGCGGTCGGCGCCAGCGATGAGGGCGGGCGCGTCGCAGGTGGCGCGAAAGACCTTGCAGAACAGGTGGCGGACGCAACGTGACTCACGATCACATGACGGCTGGTAACGTCAGAGAACGCTCGAGTTGGGCGCGGTCAAGGACGCGTGGCGGCTTACTGACCATTAGACGAGGTCCACCAAAGCATGGGTCCTCATACCGACGAGGCCTGGCGTCATGACGACCAAGACCCAACTCCGCAAAGCAGCCCTCGCGCTTCCCGAGGTCGAAGAAGGCACGCACTTCGGCATGCCCGCCTTCAAGGTACGCGGCAAAGGGTTCGCATCGCTGACGAACGACGACTTCGTACAACTGGCGATGACCGAACAGCTCGCCGATGAGGCGCTCGCGCTCTTCCCCGCCGCCCAGAGGCTCACACGCTCGGGCACGTCGATCGGCATCCGGGTCCCGCTCGCCACCATCAACGGCAAGGAACTTGACTCGCTGGTCGAGAAGTCATGGTCGAGCAAAGCGCCAGCGGCGCTTGCTAAGGCCAGACTGGCCGCCCGCGCCGACGCAGCCAAACCGGGCACTCACGCCCTACCGAAGAGCATCGGGAAGCCGGCGACCCGGGCGTTGTTGGCCGCCGGTGTCACTACCCTCGACGATGCCGCACGCAGAACGGAGTCCGAGTTGCTCGCCCTACACGGCGTCGGTCCCAAGGCCATCCGTTTGCTACGAGAGTCCTTGGCCGAGTTGAGCATGACGCTCAAAGCTGGCTAGACGTCACCATCCTCACCCAAGAGCTTTTCTGGGCTGCTAGGGTGGCCGCCACCACCTTAGGAGGCCTCATGTCCGCATCCGTCCACGCACTGAACTGGTTCGAGATCCCTGTCACCGACTTCAGCCGCGCCAAAGCCTTCTACGAGGCCGTACTGGACCGCCCCATCGAGTCGCTCGATATGGGGCCGACGACCATGGGCTTCCTGTCTGCCGATCCGAACGGGCTCGGCGGCGCTCTCGTGCAAGGCGACGGCAACTCCCCCTCGGGGCACGGCAGCCTGATCTACCTCAACGTCGGCGAGGACCTCTCCCCAGCACTCGCCCGTGTAGAAGCTGCCGGCGGCAAGGTTCTCTTGCAGAAGACCGAGATCGGCAACGACTTCGGGTACTACGCGCTGTTCGAGGACACCGAAGGCAACAAGGTTGGCTTCCACTCCATGCGGTAGTCACGCGATAGAAAACGCGGTTCACCGTAGACGTCGCCGGCGAAGAGTCATGTCGCCGGCGGCTCAGCGTTGCTGAACTCCATGGAGTCCGGTTTGTCCAATAGCATGATGCGGCTCACAGACCAAGCACGTTTTGGCATCGAGGCTCGAGCGGATGGGAATAACGGTCGCCCAGGCCACGCGGTGCTCTACCTTATACACCCCCTCATGGTATCCTTCTACCGTGAGCTTGAACATCAAGAACCCGAGGACGACCGCGCTCGTGCGTGAACTGGCAGAGCGCACCGGGACATCCCAGACTCAGGCTATCGAGGTCGCCGTGCTAGAACGACTGGCCGCACTCGACGCCGATGCCGCGCACAGCTCCGGCGCCCAAGATACGAAGCTCCGGGCCGCCGCCGCCCTACTGAAGCGCATCCGAGACGATGTCGATGAAGATACCTTCAGGGCATTACGCTCCGCCGAGGCGGAACTCTACGACGAGGCCGGGCTTCCGAGATGATTCTCGACACGTCGGCGATCCTGGCCATCATCAGAGGCGAGCCAGGCGCGGAGCACTTGGCCGAACTCATCGCCGCCGAGGCCGCCCCCCGGATGTCGGCGGCTACGGCCGTAGAACTCAACGCCGTGGTCACACGACGACTACCAACGGAGAAGGTTCGACTAGTGAATCGGCTTCTCCAAACGTGGAACGTTGAGATCGTCCCGTTCGATGAGAACCAGTCTCGGATCGCTAGTCGCGCATACGATGACTATGGCAAAGGGAGCGGTCACCCCGCCCAGCTGAACCTCGGCGACTGCTTCTCCTACGCGCTTGCAGTTGCGACCTCCGAGCCGCTGCTGTTCGTAGGTTCAGACTTCATCCATACCGACGTGGAGCACGCGAACTCGTCGCCCGCTAGGCGTTGATCGCCCGCTTGACCCGCAACTTAGTCCCTTCCGTCCCCACGACCTCGACCAGCTCCCCCGCCGTCACAGGCTCGTCCGACTCGGCGGCGTAGCTCGAATCGCCGACCTGCACCCTCCCTCGCCCGTGCTCGAACGTCACCAGGCTCTGGAAGCGCCGCCCGACGAGGCCCTGAAGCTCCTGGTTGAGCTTGGGTCCAGCTGCGTTGGCTCGTCGCTGCACGGCGATGCCTGCCGCTAGTGCGACGAACATCAGGGCGGCGAAGCTCAGGAGTTGCCATGTTAGGGGTAGCCCCGGCAGCGCAGCCAGCACTACGCCGGTGGCTGCGGCACCCAACCCGATCCAGAGCAGGAAGACGCCCGGAACGAGGAGCTCCAGGCCCACCAGAGCCGCTCCCGCTATCCACCAGAGCCACGGCGTGTCGAACAGCCAGCTCATCCCGACTTCGCGCCCTGCAGGAGTTCCGTAACGCCGGCGATGGCGCCGGTTATGCCGGTGGCCTCGACCGGCATCAGGACGACCTTGCTGTTGGGCGCCGAGCCGACAGTCTGAAGCGCGGCCACGTACTCCTTCGCGACGAAGTACTGGATCGCGCGCACATCGCCGTCCCTTATGGCAGCCGACACGGTGGTCGTTGCCCGAGCTTCCGCCTCGGCCGCACGCTCGCGCGCCTCCGCCTCGAGGAACGCTGCTTCACGGAGTCCCTGCGCGCGCAGGATCTCCGCCTGCTTCTCGCCTTCCGCTTCCAGGATCGCCGCCTCGCGCTTACCGTTAGCCTCGGTCACGGTAGCTCGCCGCCGCCGCTCGGCGGTCATCTGGAGGTTCATCGCGTCCTGCAGCTCCGCCGACATGCGGATGTCGCGGATCTCGATGCGGATTATCTTGACGCCCCATGGCTGAGTTGCCTCATCGACGACGCCCATCAGGGTCTCGTTGATGCGTTGGCGGTTCGAGAGGGTCTCGTCCAGGTCCATGGCACCGATCACGCTTCGCAGGTTCGTGGTCGTCAGGTTGATGATGGCGTTCTGGAGCTGCTGTACCTGATACGCGGCCTTGGCGGCGTCATCGATACGGAAGAACACGACGCCGTCGGTAACGACCGCGGCGTTGTCGCGCGTGATCACCGTTTGCGCCGGCACGTCGAGGACCTGCTCCATGACGCTGAGCCGCTTCCCGACCCGGTCGACCAACGGAACGATGAACCGAAGCCCCGGGGTGAGGGTTTGTACGTAGCGACCGAAGCGCTGAACAGTCCAGTGCTCGCCTTGAGGCACCGTCTTGATGCCACTCATCAGGATCGCGAGCGCGATCAGTACGAGGATCATCGTCAGGAGGCCGAAGCCGTCCATAACCGCTCCTTCCGGCGTGAGGCCGTCTGGGACGCCTCGCCCGCAGGCTTTCTCTGCCTGGTTGCCATGATATCCGGGGCGTTGCTGCGAAGCACGCTGACCCTAGAGCTTCTCCGATGTGCGTGGCGATTGCTGGAGGCTACTGACGGAGGCTATCGAAGGCGACGGCGAGGGGGTCCACGGTCCTGACCTGCGCTCAACGGCGAAGGCCCGGAGGCGCACGATGAGGGGCGGCAGACGGCCGGCATCTGAGGCGCGCGCCTTTCATGGCTATACTTCGTATAGCCATGAAAGGACACCCATGAACGCGAAGATCCAGCGCTGGGGGAACAGCCAAGGGCTCCGCCTGAGCAAAGCGATCCTGGCACAAGCGGATTTCGAAGTCGGAGACGAGGTGATCATCGTGGTCCAAGATGGCACGATCGTGGTCCGACCCGCCCGATCGGTACGGGGCAAGCTCGACCTTAGGGAACTAGTCGAGGCGATACCAAAGGACTATGCCCCAGAAGAAGTTGACTGGGGCGAACCGCTCTCTAGGGAGGCGTGGTGAGTGACGAGCTACATTCCACGTAAAGGCGATCTCGTCACAGTCAGCTTCGACCCTCAATCGGGTCACGAGCAGCGCGGTCGTCGGCCAGCCTTAGTGGTCAGCAACGGGCTGTTCAATCGCCATACCGGTCTCTGCGTCGTCTGCCCCATCACCAGCACGCGTCGACAATTCCCGTTTCATGTCGAACTGCCAAGCGCCGCGGCCGTGACCGGCTTCATCATGGTCGAGCAGATCAAGTCGGTCGACTT
>JBDZVI010000037.1:17723-27108 GCA_040255585.1 Deinococcaceae bacterium
GCGCCGCGGCCGTGACCGGCTTCATCATGGTCGAGCAGATCAAGTCGGTCGACTTCCGGTCGAGGCAGATTCGAAGGGCCGGCGAAGCGCCACCTGCGGTGCTGGATGAAGTCTTGGCGCTACTCGATGCGGTCATGTATTGAACTTCCGCCCAGTAGCTACATACGATCCGTCCACGCTGCACACGAGCCTTTTTAGGCGGACTGCCCTGCATACCAAAGAGCACCAGTCAACCGTTGGCCGCTACGACTATACCGAAACCATTTGATAATACGAGGAGAGCGTACGAGGAAAGCGAACGCCATCTCCCCGAACGTCCATCTCGCATTGTCAACCGAGCTCCGACTCGCCGCCCAAACGGACCTGCCGCCGACCTATCGTGGATCATGGAGTCTGAGAACGAACGGTCGGCGGAGGGTCGGCGTGCCCGCGGCAGGCCGAACTGGCTTCGCGCCGGCCCGGTTGGACTAGCTATCGCGCTGCTGGCTCTAGCGCTCACGGCTTGCCCCGGCATCCCGCCACCGGACCGGCTCGATTTCGACAACGATGCCCGCGTCCTACGCGGTGCTTACGTCGGTTTCGTGGATATGCGCGAGGTGCCGAATCTCATGGAGTTCTCGGGCGACGCCTCGGTCCTTGCAGTCTCGTGGCCGAACTCGATCGAGTTGTGGAACCCCGAGACGTCCGAGCTGATCAAGACGCTCTACCTCCCTTCGAACGACGACTCCTGGCCCTGGCTTGGTGGTCTGAGCGTCGACGGCTCCGGATCGCTCGTGGCCGGCATCCTGGACGGCAAGGTGCTCCTATGGGACGCCGGCAGCGGGAAGCTGCTTCGCAGCTTCGATCCCGGGGGTCGGTTGGGCGACTGTCTGTACTGCGGCGCAGGCGCCATATCCCTCAGCCCTTCCGCCGGCTTGCTGGCCGTGGTCGGAGATGCGCCGGTGGTCATCCTCGTAGACCCGTCTACAGGCACCATCGGTGACGAACTCGCAACCGAGGGGAGGCGGGTCGAGATGGTCTCCTTCAACGCCGACGGAACCCTGCTGGCCACCGCGTCATACCTGTCGGACACCCGCTATGCCCTGCGGGTGTGGGACACGAACACCTATGACGTCGTGTTCGAGCGCACCGGAACGGTCGACCGCAGACACTTCCCGCGGTTCGCCTTCAGCGCTGACGGACAGCGGCTGGCAGTCAGTTCGGACACCAGACTCGAGCTTTTCGACCTGGTGGGTGGCAGGCAGGTCCTTCAGTTCGCGGAGTCGGAGTCTCCTTGGTTCCGAGCCCTTAACGCTGACGGTTCTCAGGTGGTGATAGGGAAGCTGACCGAGCAAGGTTCGACTCTCGACATCATCGAGGTTGCCACGGGCGCCACCCTCGCGCGAGTCAAGATCGCACTCCGCGCCCAATCGACCTGGAGCCCGGACGGTCGTTACCTGCTCCTTGGCTCGCAGCTGCTCACGGCGGACAGCTTCAGCGCCGTTCGCGACTACACTCTCGGCCAGCTCCACGACCTGGAGCTGACAGCCACGGCGCGGTACGTCGACACGCTGTCGTACGACGTCTCCGGCTCGGTCAGCATCGACGGCGGCCCCGCCAGCGAGTTCACCGGGACCGTGGTCGGCAACGAGACGCAACGCTACGTGCAACCGCAGTCGCGCGCTCCGCGGCCCGCGGAGCTCGAGCTAGAACTGCATGCGTACCCGTGGACGCTGCATGCGCGGCAGCTCCATCGCGGGTTCGGCACGGAGCCCAGCCACGAAGGCGAATGGTGGGGGAACATGACGGACGACTCTCGCGAAGGCACCGCGTACTGGTACTCGTACCCGTTCGAGTTGCGGAGAGCCGAATGACCGAAGACGGATCAACGAGCAGCAGGCAGCGCGCCGACACTTCTCGCGGCCTCAGACGCTCCTCGACTCTCCGACTTTCTTCGGCCCTCCGCCGCTCCTCGGCCGGACTCGGCCTCGCGCTCCTCACGCTGGCGCTGACGGCCTGCCCGAGGCCAGAAGCGGAGAGACTCGACTTCGACACGGACCCGCGGATCCTGCGGGGTCCGTACGCCGGCTACGTGGACACGCGCCGGGTGCCGTACCCCATGGCCCTCGCGGGCGACGCCTCGCTGCTCGCCGTGGCTTGGTCGGACTCGCTCGAGTTCTGGAACCCCGAGACCTCGGAGCTTGTCGTGACCCTCGACCAGGCCGCGGACGAGGAGCTCTGGCGGGTCGAACTGAGCATCGATGCCACCGGAACGCTCGTCGCGGGCATCGTCAACTACGACGTCGCACTCTGGAGCGGTCATGACGGGCAGCTCGTGAGGATCTTCGATGTCAGCGGCCTCCTGACGGCCTGTGAAGATTGTGGGCCGGAACTGCTGGCCCTCAGCCCCACGGGCGGGGCACTGGCGGTGACCGGCCGGACTCCCGGCATCCTCGTGTTCGACACGACGACCGGCGAGCTCGCACGCGAACTGGAGACGGCCGGAGACGAAGCCGTGCTGGTCGCCTTCAGTGCCGACGGCGCCCTCTTGTTGTCCGCTGCCCGCAGCGCCGGCACCGGCTACGCACTGAGGGTCTGGGACGCCTCCACCTACGAGGTCGTCTTCGAGCGCGAAGGTCCGCTTGGCTGGAGCCGCGGACCGCAGTTCGCCTTCAGCGCGGACGGGCGGCGGTTGGCGGTCGGGTCCGAAGACAAGGTGGAAGTGTTCGACATCGCTGGCGGCGCGGCAGAACTACCGCTCGAGCTACCGCTAGATCAGTCCGTGGAGACCTGGCTGCGAAGCCTCAACCCGGACGGTACGCAGGTCGGGCTCGTGTCGCTCGCTCGAGAGTCCGACCTCTATATGGTGAGGATCGTGGACGTAGCCACCGGGGGCACGCTTGCGCAGTTCCCGCATCCGGGCACTGTGGCCTCCCTGTGGAGCGCCGACGGGCGGTACCTGATCGCGGGCTCTCAACTGGTCGCGGCGAACGACTTCAGCGTCGTGCACGACTATGCCGTTGGTCACTACTACGCGCTGCAACTGGACGTGGAAGCGCACTACGTGAACCCTCGCACCTACGACATCTCCGGGACAGTCAGCATAGACGGCGCCACCGCCGTCGGGTTATCCGGAACCGTCTACGGGAACGACGCGCAGCGGTACCTCCAACCGCAGTACGGCCTTCCGCAACCGGCCGCTCTGGGCCTCACACTCGAAGCGCGACCTTGGTACCTGCGCGCCGCGCAGTATGGCAGCACCTGGCTAGGGACCATGCGCGAGATCGTCGACGAAGAAGAACTGTCCAGCGGCCGGTTCGAGCTGCGGCGCGCACCCTGACGCGCCCCTCACGATGCCGCTCACAACCTGAACCGCAACACCCGAGCAGGCCTGCCGAACCCGTGGGTCAGGTCCTTGCCCTCAACGGCCGCGTAACCGTGCGGCAACAACCGCCCGACGATGCGGTTCACGGTCCGCGTGCTCACGCCCAACAGCCCCGCCAACTCGGCCGACGTGAACAGGTTCGTGTTTCGCGCCACCGTGAGCCCGTAGAGGCGGTTCAGGACCTGCGTGCTCACGCCGGTCTCCCCCGCGATACGCGTCAGGTTCGCCTCCGGGCCGCTCTGGTGCGGGTAACGTTGGCTCTTGGGTTTGATCGGACCGAGCGGCTCGCCCGAGCCGGTGACCACCAGCGCGTAAGTACCCGTCAACGTATGGCCCTCGTTCAGGGCGCTGAACGCGTTCGCCTCCGCCTGCTTGACTGTCTGGCCGCAACCGACGCTGACCGCCGCGTCGAAGGTCGTCTCCAGGTTGATGTCGCGCATGATGCTTATGTCGGCGAAGTCGTCCGTCGCGTTCTCGAGCAGCGACCGGCTACACAGGATCAGGTACTCCCAGCGGCTCAGTTGGAACATGGCGCTGTCGACCTCCTCCGCGAACACGGCGATGAGCTTGGCCGCCTTGCTGAGGTCGTCGACTTCCCGGATGGGCATGGTGCCGTGGTAGCGGTACTTCTCCTTGTACTGCAGGTGGATGTGCATGATGGCCAGGCCCGTCGAGTCCTGGGTGCGGAGCTGGTGCCGCAGCATCAGGTTCCGTATCTCGTGAACGAAGGACTCGAGCGACGGGCTGATCAGGGTGCTAGGCACCCCAAGTCCGAGGAGCGAGTGGTGCACGTCCGTGATGTTCGTGATGCACAGCTTGCTGCCGGCCGAGTGGTTGCCGACGTGCTGCTGTAGGGTCGCCTTCACGAACCCGTCCCCGCCCTGCCCCGGGCTGACACAGCGGATCGCGACGCTACCGTCCGAGATACCGACGCTACCGAGGGCCGCGGCGACCGTGGGGGCGTCGAACGAGTCGACGCTGATGGAGTCGGGCACGGACCCCAGCTGCACCATGGCGGCGAGAAGGCTGATCAGGAGGTCGGAGCTATCCACCTCTACGTAGCGGACGGGCACGTTGTGATGGAGGCGGCTCGTCACGAGCAGGTACGGATCCTTGCGCGAGTAGAGGATCCCGTCGCACCGGGTCTGCAGGTGGGAGATGCGCTGCACCGCGTCGACGATGTCGTCGTCGTTGCCAAACTCCTCGGGAACGACGGCTACGTCGTCGAAGTACTCCTGGACGATACCTTCGACGACCTGCAAGGTATCGCGGTGGCCGACCACGCCAAGCCTGAACATGCTTGCTTTACCTCGCTCCCGATCGAGCCGCCCGAAGCGCGGGAAACGCGCAGGCACCTCGGCACGTCACTTATAGACGACTTAGAGTCAGTATACAGACAGCCGCCTTCGCGCTTACCCTCCTTCGTATAGGAGGTCCGGTGCGCGAAGAGCTACCAGTGGAACGGGTTAGCGCGGTGCCGCATGCCAGAAGCCCGGAGTACGCCGCCGGGCCGCTCGTCATCACGGGCGACCAGGTCGCGGGCCTGCTCGACATGGGCATCTGCATAGGCCTGATGCGCACGGCCCTGACGGCGCTCAGCACCGACCGGGCCCGCCAGATGGTACGCCCCGTCCTCCCCCTCCACGGCCGCAACGTGCTGGGGATGATGCCCGCCTACGATCAGGCCTCCGAGATGGCGGGCGTGAAGGTCCTGAGCGTCTTCCCCGACAACTACCGCAGCGGCAGGCCGTCGCACCAGGGGCTGATCCTCCTGTTCGAGACGCGTGGCGGAGCCGTCAAAGCTGTGGTCGACGCCGAGGCCGTCACCGCCATCCGCACTGCGGCGGCGTCCGCGGCTGCGACCGACGCCCTGGCCAGGCCGGACGCCGATCACCTAGCCATCCTCGGCACCGGCGTCCAGGCCAGGCAGCACCTCGAGGCGATGGCGCGCGTCAGGCAGCTGCGCACCGTCAGCGTGTGGGACCGCCAACCGGACCGCGCCGAAGCCTTCGCCCGGTACGCGCGCACCGCGATCGGCCTCCCCGTCAGCGCCTACGCCACCGTCGCGGAGGCCACGGCCGACGCCGACATCATCTGCACCGTCACCGCCGCCACGGAGCCCATCCTCTTCGCACCCGACGTGAAACCCGGCGCGCACGTCAACGCCGTCGGCTCGTGCACTCCTAAGGCGCGCGAACTGGGCAGCGATCTGGTCGCCGCCGGCAGGGTCTTCGTCGACTGGCTGCCGGCGGCCCTCAAGGAAGCCGGCGACCTCCTGCTAGCCATCGCGGACGGCGCCGTAACGGAGAGTCACGTGCTGGGCACGGTCGGGAGCGTCCTCGCCGGGGAGCTGCCGGGCAGGACGAGCCCCACCGAGATAACCGTCTTCGAATCGCTCGGCCAAGCGGTGCAGGACCTGCTGGCCGCCGACTACGTGTTCGCCGCGCTGCAGACCGGCTCGCGAAGGGAGCCATCGGCATGAACCAGAGTCACGCGCTCACCGACGCCCAGCTCGACCACGCCCGCAGACTGCACGAGGACAGCATCGTCATCGACATGCTCTTCCAGGGGCCGATCGGCACCTACTCCCTGCCGGCCGAGCTCGAGGACGAACTCCTCACGCTCGCGCGGAGCGCGCGCCCCGGCGACGAGGCCGAGCAGGTGCGCTACGCCAGCGAACTAGTCCGCCACTGGTACACGAACGGCAAGCTCGCGGACCTCTACGAGGAGTGCTGGACCGAGAGCGGCATCACGGCCGCATGCCGCCAGCTCTCCATCCGGACGCAAGACTCCCTCATGCGCAGCCTCGTCGGCGTCCAGGAGGAGTTCGACCATAAGCCGTGGCTCGTCAAGGCGCGCACGGCCGCCGAGATCGAGCGGGCGCATGCGACCGGCCGGCGTGCGGGGATCGTCACGAGCCAGGAGGCGGAAGGGTACGGCAAGGACCTTGGGCTCCTCGAGCTCGCCTACGACTTCGGCCTCAGAGTCCAGCAGCTCACGTACAACAACCACAACCTGATCGGCGCGGGGTGCATGGAGCCCAACGACGCGGGGCTCAGCCGCTTCGGCATGCGTTTCGTGGCCAAGTGCGACGAGCTCGGCATCGTGGTCGACACGTCGCACTGCGGGCGGCAGACGACGCTCGACGCGTGCGCCTACTCGGAGCGACCGGTGGTGGCTACCCACACCGGCGCCTCTGCGGTCTACGCGCACGACCGCTGCAAGAGCGACGCGGAGCTACGGGCAATCGCGGAGACGGGCGGCGTGATCGGCGTCTTCGCCATGCCGTGGTTCGTGGCGCCTGACCCTGCGAACTCCACCCTTGACCACGTGCTCGACCACGTCGACCACATAGTGAGCCTCGTCGGCATCGACAGCGTGGGCATCGGCACGGACTGGCCCATGCCGCAGACTAGGTGGATGGCGCTGGAGTTCAAGCGCCTGATAGCTCCGACTATCGGGTTCGCGCCGGGCGACGGGCCCTCGACCGAGTGGATCCACGGTCTAAAGGATTACCGCGAGTTCCCCAACGTCACCGCTGGCCTGCTCGCCCGGGGGTACAGCGATGTGGACGCCGCCAAGGTCATCGGAGGCAACTGGTTGAGAGTGCTGCGGGAGGTGTGCGGCTGATGATCAGAGCCGATGCTCGGGAATGAACCACCACCACGCGAGCTTCCTCGAAGCGCCCTGAGGCCCCTCGAGACATCTCACGACGTAGACCTCAAGAACGTAGACCTCAAGAACGTAGACCTCAAGAAACGGAGCCCTGAGAACATGACGACAGCCCCCACCCCCAGACAAGCACCACGCAGGCGGCTCGCCGTGATCCTGCCGGCCCTCCTCGCCACCCTGCTCACGTTCACGACCGCGACCGCTCAGACCGCCACGCCCACTGAGTTGGTGGTGGCCGTCACCGCCATCGGCAACACGCTGGACGCGGCGGTAGCGAACTTCACCAACACCACTATCGCCATGAACCACGTCTACGACCGGATCGTCGACTTCGACGAGAACTTCGAGTTCGCGCCCGGCGTAGCCACGAGCTGGGAGTTCGTGGACGCCACGACCTTCAAGGTGACGCTGGGAGACGGCTTCGTGTTCCACAACGGAGCGCCGCTCACGGCCCAGGACATCGTGTTCTCGGTCGAGCGCCTGCGCGAGGTACCGCGCCTCGCCTCGGTCATGAACAACATCGCCTCGACGGAAGCGACGGGAGCGTCCGAGGTGACCATCAAGCTGGTGGAACCGAACAGCTCGACCATCCGCGAACTGATGGCCGCAGCGCACGTCCTCAACCAGGCGTACAGTGAGACTCCGGGCGCTGACTTCGCGAACAAGCCGATCGGCACAGGCCCGTACATCGTGAAGAACTTCGTGCCGGGCGACAGGCTCGAGCTGGAGGCGTGGGCCGACTACCCGTTCGCCGCGCCCGCCATCCCCCGCATCGTGTTCAGGACCATCCCAGAAGATGCCAACCGCTACATCGCCGCCGAGACGGGCGAGGCGCAGTTCGCCGCCATCAGCTTCCACGACCTCGCGCGCGCCGAGAGCAACCCGCGCCTGAACGTCATCCAGCAGAAGACCACCAACACCGCCTTCATCTCCATGAACACGCAGAAGGCGCCGTTCGACAACACGAACGTCAGGCTCGCCATGGCTTACGCCACCGACAAGGAGGGCCTGGCCGTCGTCCAGGGCGGCTCGACCGTCATCGACAGCATGACGCCCACCATGTTCTCCACCTACTACGCCTCGCCGAACGTGCCGACCTTCGACCTCGAGAAGGCCAGGCAGCTGCTGGAGGCCGAGGGCTACGGCCCCGCCAACCCGCTCAAGTTCGACATGTGGACGTACGGCGGCAACACGTCCGTGGCTGAGACGTATCAGGCGCTGCTCAGCGCCATCGGCGTGGAGATGACCATCAAGAACTTCGAGTTCGGCGTGTTCCTCGAGGGGATGGCGCGCGGCGAGTACCAGATGCTGTCCGGCTCGTGGAACAACATCACCGGCGACCCGATGAGCGCCCTGGAGAACTATTGGAGCGGGAGCTTCGGCTCCCAGAACATCTCGTTCTTCGAGAACGCGCGCGTCGACGAGCTGTACGACCTGGCCAAGGGCGCCGTCGACAGCTCCGTGCTGATCGACGCCGCACGCGAGGTGCAAGAGATAGCGGCCGCGGAGATGCCCATCATCCCCACATTCAGCACGCTCGCGCTGTTCGCGTTCGACGCGCGGCTCGTCGGGGTCGAGACGTATCCGAGCTCGCTCTACTCGTTCCGGCACGCCCGGTTCGAGTAAGGGTTCGCGCAAGGCCCATGCGTAAGACGTCGGGCGTCGGCAGGGTCGCTCATGCGGCTCCGCCGACGCCCGACGCGGCAACCACGACGCATCCGGCCGCCGAGCCCAAGCCGCGGGGGTCCACCCCGACGCTCACCAAGCCGACCGGTAGAGGGAAGCCATGACCAGCTACGTGTTGAAGCGCCTGACGCACATCATCCCGGTGCTCATCGCCACCACCCTGCTCGTCTTCGCGCTTCTCTCCCTGAGCCCGAGCGACCCGGCGCAACTGATCCTCGGCCTCGGCGCCAAACCGGAACAGCTGGCGATGATGCGGGAGCAGCTCGGTCTGGACGACCCGCTCCTCGTCAGGTACGCGCGCTACATGGGCGGCGTCTTGACCGGCGACTTCGGGACGTCTTACTCCACCAAGCGACCCGTGCTCGAGATGATCGGCGTACGCTTGCCCAACACGCTCATCCTGGCGTTCGGCTCACTCGCGTTGATCCTGATAGTGGCGATACCGCTCGGCGTCGCCCTGGCTGTGCGGCAGAACTCGCTCTTCGACAACGTCATGCGCGTGCTGACGCTCCTCACCGCCGCCATGCCCAGCTTCTGGCTGGGGCTGATGCTCATCCTCCTCTTCTCCGTGAAGCTGGGCTGGCTGCCGTCGAGCGGGCTCGACAACGTGCGGGCCGCCATCATGCCGCTCATCTGCCTTGCCGTAGCCGGCTGGACCGTGAC
>JBDZVI010000125.1:0-4861 GCA_040255585.1 Deinococcaceae bacterium
GTTTACGGCGTGGACTACCAGGGTATCTAATCCTGTTCGCTCCCCACGCTTTCGCGTCTCAGTGTCAGTCACGTCCCAGCGAGCTGCCTTCGCCATTGGTGTTCCTCCCGATATCTGCGCATTTCACCGCTACACCGGGAATTCCACTCGCCTCTTCCGGACTCAAGCTTGACAGTATCCACCCGCCTCCCGGGGTTGAGCCCCGGGCTTTCAGAGCGGACTTACCAAGCCACCTACACGCGCTTTACGCCCAATGATTCCGGACAACGCTTGCCCCCTACGTATTACCGCGGCTGCTGGCACGTAGTTAGCCGGGGCTTCTTCTGAAGGTACCGTCACTCCAGCCGGCTATTCACCGGCGAAGCTTCGTCCCAACTGAAAGAGGTTTACAACCCGAAGGCCTTCTTCCCCCACGCGGCGTTGCTGCGTCACGCTTTCGCGCATTGCGCAAGATTCCCCACTGCTGCCTCCCGTAGGAGTCTGGGCCGTGTCTCAGTCCCAGTGTGGCTGATCGTCCTCTCAGACCAGCTACCCATCGTTGCCTTGGTGAGCCGTTACCTCACCAACAAGCTAATGGGCCGCGGGCCCATCCCGTTGCGGAAGCCGAAGCCTCCTTTCCTCATCCCACTGATGTGGGAGGAGCACATTTGGTATTAGCCCCGGTTTCCCGGGGTTGTCCCAATCAACAGGGCAGGTTACCCACGTGTTACTCACCCGTTCGCGGCTTTGCCCCGGGGCAAGCCCCGGTTCGTCGCTCCACTTGCATGTGTTAAGCACGCCGCCAGCGTTCGTCCTGAGCCAGGATCAAACTCTCCGTGAAGTGATAGCCGGCACGCCCGAAGGCGCACCCACTACGAAGAGCTGTCATGCCTCATGTGGGATGCGACGTACACGGCGCATCCCGAGGTATGACGGGATTTCTTTCTCAGACCCTCGCGACCGTCGCCGAAGCGACGACCCGAGGGGTCGAACCTGGACGCACACTCCGATCCCGACTAGAGATCGAGGTGCGCATGCTGTTGAGTTTTCAAAGACCGTCGCGCCCGTTCTCGGGAAGGGGACTCCTTCGAGAGGACGCTCCAGCAGAGGTCTGCTGGGCGGACCGAGCAGTCTAGCACCGCTCGGCGCGGGGGGAGCGTCTCAGGTCAGACCCGATCAGCGCCCCGCGGCGCGGCAGTATACGCACAGATCGCCGCAGCGTGTCGCGCGGTCGTGATCGCGCTCAGGACCGCGCGATTCAGCCGGCCCCGACGAGCCGCCGGAACCCTCGCTTGCCGACCTGCAGGACGCGGCCGTCGAGCCGTTCGGCGGGCACGTCGAGCTCCTCGGCGCCGAGGGCCTCTCCGTCGAGCTTGACGCCGCCCTGGGCCAGCAGCCTCCGGGCCTCCGAGCGGGTGCGGCCGAACGCCTCGGCGACCAACGCCGGGACGTGGACGATGCCGCCGTCGGCGCCGAAGCGGTGCTCGGGCACCTCATCGGGCAGGCCGTGGTCGACGAAGAGGCGGTCGAACTGCGCCTCGGCGGCCGCCGCCGCCTGCTCGCCGTGGAAGCGCGCCACGATCCCCCGCGCGAGCGCGCGCTTGGCGTCGCGAGGGCCCGTGCCCTGCGGCGGGCGCGGCACCGCCAGCAGCGAGAACCATGCCTCCATCGCCTCGTCGGGCAGCCGCATCGTCTTGCCGAACTGCTCCGACGGCGGCTCGGTGACCCCGATGTGGTTGCCCAGCGACTTCGACATCTTCTCGTGACCGTCGATGCCCGGCAGGATCGGCATCGTGAGGATGACCTGCTCCGGCCGGCCGTAGGCGCGCTGGACGTCGCGGCCCAGCAGCAGGTTGAACGTCTGATCGGTGCCGCCGAGCTCGACGTCGGACTCGATCGCCACCGAGTCGTAGCCCTGCAACAGCGGATAGAGCATCTCCAGCACCGAGATCGGCCGGCGGGCGGAGAAGCGCTTGGCGAAGTCGTCACGCTCGAGGATCTGGGCGACCGTCGCCACGCGCGCGAGCGCGAAGAGCTGCTCGGCCGGCATGTCGAGCCACTCGCCGTTGCGACGGACCTCCAGCAACTCGGGGTCGTCGCGCAGGACGGTGAACGCCTGCTGCTGGTAGGTCCGGGCGTTGTCATCGATCTGCTCGCCGCTGAGCACCGGCCGCGTCGACGAGCGACCGCTCGGGTCGCCCACGCGCGCGGTGTAGTCGCCGACGATGAGCACGACCCGATGGCCGAGGTCCTGGAACTCGCGCAGCTTGCCGAGCACGACCGTGTGACCGAGGTGGATGTCGGGCGCCGTCGGATCGAGGCCGAGCTTGACGCGCAGCTGCCGGCCCTCCCGTTCGGCCGTGGCGAGCTTCGCCGCCAGGCCCCCATCGGGCAGCGACTCGTGGGCGTTGGCCAGCAGTTGGGCGGCGGTCTCGGCGGGCGTCGGCATGCGGGGCCAATGCTAGAGTCAGACCAGTCGGCAGGGCCTGTGCCGCCGCCCGTCGACGCCCCTTCGTCCGCGCCGCCCCCGGCCGGCGCCAGCGCCATGAGCGACCCGACCGGACCGCATCTGACCTCCGTGCCCGACCCCGGGCCGGCCAACGCTGCCCCGCGGCCGCGCATCAAGAAGCTGCGGCTGCTCGGCGTGCTCATCCCGCTCGCCGCCCTGGCGGTCGTCTCGACGCTCTTCGGGATGATGATGGCGGTCGCCAGCGACCTGCCCGCGCTCGAGCAGCTGCCGCAGGTCGCCAAGCGCAAGAACTCGGTCCTCTACGACGCCCAGGGCCGGCGGCTGACGACGCTGACCTCCAACCAGGGCCGGATCATCGTCGGCCGCGACGAGATCGGCGCGAACGTCAAGCATGCGGTCATCGCGATCGAGGACCGGCGCTTCTACGAGAACTCCGGCGTCGACCTGCGCGGCATCGCGCGCGCGTTCGTCCAGGACGT
Organism: Deinococcaceae bacterium; assembly: GCA_040255585.1. Classification (GTDB taxonomy): domain Bacteria; phylum Deinococcota; class Deinococci; order Deinococcales; family Trueperaceae; genus JAAYYF01. Next base: position 2,929 of record JBDZVI010000125.1, read on the forward strand.
CATCGCCGGCCACGGCGCCCAGGGCGGCTCCACGATCGCCCAGCAGTTCGTCAAGAACGCCCTGAAGGCGCAGAACAACCGGACGATCTTCGAGAAGATGCGCGAGGCCGCGATGGCCTACCACCTCACGCGCAAGTGGTCGAAGGACCGGATCCTCACCGAGTACCTGAACTCCGTCTACTTCGGCAACGGCGCCTACGGGGTCGAAGCGGCGGCACGGACGTACTTCGGCGCCGACCCCAACCACGAGGGCTGCGGCACGCCGCATCACTCGACCTGCGCGAGCCAGTTGAACCCGGCCGAGTCGGCGATGCTCGCCGCGATCATCGCCTCCCCGTCCGCGTTCGACCCGGTCGCCCACCCGCGAGCCGCCAAGACGCGCCGCGACATGGTCCTGCGCAAGATGCTCGAGCAGGGCTACATCACCCAGAGCGAGTACACCGAGGCACTCGGCGAGCAGACCTACTACAAGCTCTCGCCGCCGCGGATCGACACGCCGCCCAACGCGGGCGCCGAGTACTTCATCTCGTGGGTGCGCCAGAGCCTCGTCGACCAGGTCGGCGCCCAGCGGGCCTTCGAGGGCAACCTCCGGGTGCGCACGACGCTCGACCTCGACCTGCAGCGCGCTGCGCGCCAGGCGGTCAACAACTATCTGGCCTGGGCGGGCGGCCCGACCGCGTCGGTCGTCGTGCTCGACAACCAGTCCGGTGAGGTGCGCGCGATGGTCGGCGGCCGCGACTACCAGGAGGCGCCGTTCAACCTCGCCACCCAGGGCCAGCGCCAGCCCGGCTCGGCGTTCAAGCCGTTCATCCTCGCCCAGGCGCTGCGCGAGGGCATCGGTCCCGGCGCGGTGTTCCCGTCGCGCAAGCGCGAGTTCAAGGTGCCGGGCGGCGGCGGCGAGGTCTTCGTCGTCAACAACTTCGAGGGCGAGTACTCCGGGCAGTCGACGGTCGCCAGCGCGCTGACGCACTCCGACAACGCCGTGTTCGCCGCGCTGGGCATCCAGGTCGGCACCAAGCGTGTCGCGCGCCTGGCCGAGCGGATGGGCATCCGCACGCCGGTCTCGTCGAACTACGCGATGACGCTCGGCGGCCTGCGCCAGGGCGTCACGCCGCTCGACATGGCCCACGCCTACGAGACCTTCGCCGCTCACGGCCGGCGGATCAGCGGCACGCTGGGGACCTCCGACGACGGTCCGGTCGGCATCTCGAAGATCGAGCGCGTCACCACGGACGGCAAGACGAAGCTCGTCGAGGACAACCAGCTGCGCGCGACCCGGGTGCTCCCGGCCAAGGTGGCCGACCTCGCCACCCAGCTCATGACCGGGCCGGTGCGGTTCGGCACCGCGACCCGCGCCCAGTACGGCGGCTTTGCGGCCGGCAAGACCGGGACGACCGAGAACTCGGGCGACGCCTGGTTCGTCGGCTTCACCGACCGCTGGACGATCGCCGTCTGGGTCGGCTATCCGACGACGCTCAAGCCGATGCTCACCGAGTTCCGCGGCTCCGACGTGACCGGCGGCACGTTCCCGGCGCTCATCTGGCACGACTTCGTCGTCGCGGCCAACAAGATCGTCGACGCGCGCAAGAACAAGGAGCGCGAGGCCAAGGGCCTGCCCCCGGTCACGACGCCGTCGACCGCGCCGGTCGACCCGGGCGCCGCTGGCGGCACCGCGACGACGCCGACGACGACCACGCCAACCCCGGGGGGCGACGGCGCCAGAGGCGACGGCGGGACCGGCGGCACGTCCGGCGGCACGGGCGGCGGAACCCGGCCACCGGCCTCGTCCACCCCGGCGCCGACTCCGACACCGCAGGCGCCGCCCGCCCAGACGCCCACCCCGCAGAACCCGGCCCCACCCACCGGCGGTGGCGACGGCACCGGCGGCGCCGGCGCGCCGGGCTAGCGGGGCGGCAGCGTCGCGCGCAGCGCC
>JBDZVI010000038.1:0-26501 GCA_040255585.1 Deinococcaceae bacterium
CAGGACCTGGAGGCTGCTCCAGTCGAAGGCGAAGTCTGCACCGATGGTGTTGCGGACGGTGAGGAGGTCGAGCGACACGGGCACCGGCGCCGCCTCGCTGCCGCCTTTCACCGTGAAGCTCCGCGTCTCGGCGGCCGCGGTGGTGGCGAGTAGGAGTGTCAGTAGCGTTGCGAACAGTCTGGTGGGTCTCATTCGTCCTTCCCTTCTTCGCGCTCTTGCGCGTCTTGCTTGCTTAAGAACCTGCTCAGAAGAACCCGCTGATGATGTCCTTCGCCTGCTGCGCGGCGCGGCGCAGGGCAGCGGCGGGCTCGCGGACGCCCTGGATGACGCCCGCCTCGTACTCGCGACTGATGGCCGTGAAGATCTCGATCAGGTAGGGGGTGTCGTCCACCCCGCGCGTCCGCGCCGTCTGGTCGAGGAAGGCGGTGAGGTTCGGTTTCTCGGCCAGGATCGGCGTGAAGAGCGGGTCCGTCGTCATGCCGAGGCGGTAAGGCACTTGGCCCGTGATGCTCATGAAGAGCGCGTCGTTCTCGGGCGAGAGGATGAACTCGATGAACTCCCACGCCTCCTCGGGGTGCTTCGAGGTCGTGAAGATGGCGATGTTCTTGGGGTCGCCGTACGTGTACACGGGCTGGCCGGCGAGGCGGTCTGGCACAGGGACGGGGATGAGACCGAACTCGAAGCCCTCGGGTGCGTTGTTCTCATAGAACGGCATGGTGAAAGGGCCGGCCTGCTCGACGAGCGTCGTGCCCTGGAAGAAGCGGTTCTGCGCCGTCTGCCCCTTGGGCGCGTAGCCCTCGCGGAAGAAGGTGGCGAGGAACTCGAACACTTCGCGCCCGGCATCGTTGTCGAAGACGACGTCGCCGTTATCGTCCAGGAGCGTCTGTCCTTGGCTAGCCGCGATGTACAGCGCGTAGAAGTCGAAGAAGCGCTGCCACCACGTGACGTCGACGGTGGGAGTGTAGAGGTGCTTCTCGCCGCCCCAGTGGTCCTCGACCTTCTTGGCCGCCTCCAGGAAGCCGGAGTAGGTGGCGAGGTCGCCCGGCTCTATGCCCGCCTCCGCGAGGAGCTTCACGTTGTAGGCGAACATGACGGGGTTGGCCTTCCAGGGTATCTGGTAGACATGCCCTGACGGATGCGTGTAGAGCGCCACGACATCCTCACCGCTGCGCTCCGTCATGAACTCCATGAAGCCGGGCAGCGACTCGTGTTCGTAGAGCCCGCCGGCCTCGACGAACTGGCTGATGGCACCGGGATAGATGTTGGCGGCCACGTCCGGCGTCGTGCGGGCGGCGATGGCGGCCAGGAGCACCTCCTCCGTCGAGCGGCTGGCTGGCAGCGGCTGCATCTTGATCTGCAGCTCAGGGTGTTCGCCGTTCCACTGGGAGACGATCTGCGTGGCGAACTGGATCTCCTCCGGGTTGGATGACGGCCAGAAGGTGATGGTCGTCTGGGCCATGACCCCGCCCACGAACGCGGCGAGGACCGGGCCGAGCAACGCCCCCAGGAGCGCGGCTCTGAGGCTGCGCGCCCTGGCGGCTAGCAAGCGTCGCAGTTCATAGGCGACCGCTAGGTGAGCCGAGCCGGCCATCCGGAACTTGCGCGAGTGCGTCACGGTTGCTTTCACTTCATGCCTCCTCATCCTTTCACCCCCGTGGAAGCGATGCCCTCGAGGTAGTAGCGCTGGAAGACCAGGTAGACGATGACCATCGGCACCACGGCGAGCAGGCTGCTCGCCATGACGGCGCCCGTCTGGCCGCCGGCCTGACCGCCGATGCCGTAGAGGGTGACCATCTGCGTGAGCGTCTGGACCCCGAGCTCACGGTTGACGATGGACGGCCAGAGGAAGTCGTTCCATCCGCCCATGAACGTGAAGATGCCAACCGTTATCAGGGACGGCAGGGAGAGCGGCCACACGATGCGGAAGAGGATCTGCGGCTCGGTGGCGCCGTCGACGTGCGCGGCGTCGATCAGCTCCTGCGGGATCGTCTTGAAGTTCTGCCTGAAGAGGAAGATGCCGAACGCGCTGACCATGCCGGGCACGATGAGCGCCTGGTACGAGTCGGCCCACCCGAACTGGACGATCAGGATGTAGAGCGGGATGAGGAGGAGCTGGCCGGGGATCATCATCGTCAGGAGGATGATGTTGAAGATGAACTCGCGTCCGAAGAACTTCAGGCGGGCCAGCGCGTAGCCGACGATGGACGAGAAGACGAGCACGCTGGCCGTCTGCAGCCCGTAGACGAAGAAGCTGTTGAGCATGGCCCGCCCGATGGGGATCTGCGTGAACACGGCCTTGAAGTGGTCCAAGGTCGGCTCGCGCGGGATCAGGTTCATCGTGTGCATCTCCCGCACGCCCTTGAGCGACGTCGAGACCATGTACAGGAACGGCATCAGGAAGGTGAGCGCCCCGAGCAGCAGCAGGGCGTAGAAGAGGAGCTGCCGAAAGACAAGCGGCCAGCCCTTGAGGCGGCGCTGCAACGCGTAGCTGCTGGTGGGCAGGCTCATCAGTACCCGACCTCCTTCTCCAGGTAGCGGCGCTGCACGAACGTGACGAGGAAGATCAGGACGGCGAGCACTAGGCCGATGGCCGCGGCGTACCCCATGCGCAGGAACTGGAAGGCCTGCTGGTAGAGGTAGAGCACGAGGCTAAGGGTCGAGTCGAGCGGCCCACCCGCCGTCATGACGAACGGCTCCACGAACAGAGAGAAGCCGCCGATGGTCGAGAGCACGACCACGAGGATGAACGCCGGGTTCAGGAGAGGGAACGTGATGTACCTGAAGCGCTGCCACTGCGTGGCCCCGTTGAGGTGCGCCTCCTCGTAGAGCTGCGCTGGGATGGCCTGCAGCGAGGCGAGGAAGATCATCAGGTAGTAACCGACGTTCTTCCAGGTGGCCATGATGGCGATGCTCGGCATGGCCACGCGCGGGTCGGACAGCCACCCGACCTTACCGAGCCCGAGTTGGACGAGGACCTGGTTGAGGAGCCCGTCGTCGGCGTACAGGCGCAGCCAGATGAGGCTGATGATGGCGCCGGACGTCACGTAAGGGAGGAAGAACGACACCCTGAAGAAGCCGCGGGCGACGATCTGCTGGTTGAGGACGACGGCGAGGAGCAGCGCCACAGCTATCTGCAGCGGGATGTGCACGGCGAGGAAGATGACGGTGTTGTAGAGCGCGCGCCAGAAGAGCTCGTCGGAGAAGAGGCGCTCGAAGTTCCGCAGGCCGACGAACGGGCGATCCGGGCGCACGATGTTCCAGTTGTGGAACGTCAGGTAGATGGCGAACCCGAGCGGGTAGGCCGTGAAGACGGCGAAGAAGACGAGGTACGGCAGCGTGAACAGGTAGCCGACGGGGTTGCTCCTGCCCGTGTCGCGCTGCGCGGCCGCGAGCTGGTGTTGGTCCCGGCCTCCGCCGGCGCCGCCGCGTGCGTCCCTGCCACGCCCCAAGCCGGTCATGTCGATGCCCTCACGGTCAGGGTCGGGGTGAGGACGATGGTCTCGGTGCGGGCTTCCGCGCGCCCGCCTTCGATGGCCCCCGCCATGCGCTCCCCTCCGGCGCCGTTCGTCGCGGCGCCCGCGCCCACCGCCTTCCCTGCCAGAAGCTCGATGGCGAGCTCGGCGCCGAGCTGTCCGAGCCGGCGCTTCTCGATGGCGAGCGTCGTCAGCGGGGGCTGGGACTGGCTGGCCAGGTGGATGTCGTCGCAACCCACGATCTTCACGTCCTGCGGCACCTTCAGACCGGCCTCGTTGAGGGCACGCATGGCGGAGAGGGCGGCCGGGTCGTTGGCCGCGAACACGCCGTCCGGCGTCACGCCGCTCGCCAGGACCCGGTTCATGGCGTGATAGCCGCCTTCCCAGCTGTCGCCGCCCGCGGCGATGCCCGTGGCGCTCAGCTTCACGCCGTGCTCGTCCAGCACGGCCTTGAAGCCTTCGAGGCGCATTCGGAAGTTCGGGTTCTCGAGGTTCTCGGAGACGAAGGCCGGACGCCGACAGCCGCGCTCCATGAGGTGCTCGGCCGCGAGCCTGCCCGCCGCAACATGATCAACGGTCACGGACGGCAGCCCTGGGTGCGAGTGGTCGACGAGGACGACGGGGCGCCCCGTACCCTTGAGCAGCTCGAGGTCGGTCGAGTCGATGTCGCAACCCACCACCAGAAGGGCGTCTACCCTCCCCTCCTTGGCGAGGTCGAGCAGGTGGCCCTTGCGCCGCAGGCTGCTGAGGAGGAGGTGGCGGTCGTGCTCCTCGAGGACCTCCTCGATGCCGCCGATGACGACCGCGTAGAACGGGTTGAGGATCACGGGGGCGTGCCGCGACATGATAGCGACGCCGACGTTGCCCGTCATGCCGGTCTTGAGGCTGCGCCCCACGCTGCTCCGCGCGTAGCCGAGGTCCTTGGCGACCCGCAGGACGCGCTCGCGCATGGCGGAAGACACGCCCTGCTCCTCGTTGAGCACGCGCGACACGGTACCGACACCCACGCCAGCTTCCGCCGCGACGTGCTTGATGGTCGGCTTGCCGCCCGACCTGGTGCTCGGCTTCGTGTTGTTCATCCTGCTCGCGCCTTTCAGCTTGGTGACCCCGGGGGCTGTGAGCGAAGCGGTCGGACGCAGGCGCGCGTTGGTACGCTCGCGTCGGCTGGAAACGTTTCCAACAGATTAGGGCAACGAGTGGCTCGTGTCAAACCGTGTCCGGCTTTTTGGCTGTGCGTCTGTCTCTGCGGCGACGCGCGAGTTCCTTGGGGCGACGGAGAGCGACGCCGAGTGTCGGAACCGCTAGAAGTCGACCTTATTCACGGTCCTGACCTGGCCGAGGTCGTCTCTCACGCTCAAGCTGCCGTCCGGGTTGAGGGCGAACGCCGCGGGGCTCGGCCCGACGTTCGAACCGAAGAAGTCGATGACCACTACGTCAACCTCTTTCGGCGTGCGGTCTAGAACACGAAGCATGTGCTGGGCCCTACCCTCGTTGCATAGCACGAACGTCTCCCCAGCACCCTTCTCACCAGCGCCAGAGCCGGTATCGCGCCACGCGCCGACTGCCGTGCAACCCTCCGGCACGTGCCGCAACGCGATCGAGACGTGGTTCGGCTCGACACGCCTGCCCGCGTACAGCCACACGGCGAGGACGATCAGGATCAGCCATGTGCCCATGCGGATCAGACGTAGGTTCATCGCTGCGGATGATATCTGTCTGGTCCTTCCGCTATGGGCGGGTAGAGCGACCCGTCGGCAAGGTGTTAGCCCAGATGGACCCGAGTCTCCCTCGTCGGTTGGCGCCGCGCGTCGGGCGGGCGACAGCATGCGCGCACGGGCCGCAGTTGGCCTAGCCGAGAACCGAACGGGCCCGGAGCACTCACGCTCCGGGCCCGCGAACCTTCGCAGACTCTCCCGCAAGCCGCCCTACCCCTTCAACGCCGCATGCTCCGCCTTGATGACGCTCACCCGCTCGGGGTCGAGGATCAGGTCGATGGCGCTCGCCGCCATGATCTTGGCGGCCGTCACGAGGGCGTCCCACGCCATGTCCGTGTTGCAGGCCTCCGCGAACGCGACCGTGTGGGGCACCGAGCCCTTCGTGTCGAGCGGGAGGTTGAAGGTGACGTGCGGGATGTACTGGCTGACGTTGCCGCTGTCGGCGGAGGCGAACGTCTGCGGGTCGCCGTCCGGCCGCTCGAGGCCGACGAGGCCAAGGTTGTCGAGAACGACCTCGCGTAGGCCCGGGATGACGAGGCGCTCGGCGTAGACCGGGTCTTCCTCGATCTCGAGCGTGGCGCCCGTCATGAGCGCGGCGCCGCGCGCGCAGTCGTGCACGCGGTCGCGCAGGCGTTCGATGTTCTTGTACGACGAGGCGCGCGTCATCATACGGACGACCGCCTTGTCTGGCACGCTGTTCGCCGCGGCGCCGCCGTCCTGGATGATGCCGTGGATGCGAACGTCGGACGTGACGTGCTGCCGCAGGGCGTTGACGCCGGCGAACGTCAGCATGGCGGCGTCGGCCGCGTTGATGCCGTGGTGCGGGTTGGCGCCGGAGTGGGCCGACTTGCCCCTGAACGTGTAGGTCATGCCGCTAGCGGCGATGTTCGGGCTCCCGACCCTCACCTCGCTGCTGCCGTGCCACATGATCGAGACGTCCGCCACGTCGAACACGCCGGCCTCGATCATGTAGATCTTGCCGCCGCCGCCCTCCTCGAACGGGCAGCCCATCACGTAGACGTTGCCGCTCACGCCGCTGCCTTCCAAGGCGCGCCGCACGGCGATGCCGGCGGTAGCCGCGATGGTGCCGATGAGGTTGTGGCTGCACCCGTGGCCAAGCCCGGGGAGGGCGTCGTACTCGGCGAGGAGCGCGACCCCGACATGCTCATCCATGTGACCGGGGATGCTGGCGCGGAAGGAACAGTCGACGTCGGAGACGTCGCCTAGCTCGGCGACAGCCTTCTCGACGAACATGCCGTGCTTCTCGAGGTAGTCCGTGAGCAGGTCGGCCGAGCGCTGCGTGCGCCAACCCACCTCGGGGTGCGCGTGCAGGTCCTTCGCGATCGCGACGGCCTCGGTGCTCAAGGAGTCAACGGCTTCGAACGCTCGCGCTTTCAAGTCGCTGGCGGTTGGTCGGGTCATCTAGGTCGCCTCCTTCGGTGCGATTGTGACTGGCGAGGTGGAGAGGTCGGCGGAGCGCTGGCGTTCGGCGCGCTGCAGCACGCCCCGCAGGCCGACGGTGCTGAGGAGCAGCAGGCCGCCGATGACGTAGAAGGCACTCTTGGTGCCCGACACGTCGGCCAGGCCGCCCGCCAGCAGGGGCGCGCCCGCGCTTGACACCTGGTTGACCGTGGCCCTGAGGCCGACGGCGTAGCCGCGCTCCTGGTCGGACGTCGCCTCGGCGAGCAGCACGAGGCCGAGCGACTGGTGGAGGCCGGCCCCGACGCCGTGGGCGAACGCGAGCGCCATGAGGAGCCAGACAAGCGAGGTGAGGGGCATGGCGGTGAGGCCGATGACGGCGATGAGCGCCGCGACGACCATGGTGACTACGAGCCCCGTGCGCCTGAGGAGGATGTTCGTGAACGGCCGGATGGCCGCCTGGCCGAGCGAGCCGGCCGCGAGGATCATGCCGATGGCGCTCGCGCTCATCGCACCTTCCTCCAGGAAGATCGGCAGGAAGTTCCCGCGCATGCTGATGGTGAAGAGGCAGATGAACGAGAAGAGGAACGCGGCCTGGATGGCGGGCCGGCGGAGCAGCACCAACGCCTGCCCGCGCGGGCGGGGGCGAGGCTTCGTGGGCGCCCCCGCCGGATGGTCGCCCAGCTGCCACGCCACCACGAGCATGAGCAGGGCGCCGGCCGCGTAGGCCGTGAACGCGGCCGTGTAGCCGCTCACGTCGAGCAGGTAGCCGCCCACGAGCGGACCCACGGTCATGCCGACGGCCGTGATGGTCGCGAACACTCCCACGACCCAGTCGCGGTCGGGCACGCGCGTGGCGTACGTCTGGGCGCAGATCCACGTGGCCATGTAGAGGCTGCCGCTCACGACCTGCGCGAGCAGGAGGAGCGGGACGTTGGTAGCGACGAGGTAGAGCGGCGTCGTGAGGATGGTGCCGACGCTGACCCAGATGAGGCTGCGCCGCAGGCCGAAACGGGCCGTCCACTCCCCGAGCTGGGCGGCGAAGAGCGCAGGCACGATGAACCGCGCCGCGAGCAACGCGCCGATGAGCGAGACGGAGATGCCGAGGTCGCCCGCGAAGCGCGGCAGCACGGGGAGCAGGACGCTCTGTTGGTAGAAGCTGCCGAAAGCGAGGAAGTAGATGAGGATCTGGATGCGCCAGGGCGTGCGCAGGGTGGTCATGTGAGGGTAGTTCCTTGTGCGGGGATGCCGGCCTCGGGCGGTGGCAGGAGGTCGTGGGGACGCGTGCGTAGAGGGCGGAGGCCGAGGCTGCGTCGGCGGGCGAGGCGGCGAGTCACCGACGTCATCCTGGCGTCGCCGCCCCTTTGAGGCGGGGGTCCATGGCGTCGCGCAGGCCGTCACCGAGGAGGTTGAGCCCCAGGACGGTGACGCTGATGGCCAGGCCGCCGAGGGTGGCGATCCAGGGCGCGTTCGTGAGGTACGGCCTGCCGGTCGCGACGATGTTGCCCCAGGTGGCGGCGCTCGGGTCGCCGAAGCCGAGGAAGCTCAACGCCGCCTCAATAGTGATGGCTGCCGCCACCCTGACGGTCGCGAGGACTATCAGGGGTGCGAGGACGTTGGTGAGTATGTGTCTGAAGAGGATGCGGGCGTGCCCGGCGCCGAGGCTGCTCACGGCCTCGACGTACTCCAGCCGCTTCACTGAGAGCACCGAGGCCCGAACGACGCGCGCGTACTGCGGCACCGAGGCGATGGCCACGGCGAGCATGATGTTCCAGAGGCTCTGCCCGAAGAGACTGAGCACTACCAGGGCCAGTAGGAGGAGCGGGAACGAGAGGACGATGTCCATGACCCGCATGATCAGGGCGTCGACGGACTCGCCCAGGTACCCCGCCAGGAGCCCGAAGAGCGTGCCGACGACGGTGGCGATGGCCACGGAGACGAAACCGACCATGAGCGAAGGCCGGGCGCCCCACACGACGCGGCTGACGATGTCGCGGCCGAGCTCGTCCGTGCCGAACCAGTGCTCGGCGCTCGGCGGCTTCATGCGCGCTCGTAGGTTGATGGCCTCCGGGTCGAACGGCGCGATCAGCGGCGCGAAGATGGCGACCAGGATGATGAGCGCGACGACCACCGCCCCGATGACGGCGGCGCGGTTGCCCTTGAACGCCTTGAGCAGGCTGAGCTTGCGCGCCATCAGGCGTACCTGATCCGGGGGTCGAGCAGGCCGTAGCTGACGTCTACCAGCAGGTTGATCGTGACCACGAGCAGCGCGAAGAACGCGACCGTGCCCTGGATCTGGGGGTAGTCGCGCGCCACCATGGCGTCGACCATCACCCGCCCTATACCCGGGCGCACGAAGAGCGATTCGATGATGACCGTCCCGCCTATCAGACGGCCCAGGTTGAGGCCGACGATGGTGACAACGGGGATGAGCGAGTTACGCAGCGCATGCCGCAACACGACGACGATCGGCTTGAGGCCCTTGGCGCGGGCCGTGCGCACAAAGTCCTGGCCGAGCGTTTCGAGCATGGCCGAGCGCGTCATGCGCATGATCACCCCGCCCTCTGCCGCGCCGAGCGCGATGGCGGGGAGCGTCAGGTAGTAGGCGGCGCCCCAGACGCTGCCAGCCACGCCGGCCCCCGTGATCGGGAACCAGCCGAGCTGCACGGAGAAGACGATGATCAGCAGCATGCCGAACCAGAAGTTCGGCATGCTGATACCAAGGAGCGCCGCGGTGGTGACGCCGTAGTCGAGCGCGCTATTGCGGCGCGCCGACGCGATCACTCCGGCAGGCACCCCGACTATGAGTGCCACGAAGAGGGCGGCGAGGCCGAGCGTGACGGTGTACGGGAGCGCGTCCGAGATGCGCCGCGCCACTGACTGGCGCGTCTGGAAGGAGCGCCCGAAGTCCAGGCGCAACGCCTTGCCCATGAACGTGAGGTACTGCTCGCCCAAGGGCTTGTCCAACCCCAGCGACTGGCGCATGGCGGTGAGGTTCGCCGGCGTGGCGTACTCGCCGAGGATGGCCTGGGCGGGGTCGCCCGGGACCAGCCTGACGAACAGGAACACGACCGTCAGCACACCCAGCAGAGTGGGTACCGCGGACACCAGGCGCCTGGCGACGAAACTCCACCACACTTCCGACTACCTCAGTGCTGCTCGATGGACACCGGGAAGAGCCAGGCGTCGTACTGCTGCCGACCGTCCCAGCCCTTCACGTAGTTCCAGTAGGGGTGCGCGTGCTTGGGCCAGTACAGCGGGAGGTACGGCAGGTCGGCCATGACGTGGCGCTGGATCTCAGCGTAGATCTCGGCGCGCTTGGCCGGATCGCTCTCCAGACGACCAGCGTCGATGAGGTCATCGACCTTGTCGTAGTACGTGCCGTTGAGGCCCGGCGGGAAGGCGTTGCTGTGGAAAAAGCTGCTGTACCAGACGTCGGGGTCGGCGCGGGTGGCCAGTGAGACGATGAGGGGCGCCTCGCCGGAGCCGATCGTCGCGACCCATGTGCCGGCGTCTACAACGCGCGCTTCGGCGTCGACGCCGATGTCCTTCCACATGGCGCGGACGGCGCCGAGGAGCTCGTTCGAAAGGGTGTTCAACCAGTAGATGGTCGTCTTGAAACCGTTGGGGTAACCGGCCTCGGCGAGGAGCGCCTTGGCCTTCTCCGGGTCGTAGGTGTACTGCGGCACGTCCGTGGTATGGCCGAGGTAAGCGGGCGCAAGGTCGGAGTAAGCCGGCGTGGCCAGGCCGCCCCAGATCACTTCCGCGATGAGGTCGCGGTCGAGGGCGTAGTAGAGGGCTTGACGCACACGCACGTCATCGAACGGCGCCATGCGGGTGTTGATGTTGATGCCGTGGGCCGAGGAGGTCGTGACCTCACCGGTGGAGATGTTCGGGTTCGTGGCCAGGGTCTTGTAGATCTCGGGGTTCGTCAGGTTCATGGCGACGTCGACCTCGCCGCGTTGGAGAGCCAGCATGCGGACGCTCTCGTCGGCGATGACCACGAAGGTGGCGGTGTCGATCGGGGGCTTGCCGAGGTAGAAGTTCGGGTTCGCCTTCAGCACGATCTGGACGCCGGGCACCCATTCGGCGAGCTCGTAGGCCCCGGTGCCGACCGGCTGGCGCCCGTAGTCGTCTCCCCCGTCTGCCACGGCCTTGGCGTTCGTGATCAGGCCTTGCCGGAACGCGGAGACGGAGTGTAGGAACGCGGCGTTGGGCGACTTGAGGGAGAACACGACGGTCACGTCGTCCGGCGCCGTGATGCTCGCTATGTTCGATAGCTCACCCTGCCACCTTGAGCCCGTGGCCGGGTCCAAGACCCGCTCGAACGAGGTGACGACGTCCTGCGCCACGAACTTGCCGTAGCCCTTCTGCCACACGACATCGTCGCGGAGGTGGAAAGTGTAGGTCAGGCCGTCGTCCGAGATGTCCCAACTCGTGGCGAGGTCCGGCATGAGGTCGATGGTGCCCGGGCGGTAGCGCACGAGGCCGCTGTAGATGTTGCTCGCCACCGAAAAGCTGTTCACGTACGACATGTACGCCGGGTCCAGCGTGTCGCCTTCGCCCGGGAGGGCGATGCGGATGGAGTCCTGCGCCTGCGCCAGGCTCGCTGCCGCGAGCAGCGAAACGAGGACGGCAAGGGCGAAGCGGCGGAGTGCGCCGATCGAGCGGTTGTTCACGACCCACCTCCATGGGTAGAGCACCTAGAGCGCTGAGGAGCTACGGCTGAAGCGTTCCGCGTCGGCGATCGACGCGGCTCTTACGGACTCCCTCCATCCACGACCCACTTGCATCTGCCGGTCAGCGTGAATGGTGGAGATGCTAGCAGCGCTCAACCACCATTGTCAATTAGTGAAGTGAGAGTTTCACATTCCGCAATCATTATAATTCCGCTTGATGTCAGGACCTCCAAACCCATCCTCGTGTGGTTCGGCACGTAGGTAGCGGCCCAAGCGTCATGCCCGTACGGTTGACCTTGCGGCGCGCCTGCAGGAGCACCTATATTGGCAGGACCTACGAACCCGATGCCTCCAGGCGCTAGAGGCGCGCTTGGGGCCGCGAGAGGGTGACTTTGCCTTGATCGAAACTACACAGAGCGAAACCGGCAGCCGGTACCAACTACAGACGTTGATGCGCGGCGCCGCGGTCCTCGACCTACTGGCCGACAACGACTACCTGACCCTCAAGCAGGTAGCAACGAGCCTGGAGCTCGACACGACGACCGCCTATCGCCTCCTGAAGACGTGGGCGAGCGCGGGCTACCTTGACTACGACTCGACCACGAAGCGCTACCACGCAGGCGTCGGCCTCCTACGCCTCGCGAGCAAGTCCCACACCAGCTCAGGCCTGCCGGACGTCGAGGCGCGGCTCAGGACCATCAACCGCAAAGTTGAGCAGACGACCAGCTTCAGCGTGCTGGCGGGGCGTTTCGTCCTCTACGTGGCCAGGGTCGTTGCCAACCGCGCCCTCATGTACCAAGTCGAGATCGGCAAGACGTTGCCCGCCTATGCCACGTCCTCCGGCCACGTCCTCCTGGCCCACGTGTCCCACGACAAACTGCTAGAGCTATTCCCCGACGAGGAGCTCATGGGCTTCACCGAGCAGACCGTACGCAACCGCACGGAGTTGCTTGCCTCGCTAGCCACCGTTCGGGAACAGGGCTACGCGATCAACCGGGGCCAACTCGGCTCGAGCGTGGCCGCCGTGGCGGTGCCGGCCAGGGACGCAGACGGGGAGGTCGTCGGGGCGTTCTCCATCGCCGGGCCAGGGCAGCATTTCACTAGCGACGATATATACCGGCGGTACCTTCCGGCTCTGTTGGAGGCGGCGCGGGAGCCGGTGAAGGTGGTGAGGTAGGTGCGTTACCTCTGTGAGGGGCTATTGGGAAGGCGCCTCACTATGCCCTGCGACGCACGTGGGTAGAGCGACAGCTTGGATCAGATGTCGTCCCAAGCGAGGCGTTAGGGCACATGCACTGTGTCGCCAATACCGATGAACCAGAGCGAACTCAACAGGCTATGGGACTTCAGCGATACCGATGGTTCAGAAACTCGATTCCGGGAAGCAGCTGCCGTAGCAGACGATCCGACCGTTCGATGCGAGCTTGAGACGCAGGTCGTGAACGCTCTCGACCTTCAGCAGAGTTTCGACACCTGACGCGACAGGCTTGACCAGATATCGGTGGATGATCCGGCTGTTGCCAGGTGTCGCTTTGGAACGCGGTCGCCTTAGCACCTCAGCCAGTCAGCAAGATGCCGCCGTGCCTTGCTTTCGCCACGCCGCCGAGCTCGTCAAGAGCGCCGACCATACGTTCCTGCATATCGATGCCTTGCACGTGCTGGCGATCGTTGATCCAGTAAGGTGGCTGGGACCAGGCCGCGCTCGAAGCACTCAAGATAGTCAGCGATCCGCTGACTCCACGTTGGTGCGTGACCCTTCACAACAATGCAGGTTTTAACGCACTTCGACGCGGGACGGTTGGGCTAACGAACGTCGTTGGACCCGTCGACGCGAATCGTCACCGTTTACTAGAGCCACAGAGACCGGATCGGCAGCGGCTTGGTTGACGTCAAGCTGGAGCCAGCCTCCCCCGCACGCCCACCAACCGCGGATACATATCCACCAGCCGCCGATATGTCTCCCGATAAAGGGCATAGTACTCGTCATACGCAACCCGAGCCGCGCCCCTAGGCTCGAACGGTTCGGACAGGCTGACGAACCTGCCTACCTCGGACCAGTCGTCGAAGAGTCCGACGGCCTTCCCCGCCACGAAGGCAGCCCCGAGGCTCGAGCCCGGGTGACCGATCACCCGTTGAACGGGTCTCCCGATGACGTCCGCCGTGATCTGTAACCAGAGGTCGCTGGCGGCCCCGCCATCGGACGCGAGGATCCGCGCCGGCTCCAGGGAGAGCTCCTGCAGCACGTCGACGTGGTGCCTGAAGCCATAGGCCACCCCCTCGAGCACGGCTCGAAAGAGATGGTGGCGACCGTGGTTGAGCCCCAGTCCGACGACGGTGCCCCGCGCGAACGTGTCGTGCAGCGGCGTCTTCTCGCCGAGGAAGTAGGGCAGGAGCACGAGCCCGTCGCTGCCCGGCGGAAGCGCGGCGGCCTGCTGATCGAGGTACGCGTAGAGCGGCTGCCCGGCTTGCCGGGCAGCGGCTTCGTCGGCGGAGCAGAAGTTGGCGGCGAACCACTTCACGAGGCTGCCGCTCGTCGCCATACACCCGTTCAGGTAGTAGAGGCCCGGCACAACGTGGTGGTCGATGAAGAGCCGCGGGTCGGTCTTGAGGCTGCCTAGGCTGTAGAGGATGTCGCCCGCGCCACCGTACTTCAGGAGGAGGTCCCCGGCGCCGGAGGCGCCCGCCGCGAACGCCGAGGCGACGTGATCGGCGACGCCGGCTATGACGGGCGTACCTGCAGGTAGACCCGTCTCGACCGCCGCCGCCCGGCTGACCTCGCCGACGATCTCGTGCGAGGCCCGCACGCTCGGCACGCGGGTGGCGTTGATACCCCCGAGGACGAGGAGCTCATCCGACCAGGCGTTGGTCGCGATGTCCAGGAGCCCCGACTCGAGCGCCCAGTTGTGCTCGGCAAAGAGCTGCCCAGTGAGGCGGTAGGCGATGTAGTCGTAAGAGCCACAGAAGACCTCGGCGCGCTCGAAGACGCCGGGTTCGTGCTCGGCGAGCCACCTGAGCTTCGGCGCCAGTACCTGTTGGTTGATGGACCCACCCGTACGCTCGAAGAAGCGGTCCTGGCCGAACCGGCGTTCCAGGTCGGCGATCTGCGTGGACGCACGCGCGTCGTTCTGCTGGATGCTCCTCCGCAACGGCATGCCGGAACGGTCCAGGGGGATGAGCGTCGGCACCATGCCGCTGACACCCACGGCCCTGACGCGATAGCCGTCGGCCGCGACCATCAGCTCGGAGACGATCGACTTGGTGTTCGCCCACCACTGCTGCGCGTCCCCTTCCGCCCACGTCGGTTCGGGAGAGTAGAGCGTTGCCTCCCGGCCGGCTACCGCGATCAGCTCGCCCGTGGTCGAAGCCAGCACGCCCTTCGTGTTGGTCGTGCCGATGTCTATACCGATGACCGCGTCTTTCATCGAGCTCCGTTCTCGAGGGGTCGTGCGCCGCTCAACGCCTGCTGAGGTAGGCGGCCACCACCACCAGCAGGACGGCCAGCACGCGCAGGGGGGTCACCGGGACGGCCGCGTCGCGAAGGATGCCGAAATGGTCAAGCACCAACCCCATGGTGAGCTGCCCGAGGATGGTCAGGACCAGGGTGGCCGTCACACCGAGCAGCGGTGTTATCCACGTGATGGTGAACACGAACGCGAGGCCGGCAAGACCGCCGGCGAAGAGCACGGCGGGGATGGTGGCGAGGCGCGGCAATGCGCCCCAGGTGCGCGTGAGAGTGGTGATGAGCAGGATGGCAGCGAAGCTCGTGGCTATGGAGATGAGCACGGCCTGTACCGTGCCGGTGAGGTGGCCGAGCCGGCCGTTGAGGGCGGCCTGAAGTCCGGAGAACGATCCGCCGATGACGGCGAGGATTGCTACCAGCATAGGAGCTCCGTTCGCTCGGCGGTCATTCCCGCACCGCCCCCATCGTGAGGCCGCTCACGTAGTACCGCTGGAGGGCGAAGCCTAGCAGGATTACAGGCACGACAGCGAAGAGGCTCACGGCCGCCATCAGGTTCCAGCTGACCTCGTACGCCCGGTACGACTCCAGGATGCCGAGCGGCAAGGTGCGCGTGTTACGCCCCGTCAAGAGCATGGCGAAGAGGAAATCGTTCCAGGAAGCGATGAAGGAGAAGAGCGCGATGGTGACGACTCCCGGCAGGGCAAGCGGCAGGGAGACCCGGGCGAAGGCGCCGAAGCGCGTGCAGCCATCGCAGCAGGCGGCCTCCTCCATGTCACGCGGGACACCAGCGTAGTAGCCGCGCATGAACCAGGCGACGAAGCTCACGTTCAGCACCGCGTCGATAAGGATCAGGCTCCAATAAGTGCCGAGCAGGTGGAAGTCGCGCATGAGCAGGTAGAAGGGGATGAGCATGGCGACCGGCGGGACCATGCGGATCACGAGGAGTGCGAACGCGAGCGCGTTGGATGTCCGTCCTGGATGACGTGCGAGACCGTAACCGGCCGGAACGCCGAGCACGACGGCCAGGATGGTAGAGCCGACTGCCACGACGACGCTATTGCGCAGGTACTGCAGCACGGGCATCTGACGGAAGATCGTGAAGAAGTTGTCGATCACCGGCTGGAAGAACCAGGTAGGCGGCACCGAGAACGACAGCAGGCGCGGCTTGAACGCCGTGCCGATGAGCCATATGAGCGGCAGAAGGAAGAACGCGACCGTCAGGAACAGAAGCAAGTACGACAGGGCGTTGCCGAACCAGCGTCGTCTGGTCGTGACCGTCACGATGCGCCCCCGGGGGTACGCAAAACGCGCAGGTAAAGGGCGCTGAGGACCACGATGATTATCAAGAGCAAGTTGGACATGGCGGCCGCGTAGCCGATGTCGAAGTATGTGAGCCCGACCTTGAAGATGTAGTAGTTGACGACCTCAGTCGCACGGCCCGGGCCGCCACCGGTTATGGCAAAGACCGAGTCGAATAGCTTCAGGGCATCCATCGTCCTGATGACGAGCGCCACGAGGATCGTCGGTTTCAGCAGTGGTAGAGACACGTGTAGGAACCGTTGCCAGTGAGAGGCGCCGTCGATCTGCGCGGCGTCGTGCAGTTCTGGCGGCTGACTTCGCAGACCGGTGAACAGGAGTAGCGCCATCAGCGGCGTCCACTGCCAGACATCGATTACGACCAGCGAAGCCAGGGCGAGTGACGGCTCCCCGACCGGCCCGCGGCCGAGTTGAAAGCCGAGTTGCTTCAAGTAGTAGGAGACCGGTCCGAAGTCCGCGTTATATAGGGCTCCCCAGACGAGCGCGACCACGAGCGGCGTAAGCGTAAGCGGCGCTATCAGGATGGATCTGACAAGCGCCATGCCGGGGAGTTCCCGGTTCAACAGCACGGCAAGGGCCAATCCGAAGAGGAGTTCGACGCCGACGGCGCCAACCACGAAGGCAAGCGAGTTGCGTACGGCGACGACGAATGACGGGTCTGCAAGGGCAGAGAGGTAGTTGCCGAAGCCGACGAAGGTCTGCGACTTCGTCGGGTCCGTCAGCTTGTACTTGAAGAACGAGATATAGATGGAGTAAGCGACTGGATAGATAGCGAAGACGCCGACTAGCAGTAGGGCGGGTGCGACCCAGAAAGCGAGGCCCGTGCGACCGCCTAGCCGGAAGCGCCGCCTGCGCTCCGGTGCGTTGCCCCGGGGAGAAGCCAGGTCTGTGGTTCTGCTCGAGATCACGCTTTGATCGCCTCGTTCCCTCTGGTGCGCTTTGCGGCCGGCGCTGACCGGCCGCAAAGCGCTACGAACGTGTCTACGAGGGGTTGGTCACTGGAACAGGGGGGCTACCGTTGCCTGGGCCGCGTCCAGTGCAGCCTGCGCGCTTTCCTGACCCGTGATCACGAGGTTGACGGCCAGGCCGACGGCGTCCTCGATCTGGCTGTACTGCGTGATGCGAGGCCGGAAGTCGCCGTCACCGTGCTCGACGACCTCGAGGATCGTGCTCAGGAACGGGTACTTGGCGACCAGGTCGGGGTCTGTAAGGGTGCTGTGGCGGATGGGCTTGCCGCCGAGCTCGACGTACTGCTTCTGAACTTCCGGGCTGGAGAGCCACTTGATGAACTCCCAGGCAGCGCCCTGGCTCGGCGAATCAGCGTTGATGCCGACGCCCCAACCGCCGAACGGGTAGACGGGGTCGAGGCCTTCCCTGACAGGCGTCGTGGTGATGGCGGCGCTACCGGAAACCGGCACGGCGCCTTCCCTGAGGTAGTCGAGCCCGGCGGACCAGTCAACCATCATCATCGAGCTGCCCTCGCTGAACGAGGTCACGCGTTCGCCCCAGGCGTACGAGACGGCACCGTCGGGAGCGTACTTGAAGAGGTCGGCGTAGAGTTCCAGGGTCTCGACGTTGATGGGGCTGTTGAGGGCGGGCTTGCCGTCAGGACCGAGGATGCTCCCGCCGTTCATCAGCATGTAGAACATCCAGTCCTGCGCGGCGGGCGTGCCGCGTTGACCGTTCATCACGATGCCGGCCTTGCCGTCCTTGGTGAGGGCTTGCGCAGCCGTGGCGAGTTCGGTCATGGTCTTGGGGACCGCGATGCCCGCGGCGTCGAAGGCGGCCTTGTTGTAGGCGAGCACCCCCGCGTAGCCGACGAGCGGGAAGGCGATCTGCTGTTCACCGCAGCTGCCGGTCGTCCACATGACGGTCGGGATGTCGTCCAGGTCGAGTTCGGCCTCATCGCGCTTGATGAGCGACGCGAGGTCGGTGAGGTAACCGTTCTCAGCGAACTGGCAGCTCCACACGATGTCCGTGGAGTAGAGGTCCGCTTGCGCCGTGTGGCCTATGAAGTCCGCGATGGCGCGCTGGTAGAGCTCGCCGTACCCGAGGACGGTGACGCGAAGGTTGATGCCCGTCTGTTCCTGGAAGACCGGCGCCAGTGCCTCGAGGGCAGCCGAGAACTGGTCGGAGACGACGATGAAGTTGAGGTTCGTGCCTGCGTACTGGCTCTTCTGCGCGGGGGCTACGCTCAGGACCATGGCGAATAGCGCCAGGGCCGTGTAAGTTGCGGCTCGCCTTATTCCATTCATGCTGTGATCCTCCTAAGGTCTAGCTTGAATGCGGCTCTACTCAGCGTGGACGACAGGATAGGCTGACTCACCTCCGCTCTCGACGCGTCGGCTCGACGCTTGAAGGGCTGCGATTCACGAGACCCACGCACCCCCGTTGACCTCGACGACCTCACCGGTCATGAAGTCGGAGTCCGGTCCGGCGAGGAACGCTACGACCTTGGCAACGTCTTCGGGGGTCTGGATGCGGCCGAGGGGCGTCATGCGAAGGTAGTCGGCGACGACCTCGTCGGCGCTGATGCCCCTGAGCTTCGCTTCCCAAACGATCTCTCTTTCCTGCATGGATGTCTTCACGAACCCGGGGTTGACGGCGTTGACGGTCACTTTGTGCTCGGCCAACTCCTTCGCGACCGCCTGCGCCAGGCCGACGACGGCGAACTTCGACGCTGAGTACGGTACGAGTAGAGGAGCGGCTTGCCGAGACGCCATGGAGGCGGTGGCCACGATCTTGCCGCGGACGTCGCTACCAGCGATGAGGTCCTGCGTGATCATGCGCTTGGCGAAGGTCTGGATGGTCAGGAAGGTGCCGCGGGCGTTGACAGAGAAGTTGAAGTCCCACTCCTCCTCCGTGACGTCCAGGAAGTGGTTCATGGTGGACACGCCCGCATTCGCAACGAGGACGTCGAGTCTGCCTGCCGCCGCGAAGACCTCTTCGGCCGCTGCGGCCAGACTGGCGGCCCGGGTGACGTCGACCTCGATGCCATGAGCGTCGCCGCCAGCGGCCACAGCTTCAGCGACGGACACGCGTGCGGCGCTGGCGTTCAGGTCCGCAAGCCAGACCTCCGCGCCGCGCGCTGCAAGCTTTAGCGAGATGGCCTTGCCTATGCCAGAGCCCGCTCCGGTAACGAGGATCCGCCTGCCTTCGAGCTGGTTCACGTCTGCCTTCCTAAGCGAAGAGACGAGCGTGGTGTCCTAGATGCCGGAACGCCCCAAGTCTCTACCGGCTCCGCGCGACTTGGCTGCAGGTCCATCGCCCTCATGACATCGGCCCTTCGGCCTGATGAACGAACCAGAGCATTCACGAGCGTTTGTGCAAGATTACTCAGGCCCACGCCAGGCGTCAAGACACCACCAACCGGCCCCGAATACCGCCTGCGGTACCCAATCGGCGAGCGATCATGAAGGTTTACGCATGCCCGGCACTCGATGAACCTACGCAGGTCCGGGGTCATAGCGACCCGACTCCCGGTGCGGGTGCGCCGACGGCAGCACCCGCCGGCTCTTCCGCCATCGCGACCAGTACCGCGGCTATCGCTCTGGCGATCTCGTTCAGCATGCGCTCGCCTTGCGCCGCGTCCGCGATCGTGGCGTCTCCGAGAACGCCGCTCTTGCTGACGTCCGACGTCAGCCAGGCCTTCCGCGCCGGCCCCGCAAGGCCGATTCGACTCGGCGAGGCCGGAGGGAACTCGGCCACGGCACGCTCCATACGGACGAGTTCTGGCGCCAGCGCGAGCATGAGCGAAGTCTCCACCTGACCGGCGTGATAGCCGAGGTCACGCTCGCGCTCCGAGAGCCCGGTGACGGCGCTGAACTGGATGCCGGGGTCGATCACGAAGCAGAGGAGTCCCGTGTTGGCGCGCACGTCGCGCGCCACGACGTCCAGCGTCGGCGTGTTGCCGCCATGGCCGCTGAAGAGCGCGAGGCGCGTGAAGCCGGCCTCCGCGACCCCGCGCGCCACGTCGTGCAGGACGCCGGCTAGCGTCTGGTGCGATAGCGTCAACGTCCCGGCGAAGCCGGTGTGCTCGTTGCTCTTCCCATAAGGGAGCGTCGGGAGGCGCCAGACGCGGACTTGCTCGGGCAGGAGCTCCAAAGCCGCGTCCAATAGGCGGTCCGCGAGCAGGGCGTCGGTCGCCAGCGGTAGATGCGGGCCGTGCTGCTCGGTCGAACCGAGGGGCAGGACGACCAGGCCACCCTCCTTGTCCAGGGACGCGACCTCAACGTATGTGAGTTCGGCCAGATCCCGCCTAGGCGGCATGCGGGCCGGCGACCAGCACCGGTTTGGGCCTCGCGTGGTCATGAACCGCCTGCATCACTGCGCACCGATGAGCCGCAGGGTGCTGGTGCGGTTCGTTTCGCACACGACCTGGCCCTTCGAGATCACGTAGTTCCTGTCGGACTGCATCTGTATGACCTCGTGGGCAGTGCGGCCCGCGAAGACGAGCATATTCGCGGGGTTGCCGACCGCGATGCCGTAGCGGTCGAGCCGCAGGGTGCGGGCGCCGTTGAACGTACCGATATCGAAGGCGGTCTCGAAACCGCGCGGCGTCGCGAGATGCGCCATGTGGACGGTGAAGTTCATGACGTCGAGCATGTCGGCGCGCCCCAGGGGGTAGTAGAAGTTGTCCAGGTCGTCCTGGCCGAAGCTCACGTTCACACCCGCCGCCAAGAGCTCCGGGACGCGCGTATAAGTGCCGAGCGAGTTGACGTTCGCGTTGGCGACCATGTTGACGCCGGCCTGCTTGAGCATGTTTATGACCCGCACCGCGTGCGCGTCGGGGTAGTGCCTGAGCGCACCGTTGTGGCTCGAGGACACGCGGCCTTTGAAGCCGGTGGCGATGGTCTTGGCCGCCACCATCTCCAAAGTGCGCGACATGGGGTCGGGAGCGTCGTCGCAGAGGAAGTGGATGTCCTTGTCGAAGCGCATGGCGAGGTCGAAGCAGAAGTCGACGTGCTCGCTCGCCGCAGCGTCCGTCCACTCGACCCATGGAAGCCCGCCCACCACGTCCGCGCCGGATACCAGGGCGCGTTCCATGAGTTCAAAGCTCTCCTCGTTCGTCCTGAGGCCCTCTTGCGGGAATGCGCAGATCTGGAGGTTCATGGTGGCGCCGTAGCGCTCGCGGGCCTTCACGGCGCCTTCGAGGGCTATGAGGCCGGCGAAGGAGTCGACGTCGACGAACATGCGCATGGCCAAGGTGCCGTACTTGATGGCCAGGTCGAGGGCGCGCCCGATGCGCTGGGCCACGTCGTCCACCGTGTACGCGCGCTTGAACGCCCACGTGTCTTCGATAGGCACGACGTTCTCGTGGCTCATC
This sequence comes from Deinococcaceae bacterium, assembly GCA_040255585.1. Taxonomy (GTDB): domain Bacteria; phylum Deinococcota; class Deinococci; order Deinococcales; family Trueperaceae; genus JAAYYF01. The sequence goes on from JBDZVI010000038.1 coordinate 21,390, forward strand.
TCGTAGTCGAGCATGCCGGAGCGCGCTTCACCCTCGAAGCTCGCGGCGGCCTTGGGCTCCCTATCCTTAAGCGGGTAGTCGTAGCGGCCCGTAACCTCGCCGAAGAACGACTTGTCGATGTGGAAATGGCAGTCCACCAGCGGTTCGGTGACCAGACGACCGGCCGCGTCGATCTCGTTCTTCCCGGCGCCGGCCACGCGCGGCTCGATGGCTACGATGACGCCGTCGGCGACGCCGATGTCCACGAGGCCGGCGCGCTGCCTAAGTTGGGCGTTGCGAACAATCAGGTCGTGAGGCACGCTATGCTCCCTTGCTTGCGACCGGGCCGCGAACTTCGTTCACACGGTTCATGAACGCGCGCACCCTGGAGACGTCTACGGGGTTCTCGAACACGCCACCGGACTTGAAGGCCGTACCGACTACGGCCCCGTCCGCCACCGCCAGCTGCTCGGCGACGGTCTCCAGTCGCACGCCCGTGTTGGCGAACACGGGAGTAGCCGGCGTGACCTCCTTCACGACGCGCAGGGCAGCCGTCGACGTGGCGGAGCCAGCGGTCAGTCCTGAGACGCAGAGTGCATCCGGATGGCAGTTGAAGACGGTCGTGCGAACGATCTGGGCGAAGTCGCGGTTGGCCAGGTACTGGGCCGCCTCCGGGACGATGTTATAGAGCAAGCGCACGTGGGCGCCGCCGATGGCGTGCTGATGCCTGACGAACTCCCCGACGTTCGTGTTCCAGAGCCCGAAGTCGCTCGCGTAGACGCCGCTGAAGATCTCCCGCACGAACGAGGCCCCCGTCGCCACGGCGAGATCGAGCGAGGCCTTGGCGTCCCACAGGACGTTCACGCCGAACGGCACGCGGATACCGGGCAGGAGTTCACCTATCACGCGCGCCATGGCCGCCGTGGTGACGGGGTGAACCTTGGTTAGGTAAGGCAGGCTGAACTCGTTGGAGAAGAGGACCGCGTCAACGCCACCTTCCTGCAGGGCGGCGAGATCGCTCTCGACCCTCGTCATGACGCCGCGCATGCCATTCTCGGCATCGAAGCCCGGATCCCCGGGCAAGGCAGGCAAGTGACACATGCCGATGATCGGTCTTCCGACTCCGAACACGGACTCCAGCCAACTCATCCGACTCCTCCTTCACGGGCCGTGGGGCTCGCCGGCCTAGAGCGCGTCATGTAAGTACCAACTTCGTCGTCGCATGCGATAGCGCCTTCTGGTTCGCGTCGCTCAAGGCATCGTCGGTGACCACGACATCGATCTCGTCGAGCGCGCAGACTCTGGCCAACGCACGCTTGCCGAACTTCGAGGCGTCGGCCACGAGCGTCACGTGAGTGGCAGCCTCGACCATCAGCTGCTTGATGGAGGACTCGGCAAAGGTGGCGTTGGAGACGCCGAAGGAGGGGTCGACCGCGTCGGCCGACAACACCGTTCGGTCCACGCGGACGTTACGCAAGAACGTCTCCGTGAGGGGACCCACCAAGGTGTTGAAGCCCTCCCGGAGCGTCCCTCCGGTGACGATCACGGTGATGCTCGGATCGAAGGCTATCTGTCCAGCGATGAACAGGTCGTTCGTTATCAGGGTCAGGTTCTTGCGCTCGGCAAGCAGGCGCGCGACCTCGAAAGTCGTGGAGCCGGAGTCCAGGATCACCGTTTCGCCGTCCAGCACGAACTCCACGGCGGCGCTGGCGATGCGGCGCTTCTCGACCGTGAACGCCTTGCGCTTCTCTTCGTAGTTCGTCTCGAAAGATGTGCTCGTCCTGCGAGCGATGGCGCCGCCATGCGTCCGGAGGACGAGGTCGCGCTCCGCCAGGCGGTCAAGGTCGCGCCTGATGGTGGCGCCCGAGACCGCGAAATGGTCCATCAGCTCCCCCACCTGGACGCTGCCGCGCTCCTCGACCTCGCGCAGGACGCGCATCTGGCGTACGGCGGGCAGGAGCCCCTCTATACTCTTGAGCGTTCTGGCCAACCTGCTCAGCCTCCCGCACGCATCAGGCTTCGGGTCTCGTCACCCGAGTGGCCGACGAATGTTGTACTAATTTGATTATATCTGGTGTTTTTACTCATGTAAACTGCACGCGTGTGACACCCCACCCACACGAGACCCGACCATCGAGATAGGACAGGTGCCATGGCGTCACGCGATCAATCCAACTACAGGCCGACTCTGATGATCATCATCGCGAGCATCCGCGAGGGGAGAGTCGGACTGCCCGTCGGCCGTTGGTTCGAGGGGGTGGCCAGGGACCTCGGAACCTTCGACATCGACTTCGTCGACCTAGCGGAACTCGACCTCCCGCTCATGACGGAACCGTTCCATCCCAGTCTGCAGCGTTACACCCAAGAGGTCACTAAGGCATGGAGTAGGCGCGTAGCAGCCGCCGACGCCTTCGCCCTCGTCATGCCCGAATACAACCATTCCTTCAGCGCGCCCCTCAAGAACGCGCTCGACTACCTCTTCAAGGAGTGGGCCAGCAAGCCCGTCGGGTTCGTCTCCTACGGCGGAGTATCCGCCGGGAGCCGCGCGGTCGCGGCCCTGCAGCCTGTCCTCTACTCACTTCAGATGCAAGCCGTCCCGGCGGTCGTCCATATTCCGTTCGTCAGCCAGTTCGTCAACGCGGAGAGGGCGTTCGTGCCGAACAACGTCCTCTCGGACGCAGCGGGTGGGCTCCTGGAGGCGCTCAGTGGCGCCTGCCAGGGTAGCGGCCGTCAGAGTTAATCCGTACCGAGCCTTCGGCTCTAGGGCATTCACAATCCACGAGATTCTAGATTCCAGAACGAACCCCATAGCGCTACGAGAAGGTACGACCTCGAGGTACTTATGGCCCTCTTTGATCGTCAACCCCTCAGAGCGATCTCCCGGTAACCGTGCCCCGGCTCCCAATAGAGCAACCCCTCCTCCCACCCGAACTCCCCCGAATACCTACGACCACGAACCATGAACCTATCCCACGCACAACGGGAACTAACAGATCGTTGGGCAAGGCCAGGCATCGGTTCACCCCCACGCGTGTGGGGACAGCCTCTAGTATCCGACCACAAAGGGCCGCCCTCTCGGTTCACCCCCACGCGTGTGGGGACAGCTTCATCGAGTTGGCACCGGGTGTTGCCAACCTCGGTTCACCCCCACGCGTGTGGGGACAGCATGTCTCGCACGAGGCGGCGCAGATGCCCGGTCGGTTCACCCCCACGCGTGTGGGGACAGCTTCACAGGACGGAAGGCCACGGGACGGAACTCCGGTTCACCCCCACGCGTGTGGGGACAGCGCGATACTCTACGTGTCGGCGGTTGTCAACCATTGTTCACCCCCACGCGTGTGGGGACAGCGCCCTCGCCGGTCTTGCGTTCGCGGATCGTCACGGTTCACCCCCACGCGTGTGGGGACAGCATAACGATCGTCGTCACGTTCCCCGACCAGCCCGGTTCACCCCCACGCGTGTGGGGACAGCGGGCAGGGCGCCGGTCGGATCGGAGCCCACTACGATTCACCCCCACGCGTGTGGGGACAGCGACGACGACGCCGCATGGCCCGTCCTGCGCGACGGTTCACCCCCACGCGTGTGGGGACAGCAACCGCTACTGGCGTCGCGTCGGCAACAAGACCGGTTCACCCCCACGCGTGTGGGGACAGCGAGTAGAGAACCTTTTCCGAGTCCTGACGGGACGGTTCACCCCCACGCGTGTGGGGACAGCAACGGCCGCGACTACATCGTCCGGCGCCTCGGCGGTTCACCCCCACGCGTGTGGGGACAGCGTGCTCGTGTTCGCTAACGGCGCAGAGGCGCTCGGTTCACCCCCACGCGTGTGGGGACAGCGTCGGCCATCATGCGGCCGTGGCGCATCGTGCCGGTTCACCCCCACGCGTGTGGGGACAGCCACGATCGACAGGACCGCCTAATGCCGATCATCGGTTCACCCCCACGCGTGTGGGGACAGCCAAGGCCCCCGCATGAACCTGAACCGCGCCCTCGGTTCACCCCCACGCGTGTGGGGACAGCCTCGCCGGGGTCGTGGCGGCAAGTTCATTACTCGGTTCACCCCCACGCGTGTGGGGACAGCGACGGTCTGCTCGACCGTCATGCGAAGAGCCTCGGTTCACCCCCACGCGTGTGGGGACAGCGACCGCTACTTCCCTGTCACCGAGGTAATGGGCGGTTCACCCCCACGCGTGTGGGGACAGCTACAGCGAGGTCTACAACGACCTCGACGGGGGCGGTTCACCCCCACGCGTGTGGGGACAGCTGGGCCGCGGCCTCGCGTGAGGCGCGCTCTTCCGGTTCACCCCCACGCGTGTGGGGACAGCCGCATTCGTATCGCGAAGAGCGTCCTGGAGCGCGGTTCACCCCCACGCGTGTGGGGACAGCCCCGGCCAACGCCGCCTTAGTCAGATGACCGGCGGTTCACCCCCACGCGTGTGGGGACAGCGGCATTACAGGCGGCGATTACGTCGCCGTTGCCGGTTCACCCCCACGCGTGTGGGGACAGCGCCTCCATCACCTCGTCCAACTGGATTACGAGCGGTTCACCCCCACGCGTGTGGGGACAGCCCGCGACAGGTCTTCGATCCCATCGGGTAGCTCGGTTCACCCCCACGCGTGTGGGGACAGCTTCAACGACGGTGACGGCCTTCGCTACCAAGGCGGTTCACCCCCACGCGTGTGGGGACAGCGCTCAGACGCGTGCGCAGCTCGTGAACTCTGCCGGTTCACCCCCACGCGTGTGGGGACAGCAAGCAGGCGCTGGCCGGCGAGGATAAAGACAGCGGTTCACCCCCACGCGTGTGGGGACAGCATGAGCACCCTGTCGGGAACATCGTCGGTTCCCGGTTCACCCCCACGCGTGTGGGGACAGCTGCCTACTCCCCCACGCCTGACGGTTGTCGCTCGGTTCACCCCCACGCGTGTGGGGACAGCATCGCGGTAGTACGTACCGGGGGCATAACTCTCGGTTCACCCCCACGCGTGTGGGGACAGCGTCCAATCACGCGTGACCGGCGCGAGAATGAACGGTTCACCCCCACGCGTGTGGGGACAGCTCGAAGAGGTCTCGTGCGATGGGGTAACCGATCGGTTCACCCCCACGCGTGTGGGGACAGCCACACCGGCAAAACC
>JBDZVI010000039.1:0-18067 GCA_040255585.1 Deinococcaceae bacterium
TCGAGGATGTCGGGCTCGTCGGCGTTGATGTGCCAGGCGGTCGCGCCTGTGACTTGCGGGAGCAACGTGCGACTGGCGAAGGCGTAGTCGAGGTACCCGAGTTGCGCGTCGTAGACGTAGGTGTACGCGCCCTCACCGACGAACTTGCCGAGCAGGTCCGTGAAATCGTCCGCGTTGCCGGTACGGCCGTCTTGACCGGCACCGAGCGCGCGCGCAGGGTCCTCCCGCGCGTACGCGTTGTAGTCGCCGAGGAGCAGGACGTCGGGGTCGCCGGCGCCGGTGGGGTCCGTGGCCAACCATGCCAGCAGGGCCTTGACCGCCGCTGTGCGCGTGCCGTTGCAGCTGCCCTGGACGGCATCGTCATCGCCGCGGCCGCAGGTCGAGCTCTTGCTCTTCAGGTGGTTGACCATCACCGTGAAGCGCTCGCCGCTTGCGACCTCCTCGAACGTCTGTGCGACGGCGGCGCGGTTGCGCGCCTCTCCGGAGCGCGTCGGGTCGATGAAGCTCCTATCGTCCAGCACGGCGGTAACGGCGACCGGGCGCACGAGCGCCGGCTGGTAGAGGATCGCGACGCGAATGACATCGCCGCCCACGGGTCCGCTGGTCCGCGCCGCGGCGTAGCGGCCGGCAGACGTCGCGGAGTTGAGGGCGCTCACGAGGTCGGCGAGCGCGTCGCCCGCCGGGTCGTTCTCCAGCTCGGTGAGACCAAGCACGTGCGCGTCCAGCCTGACGAGCGCGGCCACGATCTTGGCCCTTTGCCGCCGCAGCTCCTCTCCCGTGTCGGCGCCGCGGCAGTCCTGGTCGCGCCTCGGACCGCACCGATCGGGACCTCCCGCGAGGGTCGTGAAGTAGTTGAGGACGTTGAAGCCCACGATCCTGAGGCGTCCACCCACACCGTCCGGCGCGGTCGGCCGCGGGTTGGCGGTCACGACCGTCGCTCCCCGCGTGGGTTGCACGCGGTAGCTGCCGAACGAGTGGTCTAGCACGCCGGTGAGGCCGCGCACGAGGTCGCCGCCGCGGAACGAGTTGGTGGCGGTGAACTCGCGACCGTTCGGATGACGGGGCGGGTGCGGGTTCTGGGTAGTGCGTCCATCGTCCAGGACGATGCGCGAGCGTAGCGCCAGTTCTGCCGCGGCGCTCGCCGCCTGCGAACCGGGGGCGAGGTAGGCCGTCGGTTGCAGCGGACGCCTGCCGTCGTCGTCGGGGAGGGTGAGCACGATCTCGCCGTAACGGTCGAAGTCCTGGTAGTCGCCGATCACGAGGTCCTGGGGGAACGTCACCAGCATGCCTTCGAACGCCTCCAGGTCGCTGAGCGAGGCGATGGGCAGCCTGATCTCGGCCGGGGTAGGGAGTACGAGGTCGCGGGCGCAAACGACCAGGTCCTTCGCCCGCGCGAGCTCGGTCAGATCGTTGAACTCTGTGACCCTGCCGGTCACGCGCACGAGGTCGCCGACGCTCGCACGCCCCGTCGCACCATGCACGAAGACGCCCTCCGACGTGCGGGGGTCGTCGTCGGCATCGACATCCTCCTCCTGAACGTGGAAGCCGCCGAGGTCGTAGCCGAACGCGTCTCCGTCACCGCCCTGGAAGGTGGCGACCACGACCCCCTGGATCGTCACGTCCTGGCCGACGAGTGGGCTGCGCGGACCGGTGCCTTGCACCGCATGGATGCCGGTCGCTCTCTCACGGCAGGCGGCGGGGAGCGCCACGGCGCTTACGGGAGCGGGTCCGGAGGCGGCGTTGGGGTCGGTCGGGACGCGGGTGGACGAACTTCGGGCCTCGGAGCCCTGAAACGCCGGATCCGGAACCGTCGAAGTCGCGGTACCAGAACCTCCGGCGACCGTATCGTCACGGCCCGGAGCCGGCGCCGAGCCCAGCCTTGGCCAGAGGAGAACTGCGACCGCCGATACCGCCGCGACCAGCAGTAGCTTCCTGATGCCGCTGTCCTTGCGCTTCACCCTCGCTAGGGTATCAGGACCGCCCGTACCGCCGGTTATCCGGGTGCGCGGACACGTTGGTGCGGCGATAAGGCGCCACGGGCCTCAGGATGTCGCGGCACTGCGGGTTGACGCAGCCGGGGCAGCGCAGCCCGTACTGCGCCGAGCAGGCCTGGCCGCTGCCGAGGTGCTGATGGACGATGCCGGCCAACGCGTCGAGGAACAGGGGGCTGTCGTTCAGTGCCGGCGCACGCACGTACTTGGTGATCCCGACCTCGTGAGCAAGCTCGCCGTACTCGATGTCGAGCTCGTGCAGCGTCTCTATGTGGTCGGAGGTGAACGCGATGGGCACCACGAGCACGCGCCTACGCTTCTTGGCGCCGAGCTGCTCTATGACCGATTCGGTCGAGGGCCCGATCCAAGGCACCGGTCCGACGGAGGACTGGTAGCTCAGGAGGTGCTCGTACTGCATGCCGACACGCTCCATGACCAAGTGAACGGTGGTACCGACCTCCAGCGGGTAGGCATCGCCGCGGTTGATGATGCTCATCGGCAGCGAGTGGGCGCTGAAAAGGATGAGCAGATCGTCGCGCTCCTCTGCGCTGAACCGCTCCAGTCCGTCGCGGACGGTCTGCGCCATGGCCTCGATGAACCGCGGATCGGCGGGCCAACGATCGATGACGCTCCACTCGAACTGCTTCTGCAGTCCGAGGCGGCGCGCGGCGCGCCACAGCTCGTTGAGAGAGCTGCCGGTCGTGGCGCAGCTGAACTGCGGGTACTGGGTGAAGGCGACCGCGCGCGTGACCCCGTCCTCGGCCATCTGCCGTAGCGCCGCCTCGCTGGATGGCTCGCTGTAGCGGAAGGCGATATAGGCCTTGTGGGGCGCGGTCTCGGGGGAGAGTTCATCGAGGCGCGCGCACATGCCATCACCCTGCAGCCTCGTCCAATGCTCCAATGGGCTACCGCCTCCGATGTCGGAGTAGTTCTTCTGCACGGACTTCGTGCGGCGGCCAGCGATGAAGGGCCCGAGAGTGGACTGCGCGGGAAGCTGGATGATCTCGCGGTCCGCGAAGAGCTCCATCAAGAACGGCTTCACCTCGTCCAGGTTCCGTGGGCCGCCCAAGTTGAGCATGACGATGCCGGTTGGGGGACGGTTCATGCCGGCCACCCTAACTTCGCTCGGTCGGCGCAAGCGTCACGCATCTGTCACCGGCCGCTCGGCCTCTTCCGTGACCGGTACCAGTAACGGCAACCATACGCTCGCACGCGTTCCGCCCCCTGGCCGGGCCTCGATGTCGACGGTGCCGCCCAACGACTCCGCGGCGCGCTTCACTAGGTAAAGGCCCAGGCCGACTCCCGGGGAAGTGCGCGTCAGCTCGTTGCCGACCCGGTAGAACCGGTCGAAGACCAGGCGGCGCTCCTTCTCCGGGATGCCGACGCCCCTGTCGTCGACCTCGACCAGAGCCGCGCTGCCGTCCCGCCGCACATGCACCTCCACGAGCTTGTGAGGCCCCGGCGTGTATTTCACGGCGTTGTCCAGCAGGTTCTCAAGCAGCACGGCCATCAGGCCCCGGTCGGCGGTCACGAACAGAGGCTCTTCCGACTTGTGAAGCCGCACGTCGCCCCCGCGGCTTGCCAGGCTCGGCAGCGCTCCCTCCACCAGTTCGGTGACCAGCGCGCCCAGTTCGTGCGGCTCCATCGCCAGGTGCGGCGCATCGGTCTCCAAACGGGCCGTGGCGAGCACCTGCTGGGCCGTCTGCTCGAGCCGGTCGATCTCGGAGCCCATGGTACTTAGGTACTCCTGAAGCTTCTCGGGCGTCACCTGGCGGAGTTGCAGCGTTTCGACCATGAGCCTCAAGCTCCCCAGCGGCGTCTTGTACTCGTGGCCGACGGCGTCGAGGAAGTTCTGTTGGCGCTGTTTCAGTTCACGCTCGACGCGCAGGCTGCGGGCGATGATGAATAGACCCGTCATCACCACGAGCACGAAGAACGGTCCCTCGAAGGCCAACATGCGGACTACCTTGTTCTGATCGCGCTCGAACTGGGTCACCGTGGCGTCGTCGAGCACCACGCGGCCGGAGCTGTCGAAACGAAAATGCGGGCGCGTGTTGAGCAGTTGCGCGACTCCCGGGTCGCCAGCGTCGAGCATGCGGTTGAGGGCCTCGACCTCGCGTTGGAGCGAGTCTAGGGTGCCGTGGCTGACCTCGCCGACGTAGCCGCTGAAGAAGTAGATCCACCACGCCATCTGCACGGTGACGAACGCGATGATGACGGCGAAGGCGGTCCTGGTGGCCGTGCGCGACGTCAGGATCTTGCGCCCGGGCGTGGCCGACCGTCGGCCCGTTCCATTGCGTGTGTTCGTCGTCACTCGGTCACGCTATCGCACCTTGGGGTCCGGGCACGGCGTCGTAGCGTAACCACTTGACTTGACCGGGCGGCGAAGGCCTAGACTGTCTTGAGCTTACCCCACCCCAGGTGGGGTGCCATAAGGGATCGAGGGAGTGATGAGTATGACCAAGCTGAACGTCACCGGGATGTCGTGCAACCACTGCAGCAGCGCCGTGAAGAGCGCACTCGAGGAGGTCGACGGCGTGAAGGCGGTGCAGGTCGACCTGGTGGGCGGCACCGCTCAGGTGGAAGGCGTGGCCGACGTCGATGACCTCGTGGCCGCCGTGCGCGAGGCCGGGTACGAGGCGTCGGTGGCGGCCGCCTGATGGAGCACGCGGCGACCACGCCGGTCGCTGGTGAGCTCGGCGCGTCGGCGCACGACTGCAAGCACCTCGACCAGGCCGTGCGACTCGACGCCGCCAGGCGTCTCAAGAGCGCCAAAGGGCACCTGGAGGGCGTCTTGCGCATGTTGGAGGACCCATCCGTCTACTGTGTCGACGTCCTCAAACAGGTGAAGGCCGTACAGGGCGCCCTCGCCAAGGTCAACGAGGAGGTACTCAAGTCGCACATCCGCGACCACGTGGCTACCGCCTCGCAGCGGGGCGACACGGAGCAGATAGTCGGCGAACTCATGGAGGCGCTCAAGTACCGCGTGTGACGCGGCCACTTCGCGACCGACCCACCACTCCGCGTCCCGCCCGAGCGCTGAGAAGGTCGGCGCCGAGATACGAGCAGGAGTACGGGCAAAAGCAATGGGAGTGCAGATGAAGACGGTCCAGATAGGCGTGAAAGGCATGACTTGCGCCAGCTGCGTGGCGCGGGTCGAGCGCGCGCTCGACCGGGTGGACGGCGTGCAAGACGCTACCGTCAACCTCGCCACGGAACGCGCGACGGTGAGCTTCGACCCGGCTATCACCGCGCCTACTCGCCTCCTCGAGTCCGTGGAGAAGGCTGGTTACGAGCCCATCGTCGGCGAGATCACGTTCGGCGTGACCGGCATGACCTGCGCCAACTGCAGTAGTCGCGTGGAGCGGCAGTTGCAGAAGGCCGACGGCGTCCTGTCGGCCAGCGTCAACCTCGCTACCGAGCGCGCCACGGTGCGCTACCTCCCAGGTCAGACGGACCCCGCTCGGCTCAAGCACGTGGTGGAGGACACCGGCTATGGGGTCCTCGAAGCGGATGGCGCCGCCGAGCGCTCGGATGTCGAGCGCGAGGCGCGCGAGCGCGAAGTGAGCGCGCTGCGGCGCGACCTTCTCGTCGCTGCCGCGTTCACCGCGCCGCTCCTGCTCTTCGTGATGCTCCCCATGCTCATCCCGCCGCTCGAGCATGCGCTCATGGCGGTCGTGCCGATGCAGGCCGTCTACTACGTCTCGTTCGTCCTGGCCGCGGTCGTGCAGTTCGGTCCGGGCAGGCGCTTCTACCGGCCTGGCTGGAGGAGCCTGCGCGCCTTGAGTCCCGACATGAACAGCCTCGTGATGCTAGGGTCGAGCGCTGCGTTCGGTTACTCCGTGGTGGCCACCTTCCTCCCCGGGCTGCTGCCGGAGGGGACGGTTCACGTCTACTTCGAGGCGTCCGCCGCCATCATCACCCTCATCCTCGTCGGCAAGTACCTGGAGGCCATCGCCAAGGGCAGGACGAGCGAGGCCATCAAGAAGCTCGTCGGCCTACAGTCCAAGACCGCGCGTGTCGAGCGCGATGGTATCGAGATGGAGATCGCCACCGACCGCGTGGTTCCCGGCGACATCGTCGTGGTGAGGCCTGGCGAGCGTCTGCCTGTCGACGGTGTCGTTGTGACTGGTTCCTCCTACGTCGACGAGTCGATGATCACGGGCGAGAGCGTGCCGGTGCACAAGGGTGTGGGCGCCGGGGTGGTCGGTGGGACCATCAACAGGACAGGCTCGTTCCGGTTCGAGGCGCGGGCCGTCGGGGCCGACACCGTCTTGGCACGCATCATCGAGATGGTAGAGGCCGCGCAGGGCAGCAAACCGCCCATCCAGGCCTTGGCTGACCGGGTCGTGGCCGTCTTCGTCCCCATCGTCATCGCTGTCGCAGTCGTCACTTTTCTGGCCTGGTACTTCCTCGGGCCGGTGCCAGCGTTGCCGCTGGCGCTCGTCAACGCCGTGGCGGTCCTCGTCATCGCTTGCCCGTGCGCCATGGGGTTGGCTACGCCGACGAGCGTCATGGTCGGCACCGGCAAGGCGGCCGAGATCGGCGTGCTGTTTCGTAGGGGCGAGGCGTTGCAGGTTCTGCAGGAGACGCGCGTGGTCGCTTTCGACAAGACGGGCACCCTAACCGAGGGGCGCCCTGAGCTCACGGACCTTCAGGTCGTGAGCGGGTTCGAGCGCCGAGAGCTACTCGCGTTGCTGGCGGCCGTCGAGAACCTCAGTGAGCACCCGGTGGCGGAGGCCATCGTCAGGGCGGCGAAGGCCGAAGGTCTGCTCATCCCGACCGCCGACGACTTCGAGGCAGTGCCGGGTTTCGGTGTCGCCGCGAACGTGGATGGCAAGGCGGTGGCAGTTGGAGCCGAGCGTTACATGCGGCGCCTAGGGGTCGATGTCGGTCGGCTCGCCGAGGTGGGGAGGGGCATGGCCGAGGCAGGCAAGACCCCGCTGTACGCAGGGGTCGACGGTGAGTTGGCTGCGGTCGTGGCGGTCTCGGACCCCATCAAGCCTTCGACTCCGGAGGCTATCCGGGCGCTCCATGCGCTGGGGTTGCGCGTGGCCATGGTCACTGGCGACGACCGTCGGACCGCCGAGGCGATCGCCAAGCAGCTTGGCATCGATGAGGTCCTCGCCGAGGTCCTACCGGATGGCAAGGTTGCGGCCGTCAAGGAGTTGCGGGCCGCTGGCCGCAAGGTAGCGTTCGTAGGCGACGGTATCAACGACGCCCCCGCGCTGGCCGTGGCGGACGTGGGTCTCGCAGTCGGCACCGGCACTGACATCGCCATCGAGTCTGCCGACGTGATCCTCATGTCTGGCGATCTGCGCGGTCTTCCGAACGCGCTCGCGCTGTCGCGCGCGACCTTGAACAACATCAGGCAGAACCTCTTCTGGGCGTTTGCCTACAACGCCGTGCTCATCCCCGTGGCCGCCGGCGTGCTCTACCCAAGCCTTGGAGTGCTCCTTTCCCCAGTCCTAGCGGCGGCCGCCATGGGGTTCTCGAGCATCTTCGTGCTCACGAACGCGTTGCGGTTGAGGCGCTTCTCGCCGCCGATGACGACCGGCTCGGGGGTGCCGACTGCCGGTCCGGACAAGGGCTCTCGGCTGGCGGCTGCCTGAGGTGCGGCTTCGTCCGGGGCAGGCTGCAGCAAGGGCTGCTCCGCCAGCCAGGCGAACAGCGGGACCTCGGCAGCCTTAACAGCCGGCGGGAGCGCGCCCGGTGCCGGCACCTTCAGGACGTTGCGGTGTCCGGCTGCTTGAGCCGCGGCGTGCGGCTCGCGCTCCTGCGTGTACCTCTCCCAGCTCCACGCCAGGTCGACGGCTTGAGCGTACGGGTCGCGCCAGACGAGCCGGCGGGGTGCGGTCGGGAAGCGTTCCAACGTGTCCTCTAGCGCCTGTTCGCGTCGCTCGCGCTGCGGCCACAGTCCCTCCTGGAAACCTACGCGCTCCGGCGCGCTGAGTTCGACCGTGATGCGCTCGACGGGCTTGCCTTCTGCGTGGCTGTCTTGCAGCGCGAAGAGCGCCTGCTGCCTGATGTGGCGCGCCTGCTGCAAGGGGCGCTTGGCAAGCCGGCTGGCACGCCTCTGCGTGTTCCCGAGCGTGGCGGTGAGGGTGAGACGGCGTGCAGCGCGACCTGCGAGGGCACGCTCCAGCTCGGTCGCCAGGCGATCGATGGCGGGGACGATCTGGTGCGGCTCGCGCACCGGTTCGTGAAACGAGAAGGAACGCCGTACGCTGGCAGGGAGGGAGAACGTGCGCAACGCGGTGCGGCGGGGACCGTGGAGGTAAGGGACCAGGACGCGGCCCTCATCACCGAGGTAAGCGCGGATCTGCTGGGCGCTCCAGCGGGCCAGATCCGCGGCGGTCGTCAGACCGAGCCAGTGGAGGCGCGTGAGATTGGCCTCGGAAACTCCGACACCGCGTAGGAAACGCAGGGGCAGGCTCGCCAGGAACCCCTCTACCTTGGAGTTGGTCACCTCCCGGACGGAGCCGGGGTTGGCCGCCAGGGCGCTCAGCTCCGCCGTCTCGATGTCCGGGGCGATGCCGGCGCGGACGCCGTAGCGGCGGACCAGTTCCGAGATCTCCTCCCGGCTTGCACGCAAGAAGGCGCGTCCGCGCACGCCGCTCTCCAACCAGGGTGTGTAGTCGTGCAGTTCGCGCAAGAGGGTGTGCCAGGCGTACTCGACATCGGGTTGGGGGAACGAGCGCACTTCCAGGTTGGCAACTCGCATGTGCGCCCCTACCAGGCGCATGCCGGGAATGACACCGTGGCGCTTGGCGGCGGAGTTGGCATGTACCACATGCTGCTCTTCGGCTATGACGAGCGGCACGTTCTTGAGTTCCGGCTCTGCCGTCTGCGCGAGGTAGAGGGGCACGGGGCCGAACTCCAGCGCAGCTAACATGGCGGCCGCTCCTCCCCGGCCGAGCGGTGGCGAAGCAGGAATACGGCAGCCCCCGGGAAGAGATGCCTACCGCGTGCCGGTGGCCGCATGGCGGGTGCCTGGCCGGGGCGGGACGGCCGGGGCGGAAGCCCGCGCCTCTTGCGGCCCGACGCGCCTTGCAAGGACGCGAGCGGGAGCATAGGCGCCGGGATTCGGGTGTCGGCGGACCGGCCGATTGCTGGCTCGGGCGCTGTGGTACGGGGTGTTAGCATGCACCTCACCTGGATTGGCCCGTGCTAGCGGACCGCTTCTGGGCTACCGGAAGGGCGCATCCTCTTGCTTGGCGGCGGTGGATGTGCCCTTCTTCGTGGTTGGCTGGAACGGGCATTCGGCTGGTGGAGAGGCTACTCGCCTCCTTCGATGATCAGGTCTTGCACGATGTCTCCTCGCAGCAACCCGCGGAACACGCCTTCCACATGCAGGTCTTGGGCGTGCACGGCGACGATGGGGAAGTCCGGGTTATGCGGGCGTAGAGAGTACTGACGCGGGTGGGGGTCTTCCGATGGCCAGTCGAGGTATTTGAGGGTTGTCTCGTCCTCGCCGACCCGAACGGCGCATATCTCCCCCGGACGGTGCGGTTCGGTGCGGTGAAGGAGGACGACATCGCCGTCCTCGATGCGGTCTGCCATCGAATCGCCTCTGACACGCAATGCGAACTGGTCGGGGCGGCCTCGGAGGGCCAGATGCCCCTCGGGGGCGGGGTAAGTGCCGACGGGGAGGCCTGCCGCGATCTCACCGTAGAGAGGTACGCCGAAGTGAGCGCCAAGGAGGGTCAGGCGTGGGCTGCGACCGGGACCGCGGCTCTCGACAAGCAGCTTGCCCTTCGCCTCGAGCGCCCTCAAGTGTTCGCGCAGAGTGGAGTAGCTGATGCCGAGGCTGCGTGACAGGGCAGTTAGTTCCGGTGGAGACCCGGTGCGCTCGTAGACGTCGCGGAGTGCGTCCAGGACTTGCATTTGGCGAACTGGGCGTGGCGGCATGCGCGCCCCCTCTCATTACCCTCGGTAACTGAGGGTAAGATACGATAGGCTGAGTAACGCAGTATGTCAAGGGGTGGGAGAACTAGCGAAGCGCCCGGAACATGTGCCGCTCCCAACGGCGCTCCGGGCGCTTCAATCCACATCCTTACTTCCGTATCCAGGGGAACCTAACACGTGAGCGAGGTCGCCCATGTGCATTCATCACAATGCTCTCACGAAAGCTGTTCCGGCCGTGGCGCGGCATCGAGGCTTGTAGGGGTTAGAGCTTCCTAGCTGTGATACGCACCTTGTCGAGCTCCTGGTCGACGCGGTACGCCCACTGGTTGTCGGACGACGGCAGGAAGATGCCAGTCTCGCCCATGACTCGCCCAGCCCGAAGCTCGCTGACGTCCCAGAGGACGTCGATCTCGCTCTTGAGGCGATAGAGCCTAGACTCCGCGTCGTACTCGATCTCCACGCCGTCCAGCGCCTCACGCAGCTGGTGGCGGAACTGGTGGAAGTACGACTTGGCGGCGGAGGGCTTCTCGTTATGGAACACGTCGCTCAGGATCTGCTGCAACGACACGGCCTTGTGCTCCAGGAAGTAGGCCATCAGCTCGATACCGCGTCGCAATGGGATGTGAACGGGCGCATCGTCCAGCAACATGCGCTCGTCGCCTAGCGTGAAGATCTCCAGCACCGGGACGGACGGTCCGGCGATGCGCGAGTGCGTCCTGGCCGCGATCTGCCTCAACTCCGGTAGCAGCGTCCATTCCCGCGCTAAGAGGGCCTGGTTCTGAAGAGACACGCTCAAGGCCTCGAGCTCGTCCAGCGTTCGCTGCCAGCCGTCGAGGCCGCTAAGTCGCAGCAACTCAGCGTGATGAAGCCGTACCGCCGCCTGTTCCTGCAGAAGGCCCATCTCCCCGAAAGCCTGCATGAGGCCTTCGAACTCCTGGAGCGCGTGGCTGATCGTGTAGCGCTTGGTCCAGTAATTCAGGAGGACTTCGCGGAAGCGGAAGATCAGACGGTCGGATTTGTCGGAGATTAGGGTCTGGGCGCGCATGAGATGATCAAATGCATCCGGATACTCGCCCTTTAATCCCAGGATGCATACGAGAGGGAGGCGGCATAAGAATTCCTCATATGTGAACTGAAACTTTATGGCCAACTCCATTGCGACCAAATACCTTTGTGTTGCAAGGGCAAGGCTGCCATTGGCGAGAGCAATTTCACCAAGCAGCCAATGTCGTTCAGCCTGAAACCGCTCTGGAGCTTCAGCGAGGTCTACTGAGTCGAGTTCCAGCTGGGCTTCTCGATACCTCCCCAGGCTAACCAACAGGGCCGCCCTTCTGACTCTAGTCCTCAGATGCTCTGCTCCAGTAGCGGCAACGAGCCCACGTTCGACGAACCACAAGGCACGCTGTAAACGACCGATTCGGCCGTGCAAAATAGCGAGTTGCGACAGAATCGAAGGAGCAAGGAGTTTATATTCAGGGATACCCTGGATTCGCTTCCAGCCTTCTTCCGCAGCTCGCAGGGCCTCTCTGAGGTTTCCACCACTTTCCTCGCGGATACTTAATATCCGATAGTAGAGGGCCTTGTCATAGTCTGAGAGTTGGTCAAACCGAACTCGCTCAAGTTCGGCCGAGGCCTCGTCTCCTCGATCAACAAACGGAAGAACGTGTGCGAGATACACATGAGCGCCGTCCTCCCCACGTTTAGCTGCGCGCTCTAGTGCCTGAATAGCCTCTGAGTCACTAAGCAGCTGGAAGTGGCACACTCCGACCCAGCGATCATCCTTTGGTGAGGGGTTAGAGATGCGAGAGTAAGCTGCCACTCCCTCGTCAAATTGTTCGAGAAAGGCCCATCCCTGGACTTCGCTTTCTAGCCGTATGCCGGGCAACCTCTCGGCAATGGCGTCCCAAATATCCATTAGCCTGTGATCCTGCTAAAGGTCAGCCTCTGAGATGTAAATATCGCTTGGGACGTCATCTCTATTCAGGAGCCTACTCTAATATACGTTCATGAGCAAGGGGCTGATTTCTTCTTACACTCGTTATCGGTCGACGATGGGGAAGGCGTTTATGTAGCTTGCCTTTCCGTGCGAGTGGAGACATGGGCGACAAATGACAGAGGATGCTACCTTCCTCATCACGCTCTAAAGGTCTTGATTTCGCCATGCTCGTTTGGTAGCGTTCCCGCAATCGTTGGGGTTGGGAGACCCCTCTGGTTCGTGCCATGGGAGTGGTGCGTGTTGGTAGAGGGTGGGAGGAGGTCTAGGAAACTAGATCACTTCCAGAGCTAGGTTCCTCCGGTTGCACCGGGGGGACGGGGTTGGGAGCCCCGACAACCTATGGCTGGCATTGATGCCAGCCTGTCGGGAGTCCTGTTTAGCATTCGGAAGGATGGGAGTCTAAATGAAGAATACGGGTAAGCGCATTTTCGCTGCTGTTGTTTTTGCTGTTCTTGTTAGCCTGCCGGTCATTGTCTCTGCAGGCATGACCTACTCGCAGCGCTGAATCACTGAAGTAAGTTAGGCGTGATCCCGGCACCGACCACATCGGTCGGTGCCGGTTTATTTGATTTGGTGCTCCTATCGGGGAGCAGTGAATCTCAATGGACCATCCCCGTGACGTCATGATTGATGAGTCTAGTCTTCGGGAAGCTGCAAAGTTTGGGCCTTCTAGGCAATTGCCTAGAAGGCCCAAACGGCTAGTCACAGACATGCCATCATAAACACTGAAAAACGATAGTAGGAGACGTTGGCCTATAGGCAACCTCGTGCAGTTAGGAGGTATCACCCTCATTCCAGTAAATGGGGAAGGCCAAACCTAGTTTTGATGGAGAGGAGCATTCAATGATTAGCGGTTGGCGAGTTCGCATCTCCGAAGAACTCAAACGATTGCCTAAACGCTCTGCGCTTATATGCTCCCGGTTCAGCGGCATTGACGCGTTAAGCGAGGTAGTATACCTTCCAGAATTGCCGGTCCTATCACTTTGGATTGAGAGTGCGGTATCTGATGACGAATTCAACCGCCTTCTCTTGCGCTCATTTGAGCGCGCTCTAGGTGTCACTGCGCTCGACAGTGAAATGGATCTTCTGGCGACCCTCGACGCGCTTTCTGAGTACCAGGCTAGGGTCGGGCCCTTCTATCTGGTATGCGGTTGGGTCGAAGCATGTGGAAGACAGATTTCACAATTGCTTGCCTCACTTAGGAATGAGAGCCATGTACTCATGGTGGCAGAGTCAATGGATGCTCTAGTCGATCTTTCGTTACAATTAGAAGTCGTTGATGGAACATTTATGACGATGACTCTCGAGGAAGCGCTGCTCGAGTTTCAAGGGGTAGTAGATCCATCTGAAATAGCAGCAATTCACGAAGGGAGTAACGGGGAATTTACTAAAATCCAGATGCTGGTCCTACAGGCCGGCATAATGGAGACTGACTCATCAATTGCTGGGCCGGCGGGCGGTTGGCGGTCGAGGCTCACACCTAAGAATGCCATCGACGGCCTTGTAAAACGAGGAATGTGGGCACAAGCCTTCGACTTGGTCTGTCAGCACGAGGCAGAGCGCTTACCGACTATCATCGACTCTGCTGGTCATGCTTTGTTCAATAGGGGGTTGCACGGTTACCTCTTCAGGAGAATTTCGGGATTGCCTCCTGCTCTTCTTGAGGAACCGAAAATAGCTTACTGGCAGTTTGCGGCGGCCTCCGCTATAGGAGCCCAATGGACGCTCATGCCGAGAGTCAATCGAATCCTGGCGAGCAATGAGGCTCCTGAACTCCGTGCAGTGGTGTCAATGGCCCGACCGGGAAACAACATGCTGGAGGAAACTTCCAGAGCATTGTCCAAGCTTACGGCGCCAGTAACTCTGAGGGCCCATGGCCTCTGTCTAGCGATGGCTGGCGAAATAGATATGCCTCAAGTGATGTATAGAGAGTGCATGCGAATGGCCGATGCTGAGGGCATGCACCATTTGCTTATTGCTAGTATCATGGATATTGCTTATCTAGAGCTGCTGAGGGGCAATTACCAGGAGAGCATTGAGTGGGGTCAAAAGGCCTTAACTGAAATGGCTCAACGAAACGTGTCGGATGACATGCGCAGGTTGTCCATAGTTGCTGCCATTGCATTTGGGAAGGTGCTTGCTGGGGATTTAGATGGGGGAAGGGACCTACTAAGCGGCCTAAGGCCTGGACGCGATCATATACATGTACCTGGCATTGAGGCACTGGCCTCAACTATCGGTGATGTGGCTCTCCTGGACGGTAATTTCAGTGAGGCCGAGGAAATGTACAAATACGTCCTTGAGAGCGCTCCAATCGAGGTGGTTGGATCGACAACCCTTGGACTCATAGCTTTAGAAATTTGCAGAGGGGATAGTGACGCAGCCCAACGGTATGGCATGCATGCATTTAGCATTAGCAAAGGGGCATCGGATCATGAACAGGGAGCTGGAGAGTTGGCGCTAGGAATGGCGCTAGCGAAGGCTAACCCTGGCAAAGCGGAGTCACACTTGGAGCGGGCTTATAGCGCATTGCGACCGAATGCATATGCTTGGCTAATTGCACAATCTGCTATCTGGCTAGCGATGGTCAGGATTTCCAAGGGTGAGGTTGAGAAAGCAGCCACGGTACTGGCAGAGAGTGCAGCTTATCTAGAGCCGCTTGGGTTGAGCGGGTGGCGACTATTAAGCGCGAACTATGAAGGCTACGCTCGCCTTCAAACCCTCTTCCGCCAAAGCCGAAGCTCAGCCCAGATCAAGTTCCTCAAGACCTCCTACATCAGGTTGGACAACGAACGTATTGACCTACCCGTGAAGCAGGCCGAGATCATCGCTTTGCTTGCCCTGTACCCCGATGGCCTCAGCGCTGAACGGCTCGATGACCTGCAATTTGGGAGCGGCGGCGATTCGAATCGGACCAAGGTGGCGGTGTCGCGTTTGCGCAAGGAGATCCCGATCTCGACCGCGCCCTACCGGCTCACAGTACCGTTCAAGGCGGACTTCATCGAGGCTTCCAAGCTACTGGAAGCAGGACAGTTGCAGAAAGCGTTGAACCTATATACAGGCCCGCTGCTCCCACTATCGGAATCTCCTACCATCGTGGAGCACCGGGCCTTCCTCGAGGAGAGCTTCCGCCAGACGGCGCTATCCGCCAAGGACAGCGACGCGCTCATACAGTTGGGCACTGTACTGGATGACGATCTCGAGATCTGGCTGGCGGCCAAGGCGCATCTTCCGCCTGGCGACTATCGGGGACCGGCTATAGCCGCGCGCATAAGGCGTATCAAGGCTGGTTGGTAACCATCGAATCGCTCGGCGAAGGCGAAGAGGCCCAACGGCCACTAGCCGTCCTTGCGCCAAACGGACCTGCCGCCGATTACCATCTCCTTGATGGACGGCGAGCCCCACGTGTACAAGGGCATGAGCGCGCGAGGCGAGTCGACCACCAGGTAGTCCGCATGAGAACCTGCATGCAAGGTGCCCCAGCTCGGCTCTCCAAGCGCCTTGCCGGCGTTCGCTGTGCCGGCGATCAGCGCCTCCCGCACGGTCAGACCGGCCGTGGCGATAGCCAACTGCAGCGCCGGCAGCAGACCGAATACGGGCGATGAGCCCGGGTTGTGGTCGGAGGCGACGGCGTAGGTCACGCGACTGCTGCGCAGGATGCTTGCGCTTGGCACGGGCTTTCTTAGGAGCATGGCGGCGACCGGCAGAATCGTCGCCACGGTACCCGCTTCCGCCATGGCTGTCAGATCGTCGGATGTTGCGCACTCCAAGTGATCGGCGGAGACTCCTCCCAGCGCGGCCACGAGTCTGGCCGCGCCCGTATGCGTCAACTGCTCGGCGTGCGCCTTCACCTTGAGGCCATGCCTGAGACCCGCTTCCAGGATGCGCTCTGCCTCGGCCAACGTGAAGGCACCCTCGTCGCAGAAGACGTCTACCGCATCGGCCAAGCCGGTGCGCGCCGCCTCGGGGATGGTCTCGGCGACGAAACGATCTACCGCGACGTGGCGGTCGACGTCGGGGTCAGGTACATGCGCGAGCAGCGTCGTGGTCACCCTTTGCGGGCCGTCCTCGCCTAACTGCCTCGCCACGCGCAGCATCCTCAGCTCAGACTCGGTGTCCAGGCCGTAG
Source organism: Deinococcaceae bacterium (assembly GCA_040255585.1). GTDB lineage: Bacteria > Deinococcota > Deinococci > Deinococcales > Trueperaceae > JAAYYF01. Next base: position 16,024 of record JBDZVI010000039.1, read on the forward strand.
CCTGACTTGATCTCGAGGGCCGTCACACCACCCCTCAGGAAGGAGCCGGCGCGGCGCCTAGCCAGCATCAGCAGCCCGTTCTCCGTAGCAGCGCGGGTCGACGCGACTGACTTCTGGATGCCGCCTCCCGCTGCGAGCAACTCGGCATACGACACGCCTTCAGACCGTAAGACGTACTCGTCCAGGCGGTCGCCAGCCCATACCAGATGCGTGTGGCTATCTACTAGCCCTGGGATCACGGCACGCCCGCCCAGGTCGAGCGTCGGCCAACGAGAGTACTCCGCAGGCACCTCGCTCTCCGGGCCGACCCATGCCACGCGCTCGCCCTCGGTCGCCATCGCTGCGTCGACGATGGCCGTGTGGGGCGTCAATAGCTCGCTGATACCCTTGACGAGGGCGCGCCCGACGCCGTCAGCGTCGGGGCCGGCCGGGCGTCTCATGTGGGCCGCTCTTCCGTAACACCTGGAAGGTCCATCCCCCGAGCCCGTGCCGTGCCGACCGCGATGTCGTAACCGGCGTCCGCGTGCCGCATGACGCCCGTGCCGGGGTCGTTGAGCAGCACCCGCGCCAGTCGCTCGGCTGCGGCCGCGGAGCCGTCGGCGACGCACACCTGGCCGGCATGCAGGCTGTAGCCCATCCCGACACCCCCTCCATGGTGGAAACTCACCCAGCCGGCGCCGCTCACGGCGTTCAAAGCGAAGTTCAGGAGCGCCCAGTCCGCCACGGCGTCCGAGCCGTCTCGCATGGCCTCGGTCTCGCGGTACGGACTGGCCACCGAGCCGGAGTCGAGGTGGTCGCGGCCGATCACTATGGGCGCCTTGAGCTCGCCGCTCGCGACCATCTCGTTGAAGCGCAGGCCCGCCTTGTCGCGCTCACCGTAACCCAGCCAGCAGATGCGCGCCGGCAGGCCTTGGAACGCGAACTTGCTCACGCCTTCCGTCAGCCAGCGCCGCAGGCCGATGTCGTTGGGGAATAGTTCGAGGATGGCTCGGTCGGTGCGACGGATGTCCTCATGATCGCCCGAGAGCGCGACCCACCTGAACGGGCCTCGGCCCTCACAGAACTGGTCGCGTATGAAGGCCGGTACGAAGCCCGGGTAGGCGAAGGCGCCGTCGAAACCACCCTCGCGTGCGAACGCTCGTAAGTTGTTGCCGTAGTCGAACGCGATGGCGCCGGCCCTCTGCAGGTCGACGATGGCGCCGCAGTGCTTCGCCATGGCCTGCAGCACACGCTCGCGGTAGGCCTTCGGGTCGGTTGAGCGACTTGTCGCCACGTCCTCGTCCGGCAGGGCAGGTGGGGCGTAGCCGTATAGAGGGTCGTGGGCGCTCGTCTGGTCCGTGACCAGGTCTACCGCGACACCGCGGCGCACCAACTCGGGCAGGACCTCCGCGGCGTTACCTAGGAGACCGACCGACAGTCCGCGCCGCTCGCTCTTGGCGGCTTCGAGGGACCGCAGAGCCTCGTCGAGGTCGGTGCTCGCCTGGTCCAGGTAGCCGGTCTCCAGGCGCCGCTGGATGCGGTGCTGGTCGACCTCGACCACCAGCACGGCACCATGATTGAGGGTGACGGCGAGCGGCTGCGCTCCGCCCATCCCGCCCAGCCCGGCCGTAACCGTCAAGGTCCCGGCGAGCGTGCCGCCGAAGTGGCGCCTGGCTGCCGCGGCGAAGGTCTCGAACGTGCCTTGCAGGATGCCTTGTGTGCCGATGTAGATCCACGACCCCGCCGTCATCTGGCCGTACATCATCAGGCCGGCGGCGTCGAGGCGGTCGAACTCCTCCCAATTCGCCCACTTCGGCACGAGGTTGGAGTTCGCGATTATCACTCGTGGCGCCTGCTCGAACGTGCGGAACACGCCCACGGGCTTGCCCGACTGGACGAGCAGCGTCTGATCGTCCTCGAGGCGCTCCAACGTAGCGAGGATGCGTCGGAAGGCGTCCCAGTCGCGCGCTGCCCGGCCGCGACCGCCATAGACGACCAGGTTCTCCGGCGCCTCGGCCACTTCGGGGTCGAGGTTGTTCATGAGCATCCGCATGGCCGCCTCTTG
>JBDZVI010000039.1:18167-26475 GCA_040255585.1 Deinococcaceae bacterium
CCGATCTCCCTCGCCATGGCAGAAGAGTTCACCATCGACAACCCCTCCATCCCCGTCTCGGTCGGCTTCTCCGGCACCGGCGGCGGGCTCTCCAAGATCTGCGCGGGCGAGATCGACATCGCGGACGCCAGCCGCGTGGTGAAGCCAAGCGAACTCGAGGCGTGCGCTGCCAACGGTATCGAGCTGATCGAGCTGCCCGTGGCGGCGGACGCGCTCACCGTCGTGGTCAACAAGCAGAACGACTTCGCGAGCTGCCTCACGGTCGCCGAACTGCATGCGATCTGGGCCCCCGACTCGCAGGTCAGGAGCTGGAGCCAGGTGCGCGCCGACTTCCCCGACGCCCCCATCACGCTCTTCGGCCCAGGCACCGACAGCGGCACGTTCGAGTACTTCACGGAAGCGGTCAACGGCAAGGCTGGCGCCATCCGCACCGACTTCTTCCCGAGCGAGGACGACAACGTGCTCGTCCGCGGTGTCGAGAGCGATACTTACGCCATGGGCTACTTCGGGTTCGCCTACTACGCGGCCGATGCCGAGAGGCTCAACGCCGTGTCGGTCGACGGCGGCAACGGCTGCGTCGCGCCCAGCGCTGCCACGATCGAGGACGGCACCTATAGTCCGCTCTCGCGCCCGCTGTTCATCTACGTCAGCCTGAAGTCCCTCGAGACCAAGCCGGGTCTCGCCGAGTTCGTCGAGTACTACCTCTCGCAAGACGCGCGTGAACTGGTCGAGCACACGGGTTACGCCACCTACTCCGACGAGATCTACGATGCGGTCGCCGCGCGCTTCTCCGCGCGCACCACCGGCACCGCGTTCGCTGGCTTCGAGCCTGGCGACAGCGTGCTCGATGCCGTCAAGGGCATCGAGTAGTCGAGGCGAAACCCACGTGAGTACGGCCGGCGGTGGTGGGAACGGTATGGGGCGCGCCTTACGGTTGAGCCGCTCCGAGACGCGGCGTGAGCGCCTGGTGGCGACACTCCTCGGGCTAGCCGCGTTGTTGACCGTCCTTACCACCGTGGCCGTCGTGATCGTTCTTGCGCGGGAGACCTTCGAGTTCTTCCGCGATCCGCTCGTCAGCGTCTGGGAGTTCCTCACGGGCGACCGCTGGACGCCCCTGTTCGCCGACAAGCATTTCGGCATCCTGCCACTGGTCACCGGTACGCTGCTCGTTACCGTCATCGCGGTGTTGGTAGGGGTGCCTATGGGACTGGCCAGCGCCATCTACCTGTCGGAGTACGCCCCGCCTGCCAGACGGAGGACGCTCAAAGGGATACTCGAGCTCCTAGCGGGTATCCCCACGGTGGTGCTCGGATTCTTTGCCCTCTCTTACGTGACGCCCGTGTTGCAAGGCCTCATACCCGGCGTCAAGTTCTTCAACGCTCTTTCCGCTGGCCTCGTCATGGGTGTCATGATCCTCCCCACCGTCTCGAGCCTGGCGAGCGATGCCTTACAGGCCGTTCCACTGTCGTTGCGCGAGGCGGGGTATGGGCTCGGAGGCAGCAAGTTGGACGTGATCCTGAAGGTCCTGCTTCCCGCCGCGTTCTCCGGGCTTGCGGCCGCGGTCATCCTGGCGTTCTCGCGCGCCGTGGGGGAGACCATGATCGTCAGCCTGGCCGCCGGCCAGCGTCCCATCCTCACGTTCGACCCACGCGAGACCATCGCCACCATGACCTCCTTCATCGTGCAGGCCGCGACCGGCGACCAACCGGTCGGGTCGCTAGCGGCCCGCTCCCTCTACGCGGTCGGCGCGGTGCTCTTCGGCTTGACGCTGCTGATGAACCTCGCCTCGCAGGCCTTGGTCAGGCGCTTCAGAGAGCGCTACGAATGAGGGCGGCGCGCGGTAGGCGACTGCGCGGAAGAGCCTTCCATGCCGCGGTGGCCGTTCCGACCGTCCTGGCGCTGGCCCTGCTGGCCGCGCTCATGCTCGAACTCCTCTCCGACACGGTCTCGTGGCAGGTCGTGGAGCCCCGTGGCAGCGGCGAGACTTTCTCCTTCCTGGACGGCTTCTCGATCACGAGCTCCTGGGAGAAGGTCGTGACCCTTGAACTCGCCGCGAGGGGGAGCGACCAGGCGGAGATCGATGCCCTCATACGCGATCCTGAGGAGCGCCGTAAGTTCGCGGCGCGTAACCGTGTCGAACTCATGCTGTGGGCGGACGGCAAGCCCCTGCGTTGGGTCGTGACCGGCAGCCGCGACGTCCTCGTGCAAGACCGCGGGCTGCTCGAGGGCTGGCGGCAACGCGGTGAGCTATCGGCTGGTTTGAAGCCTGGTCAGCACCTCTATCTGAACCCATGGCTGGATATCTCCTTCTTCACCAAGTCGGCCTCCAGGACGCCCCTCATGGCCGGCTTGGCCCCCGCGCTGCTCGGCAGCCTCTGGATCATCGGGCTGGTCATGCTGATAGCCGTACCGCTCGGGGTCGGGGCCGCCATCTACCTCGAGGAGTACGCCGGCGATAACGCCTTCACGCGCCTTCTCGAGGTCAACCTCCGCAACCTCGCAGGGGTGCCGAGCATCGTCTACGGGATCCTGGGCCTTACCGTGTTCGTACGTCTGCTCGGTCTCGGTCCCGTGATCCTGGCCGCGGCCCTCACCCTGTCCTTGCTCGTCGTCCCCGTGGTCGTCATAGCCTCGCGCGAGGGTATCAGGGGCGTACCGAACTCCTTGCGGCAGGCCGCGTACGGTCTCGGCGCCACGCGCTCGCAGGTCGTGTTTCGAGTGGTGCTGCCCGCCGCACTTTCGAGCGTCGTGACCGGTGTCATCCTGGCCGTCGCCAGGGCCCTCGGCGAGACGGCGCCGCTGCTCGTCATCGGGGCCGCGGTCTTCGTCCCTGGGCTGCCGAACGGCCCGCTGGCGCAATACACTGCGCTCCCCATACAGATCTACACGTGGGTGGGAGAGAACGAACGCGAGTTCGCGCACGTCGCTTCCGCCGGCATAGTCGTCCTCCTGGCCGTGCTGAGCCTTCTATACGGGGCGGCGTTCTGGCTCAGGCGCAAGTACGAGAAGCGTTGGTGAAGCTAGCGTGATGGGAAGGATAGCGTGAGCAAGGCATTACCGGAAGACCACTCGACCGTCCGCACCGACCCGGTGTCGGTCGACGAAGCGGTCGTCGCCATCGACTCGTTCAGCCTCTGGTACGGCGGGTTCAAGGCCCTGAAGAGCGTGTCGCTGACGGTGCCGCGCGGCCAGGTCACAGCGCTCATCGGCGCGTCGGGTTGCGGTAAGAGCACGCTGCTGCGCAGCATCAACCGCATGAACGACCTGGTGGACGGCGTCCGCACGGAAGGACGGGTGCTCTACGAAGGACACGAGCTGTACAGCGTTGGCGTCGACCCGGTCGAAGTGCGGCGCCGGGTCGGCATGGTGTTCCAGAAGCCCAACCCTTTCCCCAAGTCAATCTTCGACAACGTAGCGTTCGGACCGCGCCTCACCGGCCGCACGAGCGACCTGGGCGCGGTGGTCGAGCGCGCCTTGAAGGACGCGGCGCTGTGGGATGAAGTACATGGCAACCTGAAGGGCTCGGCCTTCGGGCTCTCGGGCGGTCAGCAACAGCGCCTCTGCATAGCGCGCGCGTTGGCGACCGAGCCGGCCGTGCTGCTGATGGACGAGCCGACCAGCGCGCTCGACCCGATCGCGACCGATAGGATCGAGCGCCTGATAGCCGACCTCAAGGGGAAGTACACCGTGATCATCGTCACCCACAACATGCAGCAAGCCGGCCGGGTGAGCGACCGCACCGCCTTCATGCACCTCGGGACGCTCGTGGAGGAGGGCCCGACGGATCAGATCTTCACCGCGCCCAAGCACGAGCTGACAGAACGCTACGTCTCCGGACGGTTCGGCTGAGGAGGCTCGGCGAGATCCAGGCCGTTGACCTCGTTCATCGCCCGTTCCGCGCCGCCCCTGATGACGAGCTCGACGGCGTCGGCCGCGCTCGCCACGACGCGCTCCAGTAAGGCCTTCTCGACCTCGGCGAAGCGGCTAAGCACCCAGTTCTCCGTCGCCCAGCCTTCCGGAGGGCGTCCGACCCCGACCTTCAGCCGCCAGAAGCCAGGGCCGATGGCGCGGGTGATGTCCGCCACGCCACGTTGCCCGCCCCCGCTGCCGCCGAACCTGATGCGGAGTCGGCCAAGCGGTAGGTCGATGTCGTCGTGCACAACGAGGAGCTCCTCGGGCCGCGCGCCACCCCTCGTCATGGCGGCCTGCACGGCCCTACCGGAGAGGTTCATGAACGTCAGAGGTTTCAACAGTTGAGAGGCGCCCGATCCGAGGGTGCCCGGCGCCAGCTTGGCGCTTGCCGCCTCGCGCTCTTGCCTGAAGGAGCCGCCGTGTCTGCGAGCCAGCTCGTCAACGACGAAGAACCCGGCGTTATGCCGGGTTCCTGAGTAACGCGGGCCTGGGTTGCCCAGGCCTACTACGAGCCTTACCCGAGGCGCTATGCCCGAGGGTTGGGTCAACCCTAGTCGTTCTCCTCGGCGGCCGAGCGGATGACCTCGGGCTCGGTAGCCGTGGAGGAGCCGGCGTCATCGGAGACACGGGGCGGCACGACGGCCACGACGGAGAGGTCGAGGTCGTCGAGCACGGTGGCTTCCTTGGGGAGCGCGGCGACGAGGTCCCTTACGTGCAGGCTCTCGCCGACCTTGACGGCCGACACGTCGAGAGTGACGTGGTTCGGGATGAAGCGGGGGAGGACCGAGATCTTGACCTCACGCCGTTGAACGTCCAGGAGGCCGCCCTCCCGCACGCCGGCGGCGGTGCCGACGACCTCGATGGGCACGTGGACTTCCAGGGCCTCGTTGGCGGTCACGGCGAAGAAGTCGACGTGCATCGGCTCGCGACGCCGCTTGTCCATCTGGACCTGCTTCACGAGGACGGAGTGCTCCGTGCCGTCGACCACGAGGTCGATGAGGGATGAGGTCCCCTGCGCGCGGAACGCCTTGTCGAACGCCCGCATGTCGAGGGTGATGGACTCGTTGAGGTCCTTGTTGTAGACCACCGCGGGAAGCTTCCCGTCGCGGCGCAACTGCGCGGCCGTGCCCGGCGCGCGCTTCTCGGCTTCGATTCTCATGGTTCCTCCGGCGCGTCTACCCTTGAGCGGCGACGCGATCGCAACTAGTGACGATACTCGTTATCACCCGTGTCTGTAAAGACACTCGCGCCCTGCGGATGGCGGTGGGAACGACTCGCCCCTCCCTGGCACCAGCCGGCGCTGCGCGCGCGTCTCGAACGTCCACTGGCGGTCGGGGGCGGCGCCGGGCTCAGTTGGCGAACAGCGAGCTGACGGAAACGTGGTCGTGGACGTTGCGGATGGCCTGGGCCAGCAGCGGCGCCACGCTCAGGACGTGGATGCGGTCGTTCTTCTCGGCCAGCGGCACGGTATCCGTCACGTAGATGCCGGTGATGGCGTCGTGCGTGAGGCGCTCGAGGGCTGGCGGGGTGAACACGGCGTGCGTGGCCGCCACGCGCACGTCGGGTTGGGCGCCGAGCCGCAGCAGCGAGTCGATGCCGTGGCGCATGGTGCCGGCCGTGGAGATCATGTCGTCGATGATGATCGGACGCTTGCCTTCCACCTCACCTATCACGTGCGTGACCTCCGTCTCGGTGGGGCTCATGCGCCGCTTGTAGAGCATCACGAGTGGGAGGCCCAGATGGTTGGCGAGGCGCCTGGCCTCCGTGGCGCGACCGACGTCGGGGGAGACCACGACGCTGTCCGTGAGGTCCATGCCCTTCAGATGGTCACCGAGGATCGGGAGCGCGGTGAGGTGGTCGACGGGCACGTCGAAGAAGCCCTGGATCTGACCGGCGTGCAGGTCGACGGTGATGACGCGGTCGGCGCCGGCCGTCTCGAGGAGGTTGGCGACTAGTTTGGCGGTGATCGGCTCGCGCGCCTGCATCTTCTTGTCCTGGCGGGCGTATCCGAAGTACGGGATCACGGCGTTGATGCGCCAGGCCGATGCGCGGCGGAGCGCGTCGGTGAGGACGAGGAGCTCCATGAGGTTGCTGTTCACCGGGGCGCAGGTCGACTGGATGATGTAGCAGTCGGCGCCGCGCACGCTCTCGTCGATGCTGATGCGCGTCTCGCCGTCTGGGAACTTGCCTACCGTGCCTTGGGCGATGCGGGTGCCGAGGTAGTCGGCCACGGCCCTTGCCAGCGCCGGGTTGGCGTTGCCGGTGAACAACTTGACGTTCTCGCCGCTCCTCACCGGCTACCGCCGGACGCTTCCGCCAGGACCTGGCGGGGATGGGCGGCGGCGTTGCACCGCCACGGCACCACGCACCGCCTGAGGGCGGCATGCTTCGCTGATTCGACCGTCACGGAACACCTCGCACTGTGCACTTGGGCAACTGCGGCCCCTGAAGCCGCCCGTGGTGGCGACCTGATGTCGCTCCCGAGCCACGGTTCGTCCAAGGGCGAGTATACCCGCCGGCGCCGCGGACGACCCCCGGTAGAGCCGGTGTGGCGCGGACTCGGCTCGGTCCGCGCCACACCTCCGTGCGACGGCATACGTGTTCGAAGCGCTCGTTCTAGCGCGCGTACTCGACGGCGCGCGACTCGCGCACCACCGTTACCTGCACCTGCCCCGGGTACTCCATGTCCTGCTCGATGCGGTTGGCCACGTCGCGCGCCAGAAGCACCGCCGTGGCGTCGTTGACACGCTCCGGCTGCACGATGATGCGCAACTCGCGCCCGGCCTGGATGGCGAAGGCGCTCTCGACGCCCGGGAAACTCGTCGCGATGGTCTCGAGGCCCTCGAGCCGCTTGATATAGCTCTCGAGCGTCTCGCGACGTGCACCGGGCCTGGCGGCCGAGATGGCGTCGGCTGCGTTCACGATGATGGGGAAGAGGGTCTCGGACTGATCCAGGTCGTGGTGGCTCGCGATCGCGTCGATGACTTCCTTCGGCTCGCCGAAGCGCTTCCCGAGGTTGGCGCCGATGACCGTGTGCGTCCCTTCGATCTCGCGGTCGATGGACTTACCGATGTCGTGCAGGAGGCCGGCGCGCCGTGCCATGGCCTCGTCGAGCCCCAGTTCGGCAGCGATGATGCCCGTCAGGTGCGCCACCTGCACGGAGTGCTTGAGGATGTTCTGGCCGTAGCTGGTGCGGAACTGCATGCGGCCGAGGAGCTGGATGAGGCCGGGTTTGAGGCCGACAACGTTCGCTTCGAGGGCAGCTTCCTCGCCCCGCTCACGGATGTACTGCTGCATCTCCTGCTGGGCCTTGTGTACGACCTCTTCGATCCGCGCTGGGTGGATGCGGCCGTCCGTGACCAGCTCGGTCAGGGCGAGCTGCGCGACCTCGCGTCGCATCGGGTTGAAGCTCGAGAGCAGGACCGCCTCGGGGGTGTCGTCGATGATGAGGTCGACGCCCGTCAAGGCCTCGAACGCTCTGATGTTGCGGCCCTCACGACCGATGATGCGGCCCTTCATGGCATCGCTCGGGATCGGCACGACGGAGACGCTGATGGCTGCCGATACCTCGGAGGCGCTCCTCTGGATCGCCTGGGCGATGATGTCTTGCGAGCGCTTGCGCGACTCGGCGTCCGCCTGCTCGATGGCGCCGCGCACGCGTACCGCCTTCTCCCGTTCCAACTCGCGCTCGAGCTTGTCGAGGATGAGCTGCGTGGCCTGCTCGCGGCTCAACTGCGCGATCTCGTGCAGTTGGGCTTCCATGGCGGCCTCCCGCGCGTCGATCCCTTCCTCGCGGGTGCTCAGGTCGGTGTTGCGCTGGTTGAGGCGCTCCTCTGCCTCGTCGAGTCGCAGCGCGCGCGCGTCCTGCTGCTCGCTGCGGCGGTTCAGGCGCTCTTCTTGCTGCTCGAGGCGCTCGCGGTCGCGCCGCGCCTCGTCGCGTGCCTCGCGCGCTTCCTTACGGTCGCGCTCGATCTCGGCCAGGGCGCGGTCCGCCTCGGCCTTGGCCGTCTCCCGGAGATGGCGGAGTTCGTCCTCCAGGCGTGAGCGCTTCAGGCGCTCGTCTTCCTCCCACCGCGTGCGCGAGGTGGAGACCAGCGACTCGCCCGTGCGGGTAGCCTGGTCGACGATGCCCCGGGCTTCTCGCTCGGCTTCGGCCAGGCGCTCGGCTACGAGGCGTTTGGCTTCGGCCTCGGCATCGCGCTCGCTGCGGCGGCGCAGGAAGTAGACGACCGCCGCGCCGATTATGAGGCCGAGGATGAACAGGAGGATGGAAGTAGAGGAGCCGTTCACTGCTCACCGCCTTCTATATCGTCCGTGCTTGGGTCTTCGCTCGTGATCCCAGTGGGTTTTGTTCCTTGTGTGAGTTCCCCCATCACCTGCTCCCGGATGGCCCTCA
>JBDZVI010000040.1:0-26357 GCA_040255585.1 Deinococcaceae bacterium
AGCTCCGTGACCCGGAAGTCCTCCGGCGCGGCGCGTATGGAACCGCCGCTGCCGGGCAGGTCGGAGGTGACGAGGGGCAGGTCGTCCCAAGCGAACGCGAACCGCGCGCGCTCTTCGCCGCCTACCGCGCCGCGCGCGCCCTGCACCGGCTCGCTGGCCGAGCGCTCCTCGCTCACGCGCGTCCGCGCTTGGCGCGCCCCCTACGCTGCATGCGCTCGAGCATCATGCCCCGCGCGAGGTCGAAACGCTCGCGCAAGGACTCCGCTTCCAGGAGCGTCTGCTTGGCGGCGGTCGGGACGAGCATGTTCGCGCACACGAACGATGCCTGGTAGAAAGGGTCGTCCGGCACGTGCTTGTCTATCTCCTCGCCGGCGTCGCCATCGAAGCGCGTGCCGGCGTAGGTCCTGAACGTGTCGAGGGCGTCCCAGGCGGCGATGGCCTCCTCGTTCGGGTCGCCGCGGTACAGGGGGGCGAGGCGCTCCTCGGCGTAGCTCAGGGGCCGGCTCGCGCCGCCGCGCTCGGTGACCTCCACGACCGCGTCGACCTCGACGCGCGTGCGCTCCTGACCGTGCACCAGCAGGTCGAAGGTGCCGTCGACGTTCTCCTCCGCCGTCAGGACGTGCACGACCGTGCCGAAGCGGGCCATGCGCGGCGCGACGTCCGTGATGGCCGGGGCGGCGTCCGAGTAGACGATGATGAAACGTTTCGGTTCGTCCTCCTGCGCAAGCACCTCACGCACCAAGCGCTTGTAGCGCTCCTCGTGGGCGTGCAGTGGGACGGTCATGCCTGGGAAGACAACGACGTCCAAGGGGAAGACGGGCAACTTGCTCATGTCTAAACGGTACCAGGTGCCGGCGGCGACACGTGATTCGTGAGGTGCGGCGCCTTCACGATGTGGCAATGAAGAGCGCCCGGCACTTAGCGACGTGCCGGGCGCCCTGCGCTTGGCGGAGCCGACGGGATTTGAACCCGCGACCTTCTGCGTGACAGGCAGATATGCTAACCGCTACACTACGGCTCCACGCGAAGGCGAGTGTACGTGAGGGTAGGGGCCTGGTCAAGGCCGGTCCCTAGTGATCGAGCATGTCGACACGGCGAAGGTCGCCGTCGCGCCGCGGCTGCCGCCACCTCCACCGCACCGCCCGTCAGCCCCGCGCCACCAGCCCGAACACGATGCCGCCGAGCATCAGAAGGCCGATCACGAGGTTCGCGTTGAAGGCGGCCAGCACCTCGCCCACCGCTCGGTGCCGCAGGGACAGGTGCTGCCAGGCCAGCACGCCCGCCGTGACGGCAAGGGCGAGCCAGTAAGGCCAGCCGAGCGAGGCGACGAGCGCCACCCCTGCCAGGGCGAGGAGAGTGACGACGTGCAGGGCGGCCGCCCATGCGCGAGCGCCGCGAACCCCGAAGCGCGCGGGGATGGACCTGACGCCGTGCTCCAGGTCGAACCCCAGGTCGAGCAGGGCGTACACCACGTCGAAGCCCGCCACCCACGAGCCGACACCGAGCCACAGGAGCCAAGCTGACGGCGCGAACGCGCCGCTCACGGCGATGTAGCCGCCGGCCGCGGCCGCTCCGATGGTCAGTCCGAGCCACAGGTGGCAGGCCCACGTGAAGCGCTTGGTGTACGGGTAGGCGATCAGGAACGCCACGGCGACGGGCAGCAGGGCGAGCGTCAGGCGGTTGAGGAGGGCGGCCGCGGCCGCCAACACGGCGAGGCTGACGAGCGCCACGAGCCACCCGTCGCGCACGGTCAGTGCGCCAGTAGGGATCTCGCGAGCGGCCGTGCGCGGGTTGAGGGCGTCGATGCGGGCGTCGATGACCCGGTTGGCGGCCATGGCGGCGCTCCTCGCCCCCACCATCGCGAGGGTCACGAGCAGGAACACCCGCCAGCCCGGCCAGCCGTCGGCCGCTAGGAGCATGCCGCCGTACGCGAACGGTAGGGCGAAGAGGGTGTGCTCGAACTTGACGAACGACGCGAGCGTAGCGAGCGTCAGCCGTCCCTTGTCGCCGGTCCGCACCCCGCTGGTCACGTCAGTGCTGCTTGACAGCTTCCTTGATGGCATGGGTCGAGAACCCGAAGCTCGGCAGGTGGTCGTGTACATGGCCCGTGAGGATGGTGTCGACGAGCTCGGCCAGGTTCGTGCCGCCGACCGCGACCCGCATGCCGAGCTCGACCTCGAGGTCGTCGCGGGTGAGGTCGTCCAGCATCGTCTCCGTGCCGTACTTGAACATGTTGGGGGACAGGAGCAGGAGGTCGGCCTCCCCGCGCTCGACGCCGCCCAGGATGTCCCGTCCGGCCAGCAGGCCGGCCACCGTGGTGACCTCGCCGAACGTGCGGTTCGTGATCGCGCGCACTTCGAGCTCGAGCCCGTCCACTCCGGCGAGCGGCTCGAGGGCGTCTCTCAGCACGGGGGCGAAGAGGCGGCCCGTCGCCAGAAGTACGCGCCTCGGACGGTCGAGTCGGTCGGGTAGGTCGGGGATGCCGCTCGACAGGAAGTCGCGGACCATGCCGACGCCGTTCTCGAGCATGGTGTAGCCCTCGTACGCCTCGTCCTCGGGCAACGGAAGGCCGGCGCGGATATAGAACTCGTCCGAGGCGAACACGAAGCGGGTCCCGCGCTCCGCCAGCATCCGCTGCTGGAACCGGTGCACGCGCGCGACGACGTCGGAGGCCTGCTCAGGCGTGTACGGCTCCAGAGCGGCGAGGTGGGAACGGTGGCCAGTGAGGCCGACCGGCACGGCCGCCGCGGCCAGTACGTTCGGGCGCGAGGCGAGGTAAGCGAGCGTCTCGTCCAGATCGTCACCGTCGTTGCGGCCGGGGACCAGAACCATCTGAGTGTAGATGTCGATGCTTTCGAGGCGCTCGAGCATGTTGCGGACGCTGAGGGCCTCCTCCGTGGCGACCTTGTTCGGCCACCACTTCATGAGGTCGGCGCGCTTGGCCTCGTTGGCGGTATGAACGCTCACGTAGAGCGGGCTCAAGTGCTCGTCGACGATGCGCCGCAGGTCGCCCTCGCGCAAGTTCGTCAGGGTGACGAAGGAGCCGTAGAGGAACGACGTGCGAAAGTCGTCGTCCATGATGTAGAGGCTCTTACGCATGCCCTTCGGCATCTGGTGGATGTAGCAGAAGTCGCAGTGGTTGGCGCAGAGTCGGATACCGTCGAAGATGACGTCGTCGAACTCCAACCCTGGCTCCTCCCACGAGACGCCGAACGCGACCTCGGCGCCCTCCGGCGCCCTCACGAGCAGCTCGGCCGCTCCTGCTTGGAGTTCACGGCGATAGGCGAGCACGTCGGGGATGGGCTGGCCGTTGACGCTCAGGAGCTCCCACCCGGGTGCCACTCCCGCCTTGGCCGCCGCGGAACCCGCCACCACCGCGCGAATGCGGGCCGGCGTGACCTTGACCGGCTGCGGTTCTTTGCGGCTCAAGACGACACGCGGTGCGGCGGAACGCGACATAACGGGACAGTCTAGCAGGCGCGGACGGAGCATGGAGCCCGCCGGCGATCCCGGACGGCAAGGAGCCTGGGGCCTGTCTAGATCTGGTCCTCGTGCCGGCCGCGCGAAGCCTCGACCTGCCGCGGCGCCGAGGAGGAGACCACGAAGCCGTGCACGGGCGCGGGGCAGTCGACGCGCACGGAGTCACCGACGCGCAGGCCCGAGAGGGGCTCGCCGCGCACCCCGACGACCAAAGGCACCCCCGCGTCCACCACGAGGAACTCGCCTTCGGTGGCCACGACCGTGCCTTGCGCCTGGAGGCTGCTTATGCCGTTGGCGAGGAGGGTCGGCTCGGCGCCGGGCTCGAGCCGCTCGACGGCGTCCGTCAGCGGGTGGATGATCACGCGCCTCGCGCCGGGGCGAGACAGGTAAGGGCCGGTGCGCTCGAAGAGTTGGAGCATGACGTCGCCTGCCCTGCACTCGATGAGCGGGTTGCCTTCGGTGCGCGGGAACAGCTCGACCTCGGCCGCATAGCGTGACCAACGCGAAGCGAAGCCTTCAGGCGAGTCCTCGAGCATATCGCCGAAGTCTAACCCGGGAGAGCGCGTGCTACACTCCAGGGCGTGACTCGACCGAACTACCTAGGTGTAGACCGGACCCTCGCCCAGCCGCACACGGGCGGGGGTTTTTCGTTACCGGAGGCATGATGCTCAACCAACTGGCCGAAGTACAAGCGTTCGACCTCAAGCTGGACAGCTTGCGCGAAGAGCGCGGTCAGGTTCCTCCGGAACTCACGGCCACAGAAGCCAAGAAACGCGACCTGGAGGCCCGGATCGCCCTCAAGGAGGCGGCCCAGGACGAGCTCCGGAAGCGCGTCAACGCCAACGAACTAGAGCTGAAAGCGCTGCAGGAGCGGCGCCGGTCCGCCGCGGACTCCGCCGTGCGGGCTTCCACGGCCAAGGAAGCGTCGCAGTACCAGAACCAGGAGCTGCAGTTCGCCACGCGGCTCACCGAGCTCGAGGAGGACACGCTACCGTTGCTCGAGAGCCAGTCGGCGCTCGACGCCGAGGTGACGGCGCTGCACGCCGAGTTGGCCGCGCTGTTGCCCGAGCTGGACGCCCTGAGGCAGGCCGAGGCCGACCGGGTGGCCGAGGTGGACGCGCGCGGCGTCAGCATCGCGCAGGAGCGCGCGGCCTTGGCGCATGGCATCACCCCTGCACTGCTCCAACAGTACGAGCAGGTCCGCAAGTCCAAGCGCGGCCTTGGGCTCGCCGAGGTCGTGGGCGGCGGCACGTGCGGCGGGTGCAACGTCCGCCTGCCCATCCACGTCGTCCAGAAGGTGAAGCGTGCCGGTGAGGTGACGCGCTGCCCGAGCTGCGGCCGGATCCTCTACAACAAGTCCTGAGGCTTCCCCAGCGGGTCAGCCGACGAGAAGGTCCCGTGACCGCGTGGTCGCGGGACCGTTCGCATGGCTTGCTCAACCTCGCCTAGTGGCGCGCCGCGGGGAGCTTGCGAGCCTCGACGCGACGGCGAGACCGCTTAGCCCGCGCTTCTGAGTCAGGGGCGCGCCGTGACGCTCAGGGGAGCACGGCGAGCGGGTCGCGGGCGTTGCCGTTCGGCTCGTGCACCTCGAAGTGCAGGTGCGGACCGGTCGAGAGGCCGGTGGAGCCGACGCGACCAACGCTATCGCCCTGGTTGATGTACTGACCGACGCTGACGGAGATGGAGCTGAAGTGGCCGTACCACGCCTCGGAGCCGTCCGCGTGGCGGACACGCACGAGGTTGCCGTAGCCCTGGGTGGACCAGCCGGCGAACGTCACCGTGCCGGCCCGCGCCGCGCCGACGGGCGTACCGCTGGGCGCCGCGATGTCTATGCCGCGGTGGAAGCTGGAGGTGCCCATGCCGAGGTTACGCGGGCCGAAGTACGAAGTGAGGCGGCCGTGGATCGGCCAGATGTAGCGGTTCTCGGCCTCGCGCACCTTCTGAAGGCGGGCCAGCGCATCGGTCGGCACTACCTTGGGGAGGAACAGGAGCATGCCGGGCGTGACGTCGAACGGCGAGCGCAGGCCGTTGGCCTTGGCGAACGTGGCGGGGTCGAGACCGTAGCTCGCCAAGAGGTCAAGCACGCTCTCCCCCTCGCCCAAGCGGATGACGAGGCCGGCGCCCGGGGGCACGAGCAGTTCGTAACCGGTCGGGAGGCGATCGAGCGATGAGATGTCGGGGTTGGCCCCCACCAACGCGGTGAGGCTCAGACCGAAGCGGCTGGCCACGGAGCTCAACGTCTCGCCCGTGCCGAGGGCGTACCAGCGGAAGCCGGGCGGCGTGGCGACGCTCTCGCCCAACGGACCGCCTACCGGGGCCACGTAAGGAACCCGTAAGACGTCGCCGGGTCTGATAAGGCTGGATTCGAGTTGGTTGGCGCCAAGCAGCGAATCGACGGTTACACGGTAGCGCTCCGCGATCAGCCCGAGGGAATCTCCGGGAACCACGGTCCTAAGGGCATAAGCCTCAGCGCTGGCGATGCTTGGCAAGG
The DNA here is from genome assembly GCA_040255585.1 of Deinococcaceae bacterium. Lineage (GTDB taxonomy): Bacteria > Deinococcota > Deinococci > Deinococcales > Trueperaceae > JAAYYF01. The sequence continues at coordinate 5,972 of JBDZVI010000040.1, forward strand.
TAGCCACCAACACCAAGCAGGCAGCAATCGACTTTTTGAACAAGGCTGAAGCCCCCTCAGAATCAGATCATCGTGGTTACGGTACCAACCAGATGTTGAGAAAGTCATGAGGAGGATGTGTCCTCAGGAGCCCGCCGCGCCGCGCCTCCGTGCTATCTCCGTCCTCACGTAGTCGACGACGTCGTCGGTGCTGGCGCCCGGCGTGAAGATGCGCCCGACACCCAGCTCGGCCAGCGCCGGCAAGTCGGTGTCCGGCACGATCCCGCCACCGAACAGGAGCATGTCGCCGGCCTCGCGCGCCGCCAGCGCGGCCGCGACCTCCCTGAAGTAGTGCATGTGGGCGCCAGAGAGCACGGAGAGCCCGACAGCGTCTACGTCCTCCTGGATGGCGGCGTTGACGATCATGTCCGCCGTCTGCCGCAAGCCCGTGTAGATGACCTCCATGCCGGCGTCACGCAGTGCCCTGGCGATCACCTTGGCGCCCCGATCGTGCCCGTCGAGCCCGGGCTTGGCTATGAGGACCCGAATGGGCCTGTCCATCGGCAACGCTCCTTAGAAAGACCGCGTCAGACGAGCACCGGCTCGACGTAAACGCCGTAGACCTCGCGCAGCACGTCCATCTGCTCGCCCAGCGTGCAGAACGCGTGGGCGGCGCGCATGAAGGCCGGCATGGTGTTGGTGCCGTCCTTGGCCCTGGCGCGTAGGTCGTCGAGGGCCGCCTCGGCCGCCTGCGGGTCGCGCTCGCGCCGCACGCGCTCCAGGCGCTCGCGCTGCACGCGCGCCACCGAGGCGTCCACCAGTTGGATCGGCACTTCCTGGACGTCCTGCTCGAAGGCGTTCACCCCCACGACCAGCCGCCGCTTGTCATCGATGTCGCGCTGCTGCTTCCAGCTCGCATCGCCGATCTCCTTGGCGAAGTAGCCGGCCTCGATGGCACGTTCCACCCCTCCGAGGGCGTCGATCTGGGCGAAGTAGTCGAGCGTCGAACGCTCCATCTCGTTCGTGAGGGACTCGAGGTAGTAGGAGCCTGCCAGCGGGTCGGCCGTGTTCGTCACGCCGCTCTCGTACGCCACGACCTGTTGCGTCCGCAGGGCAAGGGTGGCGGCCTCCTCCGTCGGGAGCGAGAGCGCCTCGTCGAAGGCGTCGGTATGGAGCGAGTTGGTGCCGCCGAGAACGCCGGCGAGGGCCTGGATGGCCACGCGCGCCACGTTGACGAGCGGCTGCCGCGCGGTCAGCGACACGCCGGCCGTCTGGGCATGGGTCCGCAACATCCATGAGCGGGGGTCCTTGGCGCCGAAGACGTCGCGCATCTGGCGCGCCCAGATGCGCCGCGCGGCCCGGAACTTGGCGATCTCCTCGAAGAAGTCGTTGTGGACGTTGAAGAAGAAGGAGACGCGCGGAGCGAACTCGTCGATGTCGAGACCCCGCTCGAGGGCCTTGCGGACGTAGTGGATGCCGTCGGCCAGGGTGAACGCGAGCTCCTGGACGCTGGTCGAACCGGCCTCCCTGATGTGGTAGCCCGAAACGGAGACGAAGTTGAAGCGCGGCGCCGCCCTCGGCCCCCACTCGAAGGTGTCGATGACGAGCTTGACGCTGGGAGCCGGCGGGAAGATGTACTCCTTCTGGGCGATGAACTCCTTCAGGATGTCGTTCTGGATGGTCCCACCGACGTTGGCGAGGTCGGAGCCCTTGCGCTCGGCCATGGCGAGGTACATGGCCCAGATCGCGTTGGCGGGGCTGTTGATGGTCATGGAAGTCGTGATCTTCTCGGGGTCGATACCCTCGAAGAGCACCTCCATGTCGGCGAGGCTGGCCACGGCCACCCCGCATTTGCCCACCTCGCCCTGCGCCATGGGGTGATCGGAGTCGTAGCCCATCAGGGTCGGCAGGTCGAAAGCGGTAGACAGACCGGTCTGACCTGCTGCCAGCAGCTTGTGGAACCGCTCGTTCGTCTGCTCCGCCGTGCCGAAACCGGCGAACATCCGCATCGTCCAGAGCTTGCTGCGGTACATGCTCGCCTGCACGCCCCGCGTGTAAGGGAACTCCCCCGGGTAAGCAAGCTCCGTCTCCGGATCGAAGCCAGCGAGGTCCTCCGCCGTGTACACGGGAGCCACCGGTATGTCTGACAACGTCTCGAACAAGGCTTCCCGCTCAGGCATGCGAGCGGTGGCGGACAGGTACTCGTCCTGCAGCCACGCCTCCTTGGGCTTCATGCGCACATTATAGGCGCCCGGCACGCGCGGTCGGCGCTCCGACGCCCGCAGAGCGACGAAACCGGCGGGCCTGCGCGACCCTTACGGGCTTGCCCGCTACGCCTCATCCGCCGAGCGTCACGACAGCGACCCCGGTGGCTGTCACCAACGCGGCATCGCGAGGCAGATCGAGGCGCATGACGGCGAGCGCCTCGAAGCCGCCCGCCGCCGGCGCGATGGTGCCGAGACGCCCGACGACGCGTTCGGAAGCCCTCAACTCGCGCCAACCCCCGTCGGCTATGGCGTCTCCCCCGACCGGACGCGGGTCGTCCGCCAGGCGAACGCGTACCAGGCCGCGCTTCAGGTTCCCCCGCGCCTCGATGCGCGCCATGATCTCCTGCCCGAGGTAGCAGCCCTTGCGGTAAGAGAGCGCCTCGTGTAGACCTGCCTCCTGGGGGAGCACCCCCTCCCCGGCGTCCTGCGGAGCCAAGGAGACCAGGCCCCTGATCCGCGCCAACTCGAGCTCCGCCGGCGTCAGGACCTGAGCGCCGGCCGCGAGCACAGCCTGGAGCAGGTCCGTCCGACCCTCGGCGGACACGACGTCGAAACCGCCCGCGGCCGACCGCTTGCGCGGGTACACGTAGGCGCCCGCCAGCGCGACGATCCGCTCAGGCTCGGGCGTCGACACGCCGAAGGCCGCCGCCAAGACCGGCGCCGCGTCGGAACCGGCCTCGCCTACCGCCTGGACGGTCACGAGGGTGGCGGGTGTCGGCCCGCTCACGCGCACGTCGTCGAAGATCACGTGCCGCTCCAGTTCGGCCTTGACCCAGGCGCCGGCAGAGCCCTCTTCGACCAGCATGTACTCGTCACGCCCACGCCTCACGACCTGGACTTCCGCCATGGCGTGACCCTTGTGGTTCAAGTAGAGGGAGCGCCTCACGCCGCCGACCGGCAACCCTGCCACGTCGTTGGCTAGCTGGCCCTGCAGGAAGCCGGTGGCGTCCGGACCCTCGACGCTCAGCGTCACGACCCCCGCGACCTCACCCGCCACCGGTGGCGATGTTCGACTCATGCCAACATCATCCCCCTTCCACGTCGAGGCGGGCGAACTCGAACGCGTTGACGACCCGGACTCCCGATGGATCGACGTAGCTGCGCGGGGCGTTGGCCCCCGAAAGGTGGACGTGCCCATGAACGTGCACCCTCGGCCTGAACAGGCGGTGGAAGAGGTTGAAAGCCGGTACGCCGACGTGGACGTGGTCGCTGCCGGCGTTCGGGCCCACGGGCGCGGCATGGGTCAGTAGGACATCGACGGCGCGGCCGTTGCGCAACCGGCTCCAGAGGAGGCGCGGTGCCATCCGCCACACCATCAGGTAGTAGACGAGCTGAGAGTACTGGTGCGGGCCGGGTCGGTACCGAACGCTGCCCTCGAAGCCGACGACGAGGAGCCCGGCCGCCTTCACGAGGCGCATGTGCACGTTGGTGCAGCCGCCGGGCGGCCTTGCCTCATCCGTGACGTCGTCCCTGATGTAGCCGACGGCGTGGTTCCCGAAGACGTAGAGCAGCGGGGTGCTCGTCTTGGTCGCCACGAACTCGAGCACGGCACCGGGCATGTCGCCGGCGCTGAGGACGAGGTCGAACGGCGCCAGGTTGGCGGGGAAGTTGCTCGAATAGACGACCGGCGAGACGGCGTCGGCGATGGCCAGTACCCGGGCCATCGCCGCGCTAGGCCACGAGCTCGTTCTTGGCCGCCCACTCGAGGCCCGCCCACACGAGGTCCTCGATGTCGCCGTCCAAGACGTTGTCCGGGTCGTGGCGCATGCCGCCCGTGCGGTGGTCCTTCACGTACTGCTTGTCGAGCACGTAGGAGCGGATCTGCGAGCCCCACTCGATGGCCTTCTGCTCGCCGCGCGCCTTGAGCTGCTCGTCAAGGCGCCGCTGCTCCTCGCGCTCGAACAGGCGCGACCGCAACACGGTCATGGCCTTCTCGCGGTTCTTGATCTGCGACTTGCCGTCCTGGATGGTGACGACGACCTCCTCGGGCGTGCCGCCCTTGTAGACGACGCGCACCGCGGAGTCGGTGGTGTTCACGGACTGCCCACCGGGGCCGCTGGAGCGGTAGACGTCGACGCGCACGTCCTTCTGGTCGATGGCTAGCTCGAACGTGTCATCGATCTCCGGCATGATCTCGACAGACGCGAACGACGTATGCCGGCGGTTCTGCGAATCGAACGGGCTCACGCGCACGAGGCGATGGACGCCGCCCTCCATGCGCAGCATGCCGAACGCGCGCTCGCCGCGCACGATGAGCTGGGCGTAGTCGATGCCGTTGGGCGCGTCATGGTTGGGCACCAGGTCGAGGAGCTCCACCTGCATGCCGTGGCGCTCGGCGAAGCGCCGGTACATGCGCAGCAACATGCCGGCCCAGTCGGACGACTCCGTGCCGCCGGCCCCGGGTTTGATGGTCACGATCGCCGGCCGTTCGTCGTGGTCGCCACTGAAGAGCGTCTCCCGGTACAGGGTGTCGAGGCGAGCCGTCACGGAGGTCAGCTCGCCCTCGAGCTCCGCCTCCTCGTCAGGCGTCGCCAACTCGAGGAGCTCGGCGAGCCCCTGCACGTCGCCCGCGATGGCGCGGAACTCCTCGACGACGCGCCTGAGCTGCGTGGCCTCCTGCGTCACGCGCCGCGCGGTCTCGGGATCGTTCCAGAGTTCGGGGTCGTTCAGTTGCGGTTCGAGGAGCTCCAACTTGGCCTGCTTGCCAGCCAAGTCAAAGATACCCCCTGAGGTCCTGGACTCTTTCCTGCAGTTCTTTCACGGTCACATCAGGCATGGCGCCCTCCGCGGGCACTCTATCAAGGTGTGCGGCGCCTTGGCGTCCCGCACGCAGCGTGATACTGCCCACGCCGCGAAAGCAGCGCTCGAGCGCGCGGCGCCACCCGGCATGTCTACACCGAGCGCGAACGAGTAGGCGTGCGGCGGCGCCCCCGAAGCTCATCGAAGCAAGTGTTATCTTTGCGATACCTCGCCTCTTTGAGGCGCATAGCGCCACGAAGGGCGCCACCAGGCCACTGTTACTCATGCGGTACCCGTCTCGGAGGGACGCGCTTGGCAGTATTCGAAGGGTTCGGGATCCAGGACGTCATCGACATCCTGATCATCACCGTGCTTCTCTACCAAGCGTACGCCCTGCTCCGCGGCTCGCGCGCCTGGAACGTGCTGCGCGGACTGCTCGCCGTGGCCGGGCTGTGGTTCCTGGCCGGTCAGTTCGGCCTGGAGGCGACGAAGTGGCTCTTCAACGCCATCGCCCCGGCCGGCTTCGTCGCCGTGGTCGTCGTCTTCCAACCCGAGCTGCGCGCCGTCCTGGAGCGCGTCGGGCGCGGAAGGATGCAGCGCTCCGTCAGCGCCGATCCGGTCGGCGAGATCATGACGGCGGTCAGAGAGCTCGCCAGCCAACGCAAGGGCGCCCTGATCGCCGTCGAACGCCGCACGCCTCTCAAGGAGTACTCGGAACGCGGCACCGTCATCGGGGCGCCCGTGACAGCCGCCCTCCTGCAGACGATCTTCGCCTCTTCCGGGCCGCTCCACGACGGTGCCGTAGTCATAAAAGAGGATCTCGTCACTCACGCCGGCGTGGTCCTCCCGCTATCGGACAAACGCGAGGGCTGGTCGGTCAAGCACGGCACGCGCCACCGCGCGGCGCTCGGGCTCTCCGAGGTCTCGGACGCCCTCGTGGTCGTGGTCAGCGAGGAGCGCGGCACCGTGAGCATCGCCCAGGAGGGGGTCTTGAACACCGACATCGCCCCGGCCGACGTGCTCAAGGCGCTGAGGGAGGCGTACGCTCCATGAGACCGGTCGCGCTCGGCGCTACGGTAGCGCGCTCGTCCGTTGGCGGTGCTCCATGAGCGGCCTCCTCGCCCTCGTCCTCGCGCTCGGGCAACGTCTGGCGCGTAACTGGCCGAGCAAGCTTGCCGCGCTCCTCGTCGCCTTCTTCTTCTGGACGGTGGTGACCTCCTCGAGCACGAGCACGACGCAGCGGTCGCTGCTGGTCGACCTCGAGGTCGACGGCGTCGAAGCGACCACGGTCGCCGTCGGCGTGCCCGCGACGGTCGAGGTGAGCGTCTCCGGCCCGAGCGGACGCGTCGACCGGCTGCGCGCCGACCAGCTGCGCGCCACCCTCGACCTGAGCGACGCCGCCAGCGACTTCGAGCGCCGCATCCAGGTACAGACGCCCCCCGATATCCGGCTACTACAGGTGACCCCGTCTGACGTCATCGGCTTCCTCGAGCAGGTCGTGCAGCGCGTCATGCCCGTGGAGGTCGCGCTGCTCGGCGACCCCCCGCCCGCCGCGGAGCTCGACTCCAGCGCCGCACCGGCCACCGTGACGATCCAGGGGCGCAGCCAGGTCCTCGATCAGGTCGCCAGGGTGGTGGCGCTCTCTCCGGCCCGGGGCGGCACCGTCGAACTGCTCGCGCTCGACGCTCGCGGCCTCCCCGTCTCGGAGGTGACCTTCACCCCACCGAGCGTCGCCGTCACGTTCGCCATCTCCGACCTGCTCCGCAGCAAGGTGGTGCCGTTGAGCTTCACGCCTCCGCCGACCATGACCTCACAGAGCATCATCCTGAGCTCCGACACGGTCGCCATAGTCGGCTCCCCCGAGGCTCTCGACGCCATCACCAGCGTCGCCGCCACGGTAGACCCGCCTACCGGCGAGCGCGCGCCCGGCCGGTATACTTTCGAAGTCCACCTGACGCTTCCGAGCGGGGTGGTGGCCCTAGCCACGCCGACGGCCACCGTGGTGTACGGCGACAACCCGGTGCCGCAGTAAGGCCCGGTCAGGTCTCGAGCGCGGCCAAGCAGGAGGAACGTTGATCCACCCCATCAGGCTGTTCGGCGACCCGATGCTCAGGCGCCGCGCCGACCCCGTCACCGACTTCGGCCCCGAGCTCGCCAAGCTCGCAGCCGACATGCTGGAGACCATGTACGCGGCCGAGGGCGTCGGTCTTGCGGGACCGCAGATCGGCGTGCCGAGACGCATCTTCGTCGCCCTGGAAGTACCGCAGGCGGCCGACGATGACGATGACGCGCCGTGGGAGAACCGGCGGGAACACGTCATGGTCAACCCCGTGATCACGCGCCAGACGGGGGTGCAGCACGGACGCGACGGCTGCCTCAGTATCCCCGGCATCGCCGTCGAGGACGTCCCCCGCGGTCTCGTCGTACACGTCGACTACCAAGACGTCGCAGGGGCACGGCACTCGCTGGTGGCGGAGGGCTACTTCGCGCACGTACTGCAACACGAGAACGACCACCTGAACGGCGTCCTGTTCTTCGACCACCTACCCCCCGACAGGCGCGGCGCCTTCCTCGAGGAGAACCGCAAGGAGCTCGCGGACATGCAGCGGCAGGCCAAGGCGTTCCTGCGCGACCTCCGGGCAGGCAAGCCTGCGAGCGGGCATGCTGCTGCGCCGTCCGGCGCCAGGCCGCGGGCCGAGCACCGCTGACGTGAAGCCGCTCCGCGTCGCCTTCTTCGGCAGCCCAGAGTTCGCGCTGCCGACGTTCGAGGCCCTCTCCCGTCAGCACGACCTGGTCATCGTAGTGTCGCAACCCGATCGACCGGCGGGACGCGGGCTTGGTTCGAGGCGACCGGCCATCGCCGCCGCCGCCCTGGCCGCCGGCGTACCGCTCGAACAGCCGCGGAAGGTGAAGCGCAACGATGAGCTCCTGGGCCGGCTAGCCTCGCTGGAGCTCGACGTCGGCGTCACCGCGGCCTACGGACGCATCCTGCCCCCCGAGCTCCTCGCCATCCCGCGCTTCGGTGTCCTCAACGTCCACGCGAGCCTGCTCCCGCGGTGGCGGGGGGCCGCGCCCATCCAGTGGGCACTCATCGCCGGCGACGACGTGACGGGGATAACCGTCATGCAGACCGACGTCGGGCTTGATACCGGCGCCATCAGGCTGCAGCGCCGCACCCCCATCGAGCCCGACGAGGACGCCCCGACCTTGACCGCTCGTCTCGCGACGCTAGGCGCCGAAGTGTTGTCGGAGGCGCTGACCCTCCTGGTGGCCGGCAGCCTGCCCCTGGTCGAGCAGGACGGCGGAGCCGCCACGCTCGCACCGCCCCTCACCCAGCAAGACGGCGAGGTGCGGTGGTCCGACACGGCGCGCCAGGTTTACGACAGGCACCGCGGCGTCGCCGGCTGGCCAGGCACGACCTTCCTCCATGGCGACCGGCGGGTGAAGGTCGGCACGGTGCTTCCACGCCCCGACGAGCGACCGGCGGCGGCGCCAGGCACCGTCGTCGGCTTCGCGGGCGAGAACATGCTCGTGGCGTGCGGCTCCGGCGTCGTCGAGGTCGGCGACCTGAAACCCGAGAGCCGCGGCGTGATGAGCGCTCGGGCTTGGGCGAACGGTCGGACGGTCAAGACGGGGGTGCGGCTTGTTTAACGTCGCCATCCTAGGCCGCCCGAACGTCGGCAAGTCGAGCCTCTTCAACCGCCTCGTCGGCAAGCGCGAGGCCATCGTCGCCGACATGCCCGGCGTGACCCGTGACGTCAAGGAGGGGTTCGTCACGACCGACGACGAGCGGACGTTCAGGCTGCTCGATACCGGTGGCCTGTGGTCCGGCGACCGTTGGGAGGCGCCCATCCGGCAGAGCGTCGAGGCCGCGCTGGTCGGGGTAGACCTCGTGCTCTTCTGCGTTGACGGGCGGGAAGGGCTCGTGACCGCCGACCATCAGGTCGCGGAATGGCTTAGGACCATGAACAAACCGGTGCTGCTCGTGGCCACCAAGCTCGACGACCCGCGCCACGCCGAGACGGGCGAGTTCTACGAGCTCTACTCCCTCGGCTTCGGCGAGCCGTTCGTTACGGCGGCCGAGCACGCCGTGGGCACATCGGAACTCGTTCACCACATCGGCGAGCTCATGGGCGATGCCGAAGGCGAGGTCGAGGAGGAGGCCGTCAAGGTGGCCATCATCGGCCGCCCGAACGTCGGCAAGTCCAGCCTCGTCAACGCGCTGGTCGGCGACGAGCGCGTGATCGTCGCCGACGTTCCCGGCACGACCCGCGACTCGGTGGACATCCACTTCGAGTTCGGCGGCCGGCCCTTCACGCTGATCGACACGGCTGGCATGGCGCGCAAGGACGTCGGCGACCTCGAGTACTACGCGCGGATGCGCTCCGAGATGGCCCTGCGGCGCGCCGACGTCGCGATCCTCGTCATCGACCCGTTCGAGATCGGCGACCACGAGTTGCGGCTGGCCAACCTCGCCCTCGAGTGGGGTAAGCCGGTAGCACTGGCGATCAACAAATGGGACCTGGTCGCGGACGAGCAGTTGGAGCCGTTCAGGCAGCGCCTGGACGAGCAACTCGAGCATCTGAGCTTCGCCCCGCGCGTCTACACGAGCGCCTTGACGGACTTCGGCTTGCACGAGTTGCTCGCCACCGCCGTGCGGCTGTACGACACGGCCCGCAAACGCGTAGGCACATCGGAACTCAACGGCTGGCTGGAGGTCTGGACGCAGCGCCAGCCGCCACCCAACTTCTCGGGGAGGCCCCTCAAGCTCCTATACGTTAGTCAGGTAGACGTCGCACCACCGACGTTCGTCTTCTCGATCAACAGCGAGGCCATGCTCACCAGGCCGTACGAGCATTACCTGCGCAACCGGATCCGCGAGGACGTCGGGTTCTCGGAGGTACCCATCCGGATGGTGTTCAAGGAGCGCAGCGGGGGCAAGAAACGCGTTCGCGTGTAGGGCACGCGCCCTACACGCCGCGGTCCGCGTCCGTCAGGCCCGCTCCACGTGCAGGGTGACGCGCAGGTTGCCTCGGCGCGTCTCCCCTTCCACCTTGGCGACCTTGAAACGTCCGAGCCCGGCGGCGAACACCTCGTCGCCCACGGCGGCGCTGGCCGACTTGCCGGCCGGCTTGCCGTTGACGGTCACCCGCCCTGCCTCGACGCCCTTGGCGAAGTAGGCGCGCGACACCTTGAAGGCGCGAGCGCCCAACACGTCGACGCGTAAGGACGGCACGACGGCGGGCTGCTGCTTCTCGCTGCCGCCGAACGCGAGCCCCAGCGGAACTTCCGTGAGGCGCAGCTGCGCCCCGCCCACGCGCACGGTCCCGAGCAGCGCGGGTGGAACGGGCGCGAGGAGGATGACGGTCGCGCCGTCCGCGTGCGCGGTCGCATCGCCGACCGCCCCCTCGCCAGCCGCCGCGCGCGCTGCGACCCGCAGCGCCTCGGGATCGGAGCAGCCCTCCGCGTAGAGGGCGGAGAGCCGGGGGGTCGCCTCCCTCACGCCGTCGGGCGCCGCGTAAACGACGCGCCTGGTCGCCCCAGCGTAGCCGCCCGTGGCGCCCGCGTTGACGCCCCTACGGCGGAGGGCCGCCAGAAGCGCGTCGGCGGCATCTGGCGGCAGGAAGTCGCTGAACGCCACGCGCCCCCCGCCTGCCCGCGCGGCCATCTCGGCCGCCGCCTGGTCGACCTCGGCCGCGCTCTTCATGGCTTCGACCCGCTTCCTAAGGTCAGCGGACGTCGACCACGTCGAGCCCGGCGGCCTTGAGGCGCTCAGGGAAGCCCTTGGCGTCCTCGCCCGCCACCCGCAACACCAGGCGCCGCTTGTGGCCGGGCTGGATGCCGGTCGTGACCGCCGCGACGATGTTGGAGGGGGCGCCCTGCTGGGCCACGCGCGCGAGCACGCCCGGCTCGTCCGGCAGGTCGACCGTCACGCGCGTGCCGCCCTCGCGCAAGGCGAGGAACGAGACGAGGGCGCGCATGAGGTCCGTGATCGTGAGGATACCGACGAGGTTGACACCGTCGAGCACGGGCAGACCGGAGACGCGATGCTCCTCCATGAGGAGGGCGGCCTGCTCGATCGGGTCGTCCGCCCTCACCGTGACGACGGGCGAGCGCATGACGTCCTTGACCCTGAGCTTGCTCAGTAGGTAGTTCAGCTCGTAGATGGAAAGGGTCGTGGCCTTGGACGGGGTGGCCTCTTTCAGGTCGCGGTCCGTGACGATACCGATGAGCCGCCCGTCCCTGCTGACCGGCAACCTGCGGTAGCCGCCCTCGCGCAACCGCTGCATGGCTTCCATGACCGGCGTGTCGGGGCTCACCGTCTGCGGGTCAGGCGTCATCCACTCGCGAACTAGCATCCTCATCCTCCTTATGTCTGGTACCTGATGGTACCACCGCTCGACCCGCTCGACCGCGCGGCCGGACTCCTGACTACTCACGTGCGCATGCGATGATGGCGGGGTGAAACGCCTGGTCGTCCTCGGTTCGACGGGCTCGATAGGCACGCAGTGCCTCGACGTTGCGCGGTGGCACGGCTTCGAGGTAGCGGCCCTCGGCGCCGACCGCAACGCGGAGCTGCTCGTCGCTCAAGCGCGCGAGTTCAGGCCGGCGCTCGTCTCATGCGCTCCGGAGGTCGCCGACGAGGTGCGCGCCGGGCTGCCGGCCGGCACGCGGCTCGTGACCGGCAGGGCGGGTCTCGAGGAGGTCGCGGCGCGCGATGCCGACGTCACGGTGGCCGCCGTGCCCGGACTGGCCGGCCTCGCCCCGACGGCAGCGGCCCTGCGCGCCGGGCGCCACGTTGCCTTGGCGAACAAGGAGGCGATGGTCGTCGCCGGCCCGCTCATGTGGGCGCTGGCGCGCGAGCACGGTGCGCGCATCACCCCCGTCGACTCCGAGCACTCCGCGCTCTTCCAGGCGCTCGGCGGCGAGGAGATACGGCGGGTCACCGCGCTCGTGCTCACCGCCTCCGGCGGGCCGTTCCGCCAGGGTCCGGCCGACCTCGCCACCGTCACGCCCGCCCAGGCGCTCGCCCACCCCAACTGGGCGATGGGCAAGAAGGTGACGATCGACTCGGCCACCCTGTTCAACAAAGGCCTCGAGGTGCTGGAAGCGCATTTCCTCTTCGAGGTACCCCTGGCGAGCGTCGAGGTCGTCGTGCACCCGCAATCGTTGGTGCACGGCCTGGTGCGCTTCGTCGACGGCAGCATCAAGGCGCAGATCGGCCCGCACGACATGCGCCTCCCCATCCAGTACGCGCTCTGCGCCCCCGACCGGCTCCCCACCCCCCTAGACCCGTTGCCGCTCACGGGCGCCTGGATTTTCGAGGAGCCCGACCACGCGCGCTTCCCGAGCCTGCGGCTCGCTTACCGGGCGGGCGAGCTAGGTGGATTGGCGCCCGCCTACCTGAACGCCGCCGACGAGGTGGCGGTCGCCGCGTTCTTGGCTGGGCGCATAGGTTTCGACACCATCCCGCGCGTGTTGGAGGGCGTGCTGGCCGAGGCGCCCACGGGCGAGCTCGGTTGGGACGCGCTGGAGGAAGCGGACGCGTCCGCCCGCGCGGTGGCTCGGCGCGTAGCTGGGCTGGAGGAGGACTGAGCCATGGACAGGACCGGGATACTGCTGCCGTTCAAGCTCTTCGGGGTAGCCGTGCGGTTCGACTACAGCTTCCTGCTCGTGCTGCCGCTCTTCGCCTACCTGATCGGCGGGCAGCTGCCCGCCTACGCGGAGCTGCTGGAGGCCGCCATGGGGATAGAGGTCGACGTGGGCGCCCTCGCAGGCGGCGCGACCCGCTGGCTCGTCGGGCTGGCCGGCGCGGTCGGACTGTTCGCCAGCGTCCTGCTGCACGAGGCGGGCCATGCGCTCGTCGCGCGCCGCTACGGCGTGGAAGTCAAGGAGATCCGTCTCTGGTTCCTCGGCGGCGTCGCCCAGTTCGACGACATGCCGAGGCAGCGCGGCGCCGAGGCCGTGGTGGCCATCGTCGGCCCCATCGTCAGCTTCGCTATCGGCTTCGTGCTGCTGCGGGTCGCGCCGGCGCTGAGCGGCTCGGCCGCCGCCTTCATGGTCGTGGCGTACGTCGGGGTAACCAACATCGCCCTGGCCCTCTTCAACCTCCTTCCAGCCATCCCGCTCGACGGCGGCCGCGTCCTCAGGAGCGTCCTCGCGCTGGCGCTGACCCGCGAGCGCGCCACCGCCATCGCCACGTCCGTAAGCGCCGTCATGGCCGTGCTGCTCGGACTGTACGGCTTCTTCACCATGCAGCTCTGGCTGGTCATCCTGGCGTTCTTCATCTACAACGCGGGCCGACTAGAGGCTCAGGCCTCCGTGGTGGCGAGCGCGTTCGAGGGGCGCACCGTCGCCGACCTGATGACGCGCGACCCCGTCACGGTGACGCCCGACATGCGCCTGGCCCAGTTCGCGCAGCTGATCCACTTCAGGCCGCATACCGGCTATCCGGTCGTCGACCCGGAAGGCAAGTTGCTCGGGTTCGCGCGCCTGGCTGCGTCCGGGCGGCCCGGGGTAGTTGGAGCGGACGCCGTCGACGTCGACGCCACGGCCGCTGTCGCGGACATCACGGAGCCGGCCGACACCATCTCCCCGACAGCCAGCGCGTACGACGCGCTGAGACGCGTCGCCGAAGGCCATCTGGGACGTCTGGTGGTCGTCGACGGCGACGAGCGGGTCGTCGGGCTGCTCAGCAAGGCCGACCTGGTGAGAACACTCTCGCGACCGGAAGCGACTCGCGATGGCCGGCGGGTCTGACATACTGCCTGTTAGCCTCTGGAGCGAGGCGCGATGCTGACTGCCCTGACCTTCGCACTGATCCTAACGAGCGCCGTCGTCGTGCACGAACTGGCGCACTTCCTCGCCGCCCGCAGCGTTGGCGTGGCCGTGCGCGCCTTCAGCGTCGGCATAGGCCCCATACTGGCGCGGGCCAAGTGGCGCGGCACGGAGTGGCGCCTCAGCCTGCTGCCGCTGGGGGGCTACGTCGACCTGCCCGGCATGGGACCGCGAGTCGACGAGGACGGCACGCTCCATCATCCTGACGAGGGGATGGCCAAACTGCGCCTCCTCCCCAAGCTCTGGGTCCTGGTGGCGGGAGTGATCGCCAACTACGTGTTGGGCAGCGTCCTTCTTGCGTCCGCCATAACCATGCAGCCGGGCTTCCGCGAGATCACGGGCGCACCGGTGGTCGTGGAGGGTTCGCGGATCGCCCGCGTCGTGCCTGGCTCCGCCGCGGAGGGGCTCGGCATCAGGAGCGGCGATCTCGTCCTGTCGCTGAACGGCCTCGCCAACCCCGACCCCGACGCGGTGGTGGCGCAGGTGCGCGGGACCGACCGTCTAGACTTCGTGCTGCTCCGTGGCGGTGAGCGTGTCGAGCTCGCGACGCCATGGCCGCCCGCCGGCGCAGCACAGCCGGCGCAGCTCGGGGTCGAGATCGCCGCCGTCATCCCGCCGGTCGGGTTCTGGACGGCCCTCTCCGAGTCGGCCGCCTTCGGGCTGCGCGTAGTGCCGGAGATGGTGCGGGGGTTCGTAGCGGGCTTCGGGGCGGCCATAACCGGCGCGGAGAACGCGGACGTGGCCGGACCGGTCGGCATGGTGACGATGGTCTCCCAGGCCACCCGCGTCGGGCTCGCGAGCGTCTTCCTCCTCGCGGCCGTCATCAACTTCTCCCTCGGGGTCTTCAACCTGCTGCCCATACCGGGCCTCGACGGCGGCCGCATGCTCCTGGCGACGGTCGTCGCGCTCCGGGGGCGGCCTTTCCGCCCCGGCCAGGAGGAGCAGTTCCATTTCGCCGGCATAGTCATCGTCATGGCCCTCATAGTGCTCGTGACGTTCCGCGAGCTGAGCGCGCTCTTCACGGGTTGATCACGGCAGTGACGGCCGACGTCATCATCCCGGCCTACCAGGAGGAGCCGAACGTCGGCAGGGTCGTCGAGGTCGCCTTGGCCGCAGGCCTAGGGCGCGTCCTCGTGGTAGACGACGGCTCGACCGACGGGACTACGGCCGCCGCCAAGGCCGCGGGGGCCGAGGTGCTCAGCCTGCCGAGCAACAGGGGCAAAGGGGGCGCGATCGTGGCGGGCGCCAAGGCCTGCACTGCGGAGGTCGTCGTCATGCTCGACGCCGACCTCGTCGGGCTCAGGCCCGAGCACGTCGTGGCGCTGGCGGACCCGGTATGCGCGCGCGGCGCCGACATGGCGCGGGGCACGTTCGAGGGGGGCCGTTGGCGGACCACCACCGCCCAGCACGTCGCCCCGCAGTTGAACGGGCAGCGCGGCATCCGCCGCGAGCTCCTCCTCGAGGTCCCCGACCTCGACAGCAGCCGTTACGGCGTCGAGGTGGCTATAACGCTGCACGCCGCCGCGGAGGGTTGGCGCTGTGTGAAAGTGCCGCTCGAGGGCGTCTCGCAAGTCATGAAGGAAGAGAAGCTGGGGTTCTGGCGCGGTCTCAAGGTGCGGCTCCGCATGTACCGCGACATCGTCGCCACCCTGCTCCGTTCGCGGCGCCCCGCCAAGCACGGCCGGGCGCCGACTCCCGAGCCGGGTTCCACAGCCGCTAACACCAAGCGGGGGTGAGGGGCGCGTGGACCTGATCACCGTCCCGCTCGGGGAGTTGCAGGCGAACGCCTACCTCCTCGTCGAGGGCGCCGACGTAGTCGTCGTGGACCCGGGCGGGGAGGGCGAGGCGCTGGCCGCCGCGTTGCGCGAGCGGGGCCTGCGGCTCCAGGCCGTGTGGCTGACCCACGCGCACTTCGACCACGTGGGCGGCCTGGCGGCACTCCTGCGGGCCGCGCCGGGCGTGCCTGTCCACATGCACCGGGGCGATGAACCGTTGCTGAGCATGGCCGCGGCGGCCGCGGCCCGGTGGGGCATCGAGATCGAGCATCCGCCGACCGACTACGTGCCCGTCGATCACGGGCAGACGCTCAGGTCCGGGGCCATCGGCGCCACGGCCCTTCACACCCCCGGCCACGCGCCCGGACACCTGGCGTTCTACTTCCCGAGCGCCGGCGCGGTGCTCTCCGGCGACGCGCTGTTCAAGGGCTCGATAGGCCGTACCGACCTGCCGTACTGTGACCACGAGCAACTACTCGCGGGCATCCGCAGAGAGTTGCTCGTGTTACCACCCGAGACCCGCGTGTACCCGGGCCACGGCGAGCCGACGACCGTCGGCGCCGAGGCCGCCACCAATCCGTTCCTGTAAGGGTCCGTTCGCCTCCTGTAGGGGCTCGCCTACCGCCGCGGCAAGCGGGCCTCCACGGCCAACGCGTGCGCCTCCAGCCCTTCCGCCCTCGCCATGAGCGCCGCCGCGGGCCCCAGTTCCGCCACGACGGCGAGCGTCAGTTGGGTGAAAGGGATGACCTTCTGGAAGTCGCGCAGGTTCACGAACGAGCTGAAGCGCGCCGTGGCGCCGGTCGGCATCACGTGGCTCGGGCCTACGACGTAGTCGCCAAGCGCCTCCGGGCTACTGGCCCCAAGGAAGAGGCCGCCCGCGTTGCGCACCGAGCCCACCAAGGTCCACGGGGCGCTCACCAGCAAGCAGAGGTGCTCGGGGGCGAAAGCGTTGGCGACCTCGATGGCCTCCTCAAGGTCGTCTACCAAGACCGCCACGCCCCGCTCGCGGAACGACTCCTCGGCCGCGGCAGGATGGCTCAAGGCGGCCAGGGCGCCCGGGAGCGCCGCCACCACCGCCTCGATGAGACCGAGGCTCGGCGTGACGAGGACGGGCTGCGCGGCGGCATGCTCCGCCTGCGCCAGCAGGTCGGCGACGACGTGGCCAACGTCCGCCTCCGCGTCTGCCACCACGAGGGTCTCGGTCGGACCGGGCAGCGCCTCGATCCCGACGGTGCCGTAGAGTTGTCGCTTCGCCTCGACCACGTAACGGTTGCCGGGGCCGACGACCTTGTCGACGCGGGCCAAGCTCTCGGTGCCGTAGGCGAGGGCCGCGATGGCATGCGGCCCGCCGACGCATAGGAGCTCGCTCGCGCCTGCGAGGTGAGCGGCGAACCTGATCTCGGCCGGCACGCGACCGTCGCGGCCAGGCGGGGTCGCGACCACGATGCGCTCCACGCCGGCGACCCGGGCGGGCACGGCGGTCATGAGGACGGTGGTAAACAGCGGCGCCGTGCCGCCCGGCACGTAGCACCCGACGCTGCCGATGGGTACTACGAGCTGGCCGAGCACCGCACCCGCGGCCGAGTGTACGAAGCCGCCCTCCGCCTGCAACCGGTAGTAGGCCGCGACGCGTTCCGCGGCGAGGCGGATGGCGGCGGCGAGCTCGGGGGCGAGTTCCGCCTCGGCGGCGGTCAGCTCCTCCGGCGCGACGAGCACGCTTTCCAGTTCGACCCCGTCGAAGCGGGACGTGAGCTCCTTGAGGGCAGCGTCGCCACGCCGCCTCACTTCCGCGATGATGTCGGTGACGCTCGTGGCGACAGCGGCGGCCGTGGCGGCACCGTCGTCCCCGACAGGGCCGGCGAGCCGTTCCTCGCACCAGACGAGGGCGGCGGCTTTCGAATCGATGACGCGCATGGGCTCAAGGATATAGGCGGAGGCGGGGTAGCATCCGGTCATGACCGGGTCGAAGCTCAAGGTGTTGTGGCGCAACCCCAAGACGGAGGACGCCGTGCGGAAGCTGCCGCTGCCCGACGGGGTCGAGCTGCGTTTCGCAGCGGGCGAGGTGAGCGACGACGATCGCGATTGGGCGGAGGTCCTCGTGGCCGGCTCGCCGCCCGTCAGGTTGCTTGACGGCGCCAACTTGCGGCACGTGGTGGTTCCCTTCGCCGGGGTGGCGCCGGAGTTGCGCGCCCGGGCGCTCGAGCGGCCACACCTGAGCGTGCACAACTCGCACTACAACGCCGCCATGGTCGCCCACCACGCGCTGGCCCTCGCCATGGCGTGCGCCTACCGCACGGTGGCCGCCGACCGGGCGTTGCGCCGGGGCGATTGGGGCGACGACACCGCCGCCGAGCACTCCAGCACGTTCCTGCCCGGCAATGTGGCGCTGCTCGTCGGCTTCGGGCACATCGGCAAGGCGCTCGTCGCGCCGCTGAGCGCGCTCGGCATGGACGTGCGGGCGTGGCGGCGCCGGCCGACCGACGACGGCGTACCTACCTACGGACCCGCCGAGCTCAGCCAGGCGCTCGCCGAGGCCGACCTGGCGGTGGTAAGCCTGCCCGCCACGCCGGAGACAGAGGGACTGATCGGCCCGGAGGAACTCGGGACGATGAAGCGCAGCGCCATCCTGGTCAATGTCGGCCGCGGCAGCGTCATCCATGAGGAGGCCCTGTACCGGGCCTTGGCCGAGCACCGGCTGAGAGCCGCCGGCATCGACGTCTGGTACCGCTACCCGGAGCACCGCGGCAAGCTGGCGCGCGTGTTCCCGAGCGACTTCCCCTTCCAGGAGCTGGACAACGTCGTCATGAGCCCCCACCGCGGCAACGACATCATGGAGTGGCGCGAGGCGTCGGCCCGCGATGCGCTACTTACGCTCGCCGCGCTGGCGCGGGGCGAGAGCAGGAACCCGGTCGACCTAACCAGCGGCTACTAGCCCCTCAAGCGCGAGCCGCAACGCCACCGCGAACTCCTCGCGCGCGTCGCGGTCGTGGCGGTAGGCGGCCCACTGCAGGGCGGTGATGAAATAGACGTTGGCGAGGGTGCGCGCCAAGCGTTCGGCCGAGTAGTCCGCACGCACGGCGCCTGCTGCCTGGGCGCGCTTCAACGCCGAACGGAGCAGCTCCACCAGCGGGATGGCCAGGTAGGCGGCGCGCGAGCGCTCCTCGTTGGGGTCGAGGAGCTCGAAGGAGATGGGGAGGACGAGCTCGCGGTGCGCCTGGACGAACCCGGCCAGCTCGGCGAAGAGGTAGCGGATCTCGGCCAGGCCGTCGAACTCCGGCGCGCCTGGCCCCGTCGGCCGCGCGCGCAACTCGGCGGCGCGCCGGGCGAGATCGTCGAGCTGCCTCGCGAAGTAGGCGACGAGGATGGTCTCCTTGTTGGGGAAGTAGTTGAAGACGGTCCCGCGCGAGACGCCGGAGCGCTCGGCGATGAGCTCGAAGGTGGCGCCCTTGAGACCCCGTTCCTCGATGAGGGCGAGGGCGCTCTCCAGGATCGTCAGGCGGCGGTCCGCCTTCTTGCGCGCGCGGGCGCTCGGCTCGGCAACGGGCGTCCCGTGGTGCGCCGACTGACAAGAGCCGGGCCCGGTCTGGCTCGTTTCGCGAGTCCCGGCGTCCCGGACGGCGTCGGAAGGGGTCACCGAGGCATCATACCGGCAGGGACAAGAAGAACCGGGCGCCGCCAGGACCGTGTCCTGCGGCGCCCGGTTAGCCCAAGGCTGATCGAAGCGAGGCGCGTCAGCGGAACGCTCAGGCCTTGGCGGCCACCTCGACGAGCGCCTTGAAGGCGGCCGGCTCGCGCACGGCCAGGTCCGCCATGACCTTGCGGTCGAGCTGGACGCCCGCCTTACGCAGGCCAGCGACGAAGCGCGAGTAGCTCATGCCTTCCTGCCGCGCGGCGGCGTTGATGCGCGCGATCCAGAGGCGGCGGAACTGGGTCTTCTTGTCGCGGCGGTCGCGGTAGGAGTAATCGGCCGCGTTGAGGAGCGTCTGCTGCGCGACGCGGAAGCTCTTGGAGCGCAAGCCCCAGTAGCCCTTGGCGCGCTTGAGCACCTTCTGATGACGGCGACGGCGAACGATGCCGGTCTTGGCGCGTGGCATTCTTCAACCCCTCAATCGTAGGGCAGCAGCGCCTTGATGCGCTCTGCCTCCGGCTTGGCTACGACGAGGTCGTTGCGTCCCTGGCGGATCTTGCGGCCCGACTTCTTGTAGTTCAGGTGCCGCTTGCCGGAGCGCATCGCCTTGACCTTACCTCGCCCTGTGATCTTGACACGGGCTTTGGTGCCCTTATGGGTCTTGAGTTTCGGCATGCTATCTCTCTCCTGTACTCGCGCCTCGAAGCGTTCCAGCGCTTCTCGAAGCGACCTTGCGCCCTCACGGGCTCCCCGCCTGCTGGGCGAGAACCTTCAAAGGGTACACCATTCACCAGGGTGTTCACCACTGGTCGACGTTTCGTTCACCACTGAGCGGGCCGTTCCGGTCTGCCGGAAGCCGAGCCTACTAGTGAGCGCGCAGAGCGTCAGCTCTCCACCACGGCTCCTGCCGGGCGCAGGATCATGTTCATATCCATCCCCGCGATCATCGGGGCGGCGTCCACCACGGCCAGCTCCGTTACGTCGGCGGCGACGCGGTTGAGGATGCCCTGTCCCAGTTCTGGGTGGGTACGCTCACGACCGCGGAACATGATGGTCACCTTCACCTTGTGACCGCCCTTGAGGAAACGGCGGATGTGGTTGACCTTGGTCTCGTAGTCGTGATCGTCGATCTTGACGCGGAACTTGATCGACTTCATCTC
>JBDZVI010000126.1:0-4692 GCA_040255585.1 Deinococcaceae bacterium
AGGTCGTCGAAGGTTACCCGGCCGACGCCGGCGAAGGTCGCATCGACCTCATCTCGGGCTATGTCGGCACTACCCGCCTGTTCGAGGCCCACGGCTTCACCAGGGCGATCCAGACGGCGGGCGTGAGCGGCGGGCGCCCACGATGGGTCATGCGGCGGGAGCTCTAACAGCCCCTCGAATCGCACGCCTTGCGGCCGGGAACAGACTCTCGAGAACGCCGCTACGGTGCAGGCTCGCGGGACTTCGGTCGGACGGTCCTAGGTTCGACCTCCTCACCCGCACCCCACCACCTCAATCCATAGCTGCTGACTATGAATTCTATTCATAGTGCTTTACTATGGATTGTCCAGGGTGGGGACAAGCCAGAGTGAAGGTGGATGAGATGCTCGATCCCGAGTCGAATACCGGGCTGCAGACCGACGTAGCCTCAAGCTCGGCCTGCGGTCCCGTTACCATCGTCGCCAGCCTAGGCAAGGACAGGTTCGTGGCCCGCTGCACGTGCGGCTACCTGCACCTCGTCTGGGACAACGCCTCTTTGAGCCTCCGACTGCGCGACCTGCAGCAGTTGCTCGCCAGCCCGCTGCGGCAAGAGCCGAGCGTGGCGGCCCAGTTCGAGCTGCGTCTCGACCCGGCCGGCGGCATCCAGCTGTGGGCGGGCACCGGCGGGATCCGCGTGAACGCGGTCGCCAGAGCCGCGCTGGAGGGGATGCTGCGCACGGCGGTCGACAGTTGCTTCGCCTTGCCGGGCGCGCAGGAAGACGCCGTCAAGCCCCTCGACACCTCGAACCTGCTCAACTGACTACTCGCCGTAGCGAGCCCAAGGAGCGTGAAACCGATGTCAAGCGCGAACCGCTTGCTGGAAGTCAACAACCTCAAGGTCTACTTCGACACCGACAACGGCACCGTCAAGGCGGTCGACGACATCTCGTTCCACATCGACAAGGGCGAGACCCTGGCCGTGGTCGGTGAGTCCGGCTCCGGCAAGTCCGTGACCTCGCTGGCCGTCATGCGCCTGCTCCCGACGCCGCCTGCGCGCTTCGCCGGCGGCGAGATCAAGTTCGCCGGCCGCGACATCATGAAGTTCAGCGAGCGCGAGATGCGCAAGATCCGCGGCAACGACATCTCGATGATCTTCCAGGAGCCGATGACGAGCCTCAACCCCGTCTACACGGTCGGCGACCAGATCGCCGAGGCCATCGTCCTCCACCAGGGCAAGAGCTACTCCCAGGCCATCAAGCAGGCCATCGAGATGCTCGACCTCGTGGAAGTGCCCGAGCCGGCGAAGCGCGTGCGCTACTACCCGCACCAGATGTCGGGCGGCCAGAGGCAGCGCGTCATGATCGCCATGGCCTTGTCCTGCAACCCCAGCCTCCTCATCGCCGATGAGCCGACCACCGCCCTCGACGTCATCATCCAGGCGCAGATCCTCGACCTCATCAAGAAGCTCCAGCGCGAGATCGGCGCGAGCGTGCTGTTCATCACGCATGACCTCGGCGTCGTCGCCGAGATCGCCGACCGCGTCGTGGTCATGGAGAAGGGCGTGATCGTCGAGCAGGGCGCGGCGCTCGACGTCTTCACCAAGCCGCAGCACGCCTACACTCAGCGCCTGCTCGGCGCTGTCCCACGCATCGACGCGCTGAAGCCGCCGCCTGCCATCAAGGCGGTGCCGAAGGTCCTGCTGGACGTGCGCAAGATGCGCAAGTGGTTCCCCATCAAGGGCGGCGTCTTCAGCCGCACCATCGGCCACGTCAAGGCGGTCAACGACTTCGACATGCAGCTGTACCAGGGCGAGGTGCTGGGGCTCGTGGGCGAGTCCGGCTCCGGCAAGACGACCGCCGGCCGCGCCATCCTGCGCCTCGTCGAGCCGACCTCCGGCGCGGTGGTGTTCGACGGCGTCGACGTGACGAAGCTCTCCACCAGCGACATGCGCGCCTACCGGAGGCGCATGCAGATCATCTTCCAGGACCCGTACGCGAGCCTGAACCCACGCATGCCGATCGGAGACATCATCGGCGAGCCCCTGCACATCCACAAGCTGGTCACCGGCAGGAAGGAGCGCGAGCGCCGCGTGGCGGAGCTGCTCGAGCTGGTCCAGCTCGACCCCGCGCTCATGAGCCGCTACCCGCACGAGTTCTCAGGCGGCCAACGCCAGCGGGTCGGCATCGCCAGGGCGCTGGCCGTCGAACCGGACTTCATCGTCGCCGACGAGTGCGTCTCGGCGCTTGACGTCTCCATCCGCCGCGACGTCCTGGACCTGCTCAAGGACCTGCGCTCGCGCCTCGGCCTGACCATGCTGTTCATCTCGCACGACCTGGCGGTGGTGGAGGACATCTCCGACCGCGTGGCGGTCATGTATAAGGGCGACATCGTCGAGGTCAGCAGCTCCCACAGCATCTACCGGAACCCGCAGGACGACTACACGAAGGCGCTGCTCGCCGCGGTGCCCATCCCGGACCCCACCATCAAGCGCGAACGCGTGCCGTGGGACGCCCAGGCGTACATGAAGCGCCGCGAACAGTTGCGGTCCGTAGCTTAGTGCTGGCTACTTCTCGGCTTTCGTAGGCAGGGAGCGCGCCGCGTTCTCGATGGCGGAGCGGATGGCGTTGCGCACCGCGTAGTCGACGATGGTCGTGCCCGTGCGCCCGACCCTGAGGTTTGTCATGACGTTCGCGATGTCTATCGAGACGTTGCCTTGCGAGACCTCGGCCACTCCCCTGCCGATGGCCATGATCTCGGCCGTGTTCGTGTCGACGAAGCGGATCTCCACCGCCACGCGGGCCGTGACCGTCTCGGCGGAGCCGCCGAAGACCCCAAGCACCTTCCCGCCCCCGCCCGTCGTCTGCACGCCGAACTCCGAGACGCTCCCCAAGACGAGCAGCTCCGCGCCCTCGATGCGTCCGACCGCGGCCGCGGTCGTCGGGTTCACCCGACCCGACTGCGCCAGATCCTGCTCGAAGAGGACCTTGTCGATCTCCGCGCGCTCGGTGATACGGAACTGCTGGCTCTCGTAGGCCTCGGCGATGAAGATGTCGGCCACGCCGGAGCCGAGCTCCCGGTAGAACGCGTCGCCGCCCTCCTTGGACAGGTCGACCGAGCCGATCCTCACGCTCCCGGCACCAACGGTGAAACTAGGTACCGCGATGACGTACCGCAGGTCGCGCGGCACGGGCTGCAGGGTGAAGGACTGGAGGCTCGCTCCGGCGTCCTCCACGGTGACGGCTGGCGTGCAGCCCGACAGCAGGGTAAGCGCCGCGAGAGCGCAGATGGCGACATGCTTCACGGCTGGAATATAGCCCGGGCGTCCGTGAGGACGTGTCTCATGTCCGGAACGCGACGTTCAAACGAAGCGCATCTGCCCTCCGACGCCGCTCAAGGTGAACGGCCCGGCGGGTCCGGTGAGGCCGGCCCTTATGCGTGGGGCTGAAGAGTGCTCGACGGTGACGTCCGGGACCGGGCCACCGAGCGCGCCGAGGAGGGCCGCCAGCCCGGTCGCGTCCGGATGGGCCACCATGATCCCAGTCAGCTCGAGCTCGCGGCCCAGGCTCAGCGAGGGGTGAGGGGAGCCCTGCCAATCGATGAAGAACGGCACCAGCCCGCCGTAGCCGTGCCCCGTGACGGCGACCACGGTCCACTTGAGCCGCGCGCCGTCAGGGGCGGTCCTGCCGCTCTCCATCTGCTCGGTGCTCAAGCCCAGGGTACGCGCTCGGCTCAGCAGCCCGTTCATGTCGTCGACGCGAACGCACCAGGTGTGCAGGGCGGGTTCCTGCAAGTACGCGAATGAGCGGCGGTACGCCCCGCTCCCACCCTCGTCGCCGCGCGGGTCGCGGGCCATCAGCTCGAGGTAACGGCCGGGTCCGAGACCGATTAGGGCGTTGTGCGTCCCCTGGCCGACGTGCCGCCCGCCCGGCCTGGCGCGCACCCCCGACTTGCTCGCTACCTCGCCGACGAGTTCGTCGAGGTCGTCTCCGGCGAACAGCAGATGGTCGATCTCTAATGGCATGCGTCCATGATGTACCTACAGCGACCCGAGCGCAGGTACGTGAGCGCCAAGCGACGCCCTCCGCCCAGCGTGGGTACGCGACGCCCACCACGGGCGCGAGCATGTATGGCGCAGCGTCGCACGCCCTACCTGCTCGGCAGAACGGCCTTGGGAACGAGACAGACGACCGTGTAGGCCGGATCGAACATGTTGCCGATCTTGTACTCGGCGGCCTGCCCGATGAGCACGGAGGCCGCCTCGAAGCTCAGGCCGTAACCGTTCATCAACCAGCGCGTCATCTCGGTGGTGGCGTTCTGCGCCGCCTGGTCGAGCGGACGGGCGTTGCCGAGGGTGAACAGGTCGTGCTGGTCCTCGCCGCGCGGCCACCTGACCTGGTCGCGTCCGTCGTGCTTGACGAGGCCGATCTGAAAGCCGACGTCGAAGGAGGTCTCGACGCCCGTGCCGGCCATCTCCCCCGCGCCCTGGACGGCATGCCCGTCACCTAGGAAGAAGAGGCCGCCGGGAGCGAGCACCGGGAAGCGCAGCGTCACACCTACCCCTATGCCGCGGTAGTCCATGTTGCCGCCGTGCTCGGCCGACGTGGCCGTCGAGATCGCCTGGTGGCGATCGGGCGCCACGCCGAGGCACCCGAGCATGGGCGTGAGCGGAAGGCTATAGCCGGCAAGACCGGCGACCCCTTCGTCGAGGACGAC
>JBDZVI010000041.1:0-25728 GCA_040255585.1 Deinococcaceae bacterium
AGTCGGCGCGGCGACCATGAGTCGGCGCGGCGACCATGAGTCGGCGCGGCGACCAGGGGAGGTCTAGGACGAAAAACGACACGATATGCAACGAGGCAGTTGCGCAAAGATCTGCTTGCACGAGTGCGCGTTTCTTGAGAAGGACTCGGACTCCCCGGCTCCGTAGGCAAAGTACACAACGCTCGACCCGACAGGCTCACGCCGACCTAGGACGCGCCCAAACTCCGTCGTTGGTCGGCGCCGAGTGTGACGGTGACGAACGCTGTGAACATGAGGTCGGTCCTGTCGTACCGGGCGACGACACAGCGATAGCGTTATTTGCGTCCGAAGAGGCAAACCTCACCACGTACAACCGATCACCGCCACGCACACGATGCCGCTCACAATCTTGAGACTATCGATCACCAAATTGCCACACTACGCTAGCAACATGCGCTCGAACAACACGAACCGCCCTCCTCATAGCTGCAAACCACGTCACACAACATAGTATGAACACGCCCTAGGTAGGCACGCGACTACGCGGGCGCGCGGCCCTGAAGGCGCGCGGCCCTGAGGGCGCGCGGCTCAGAAGGCGCGGCTCAGAACGGCACCTCGGCCTGAGCTTCCGTTCGGTTGGCCTGCCACGGCTTGACCGCGCGCTCGGCCAGGAGCGCCTGCCTGTCTATCGTCAGGCGCGCCTGCAGCCACGGGCACGATTGCCGTATGTCGTCCAACGCCTCTCCGGCGATCGCCGCCCCGTCGAGGCCGTAGAGCACGCGGTCGTCGTCGACCTCGAACTCGAGACGAACGGGCATGCGCCCCGCGTGCTCGTCGAGGAGTGACCTGAACTCGAGGAGCTGGTCCCATGGGACCTGGGCGACCGGGAAGCTGAACAGCGCCACCTCCGGCGCCCCTCCCTGCGACGCCTCCCGGGTGTCCCACCGGATGAGGCGGTCGACGACGGCCCGCACGTCCTCTCCCTCCTCGCTCAACTCCACGACCGCCACGACGGGCGCGTCTTCCTGCAGCAGGGGTGCCACCGCATCGAACGTGCGGCCGAACGCCAGCACCTCGCGGCTGCCGGACTCGTCGGCGATCTCGAAGCGCGCCATCATGCCGCCCTTGCGGGTCGGACGCTTCACCACGTTCTGGAGCAGGCCGGCTAGCACCACCCGGAGCCGACCGCCATGCACCCCGTCCTTCTGCAGCGCCCTGAAGCGCCGCTCGACGCCGTCGACGGGCACCGAAGCGGCCTCGGCCAGACCGGGGTACGAACCCATCGGGTGGGCGCTGAGGTAGAGACCGAGCGCCTCCTTCTCGAAGCGCAGGAGCGTCAGCTCGTCGATGGCGGGCGCGTCGGCCAGCACCGGCGCCGCGATCTCGTCCGCGCCGAAGAGGCCGAACTGGCCCGACGCGGCCTGTTCGCGCTCAGAGACACCCCACTTCAAGGCCAGGTCGAGGTTGGCCAGAAGTAGATGCCGGGCGCCGGAGTCGCCACCCGCGTGCCTGCCGGGCACGAGCCCGTCCATGGCCCCTGACTTGATCAGGTACTCGACGGCCCGGCGGTTGACGACCGTCGTGTCGACGCGCTTGCAGAAGTCGAAGAGGTCCTTGAACGGACCGCCACGCTCCCGCTCGGCCAGGATGTGGTCGACGGCGCCCTCGCCGACGTTCTTGATGCCGTACAGGCCGAAGCGCACGAGCTGGCCCACTGGCGTGAAGTCGGCGCGGGACGTGTTGACGTCTGGCGCCGAGACCTCGACTCCCATATGCCGCGCGTCGGCGACGTACTGCGCGACCTTGTCCGAGTCGCCGCGCTCGACCGTGAGGAGGGCGGCCGCGAACTCGACGGGGTAGTGCGCTTTCAGGTACGCCGTCTGGTAGGAGAGGATGGCGTAGGCGGCGGCGTGTGACTTGTTGAAGCCGTAGTTCGCGAAGCGTTCGAGCAGATCGAATAGTCGCCCGGACTCCGCCTCGCCGACGCCGTTGGCTGCCGCGCCCGCCTGAAAGCTGGCACGGTGCTTGAGCATCTCCTCAAGCTTCTTCTTGCCCATCGCGCGCCGCAGCAGGTCGGCCTGCCCGAGCGTGTAGCCGGCCACCGCCTGCGCGATCTGCATGATCTGCTCCTGGTAGACGGGGATGCCGTACGTCTCTGCCAGGATGGGGGTCAGGAGCCGCTCTGAGGCGGGGAAGTCTGAGTAGTCGATGGGCTCCTGCCCGTGGTGGCGGCGGATGTAGGCGGGGATGTTGTCCATCGGCCCTGGTCGGAAGAGCGCGCCGACGGCGATCAGGTCCTGAACGCGCCTCGGCTTCAGGCGTTTCAGTGTGTCGATCATGCCGGAGCCCTCGAACTGGAACACCCCGGCGGACTCACCGCGCGAGAGCAGCTCGAAGACGGCGGGGTCGTCCGGCGGGAACGTGGCGGGGTCCAGGTCGATGCCGCGCGACTCCTTGACGATGCGCACGGCGGCCTCGATGAACGAGAGGGTCCTCAGGCCCAGGAAGTCCATCTTCACGAACCCGAGCTCCTCGATGGAGCCCATGTCGTACTGGCACACGATGGGGCCGTCGCCCGTGCGGAAGACGGGGGCGAGTTCCTGCACGTCGTGGCGGGCGATGATCACGCCCGCCGCGTGCACGGAAGCGTGGCGGGTCAGACCCTCCAGTTGCCTGGCGACGTCTACAAAAGTGTTGGCGCCGGACTCATAGGCCTCCTTGAGTTCGGGCACCTCCTTCAAGGCCTCGTCGATGGGGATGCTTCGCCCGAACTTCGTGGGCACGAGCTTCGCGACCTTGTCGGCCTCCGCGAACGACACCTCCATCACCCTGGCGGCGTCCTTAATGGCCGCGCGTGGGGCGAGCGTCCCGAACGTGGCGATGAGGGCGACCTTGTCGTGACCGTACTTCTCGCGCACGTAGTCGATCACCTCGCCGCGCCGCACGTCGGAGAAGTCGATGTCGAAGTCGGGCATGCTCACGCGGTCGGGGTTGAGGAAGCGCTCGAAGAGGAGCTCGAACTCGAGGGGGTCGAGGTTGGTGATGCCCAAGGCGTACGCGACGATGGAGCCGGCGCCCGAGCCGCGCCCAGGGCCGACCGCGATGTCGTGGTCCTTCGCCCAGTTGATGAAGTCCGCGACGATCAGGAAGTAGTCGGGGAACCCCATGGCCACGATGACGCCGAGCTCGAACTCCACCCGCTCGAGCACGGTGCGGGCGGTCTCGTCTAGACCACCGGCCGCCACGAAGCGCTCCAGATGCTCGTACCGGTAGCGGGGGAAGTTCTCACCCTCGGCCTGCGGTTGCACGCTCGCCTCGCCGGCTCGGGCCACGCCTAGCAGGACGGAGCCCAGGTCGGCGCTCGCCGCGCCCGGAACAAAGGCGGTCGCCGCGTAGGCCCGCCAGAACGCCTCGTCCGCGGTCGCATAGCGCCGCATGAGCCCCCGGTAGGAGTCGACTCGCAGCTGCTCGGCCAGCGTGACGCCCTCGGGCAGCGGCAGCTCGGGCATCTGGTAGACGCGTTTCGAGCCGATCGGGAGCTGGACGTCGCAGAGGTCGGCCACGTGGTTCGTGTTGCCGATGGCGCCGGGGTAGTCGCTCTCCGGGAGCACGGCGGCCATCTCCTCGGGGCTCTTCACGTAGAACTCCTCGCATGGGAAGCGCATGCGGTTCTCCTCGCTCACCAGGGCCTTGGTCCCGATGGCGAGGAGGACGTCGTGGGCGTGAGCGTCGGTCTTGCGGACGTAGTGGCCGTCGTTGGTCGCCACCATGCCGATGCCGTGCTTGTCGGCGAACGCCCTCAGGATGGGGTTGAGGCGCCGCTGCTCCTCCAGCCCATGGTCCTGGAGCTCGACGAAGAAGTTCTCCTTGAAGATCTCGAGGTGCTCGAGCAGCACGCGCTCGCCCGCGTCGGGGCCGACGTCGAGGATCGTGCGCGGGATCTGGGCTCCGAGGCAGCCGGAAAGGGCGATGACGCCTGCGGAGTGCTCACGCAGCAGCTCGAGGTCCACCCTGGGCTTCATGTAGAAACCTTCCAGGAACGCTCGGCTGCTCAGGCGGCAAAGGTTCTGATACCCCTTGAAGTCCCTGGCCAGCAATGTCAGGTGGAAGTAGCCGCCGTCGAGCTTGCTCGACCCGCGCCGCTTCTCGAAACGCGAGCCTGGCGCGACGTACGCCTCGAACCCGATGATGGGCTTGACCCCCGCGGCCACGGCTGTCTTGTAGAACTGCACGGCGCCGTGCATGTTGCCGTGGTCCGTCATGGCGACGGCGGGCCGGTCGGGGGAGACCTCCTTGACCCACGAGATGAGGTCCTTGATGCGCGCGGCGCCGTCCAGGAGCGAGTAGTCCGTATGTTGGTGCAGGTGCGAGAAGCGCTTCGGTTCCTGGAGCGACATGGGTCTCAGGATACCCCCGGGCGCTCCCGCGCTCGGCCGCCCCGAGGCGCGTTGACGTCCCCGACGGGCCCGTGGTACCTTCTGTGAGCTTGGCGCCGTAGCCAAGCGGTAAGGCAGAGGTCTGCAAAACCTCGATTCACCGGTTCGATTCCGGTCGGCGCCTCCATCTCCCACCCGGTCGGCGCTCGCCTCCAAGGGGGCGCCGGACGCGGGGCGACGAAAGACGAGGGTTCACACCGCAGGCGCGTAGCTCAGTGGGAGAGCGCTACACTGACACTGTAGAGGTCGACAGTTCAATCCTGTCCGCGCCTACCAACTTGGAACCCGCGCTTACGCAGCGCGGGTTCTGCGTTATGTTGACGGCGCCAACCGACTTTGGGGCAGAGGAGTGGTCAGCGTGAAGGCTAGAAGGGGCTCGGGGAGCGCCTGGACGGATCCGAACGAAATCACATGGGCGGACCGCCGATGATCCCCCGTTGGCAGCAGGTCCAAGAGCGACGGGGCGCCGCCGTATCGACGGACGCGCTGTTCCCGAGGATCGAGGTGCGGCCACCGTACTTCGCGCTCTCAGACCTCAGCTTGGCCGGGTTGGAGCTGCGCGCCACGACCAGCGCGGAGTCGCCGGCGTACGACGAACAGGGTCCGATGCCGGCGGCCGAACTCGGCAGGCATGCCGCCATCGTCGGACTGGCGGCCGCGGCCTTCCAGCAGCGCGACGACGACCGCCGCTACTACCTCGCGCGGAGCGCCGAGTGCCGCTACGTCGCCAACGGGGCGCCGTACGGAACGCCCGTTCGGTTCACCGGCAGGGTACTCGAACTCGACAAGCGCACGGCGCGGGCGGCGGTCGAGGCCATGGCGGCCGGCGCCCCTCTCGCCTCCTTCGACGTCCGCTACACCGTGCTGACCTCCTCGGCGTTCGAGCGGCTGTTCAGGATCAGGGCCAGACCAACCCCTTACAGCCATAGCCCCTACGAGTCGCTACTGACCACCGCATGGCAAGGCGCAGATGACGCCGCCGAGCAGGTGGTCGACGTACTGCCCGTCGAAGCCTGCGTCGGCCATTTCGACGGCTATCCGGCGTTGCCCGTCGCCGTGCTGATGGGCCAGCTGTCGTTCCTGGCCGGACGGCTCCACGGCGAGCCCTACCGCGTCGTGCGCGGCGAGGTCGAGGCCAGCGACCTCGTATGGGCAGGGGAGAGGGCCCGCTTTCGCGTGACGCGCGACGGGGTCGGACTCGACGACGACACGGTCGGCGCCAAGCGTTACCGGTGCGAGGCTTGGGCGGGCGACCGCTCGGTGGCCGCCATGACGCTGTGGCTCAGATCGGTCGACGAAGCTCGGGTCAGTTGATGAAGCTCTCACCCAGCAGGCGCTCCTCGGTCGGGTTGAGGTGCATGAAGGCCCTCAGCTCGGAGCGCGGCACGGGCTTGGAGAACAGGTAGCCCTGACCCAGGTGGCAGCCGAGATCACGTAGCACCTGGCGTTGCGCCTCCGTCTCGATCCCTTCCGCCACGATCTTCAGATCAAGGTGCTTGGCCACGTGGGTGATGGCCTCCACCAGGGCGAGAGCGAACTGCGGGGCGTGGAGTGGCGCGCCGAGGTCCTTGACGAAGCTGCGATCGATCTTCACGGTGTCGATAGGCAGGTCGCGAAGGTAAGCGAAGGAGGAGTACCCCGTGCCGAAGTCGTCTATCGCGATGCTCACGCCGAGGCGCTGCAGACGCTTGAGCGTCTCCGTTACATGATCGACACCGTGCATGACGATGCCCTCCGTCAACTCGATCTCGAGCAGTTCAGGTTGCAGCGCATGGTCCTCCAGCGCGTCCGTCACGGTGCGGAAGAAGCCCGGGTGCGCGAACTGCATGGCCGAGACGTTGACGGAGACGACGATGCCTCGTCCTGAGAGCGCCTCCCACTCCTTGGCCTGCCGGCACGCCTCGCGCAGGACCCACTCGCCGAGCGTAACGATCAGGCCGCTGCGCTCGGCGATGGGGATGAACTCGTGAGGCGGCACATGGCCCCAGACCGGGTGGTGCCAACGCGCCAGCGCCTCGACCTTCTTCAGTTCGGTCGTCTCCAGGTCGTGGATGCCCTGGTACACGAGCGACAGCTGCTCCCTGCCGGTGCTGAGCGCCGTCTTCAGCTCACGTTCGAGGTTGCGCTGGCGTTCGACGACCGCGTCGGAGTCGTCGCGGTAGCGCTGGATGCCGTTCTTGCCTGAACGTTTGACGCGGTACATGGCGGAGTCGGCATGGCGCAGCAGCGTCGCGCCGTCCGGCGCGTCGTCGGGGTAGAGGCAGATGCCGATGCTCGCGCTCACATGGTGCGAGAGCCCGTGGAGCTCGAACGGCGTCACCAGCGCGGCCTGCAGCTTGCGGGCGGCGAACATCGCGACCTGCGGGCTCTCGACGTCATCAAGCACGATGACGAACTCGTCGCCGCTCATGCGCGCCATGAGGTCGTTGGGACCGAGCTCCTGCTGCAGGCGCCGGGACGCCGAGCGCAGCAGCTCGTCGCCGGCCTCGTGGCCGAGGGTGTCGTTCACGACCTTGAAGCCGTCCACATCCAGGTAGAGGACCGCGACACGGCTGTGGTGCTCTTTGGCGACCGCGAGCCGTCTCTCGAGCTCGTTGTCGAGGCGCATGCGGTTGGCTAGGCCGGTCAGGGCGTCGTGATAGGCGTGCCTCTCCGCCTCCTCCATGCGAGCCCGCGTGCGCGTCTGGCTCTCCTTGTAACGGATGAAGTTCGAGGTCAGCGCGAAGAACACCGTGTTCGCCAGGTTGACCTCGATGAGGGCGTACACGACGCCCCAGTTCACGTCTCCGACGAAGACCGTGGGGATCGTGAAGACGGTCGCCAGCAGCACCATGCCGACCGTGAAGGCGCGCACGACTATCTGCCCGAGCCGGGCTTCCGTCAGGATGAACGACAGGAGGTAGACGACCGGTATCCAGAAGAGGGTCTCTGTGAACTGGGCCTGCAGGTCCGTCCCGGGCGGTGCGAAGAACAAGAGCCACCCGAGCTTTAGGAAGAAGAACGTGCTCGCCCCCGCGATGACGGCCATGACCACGAACGTCAGGGCCTTGCGGCTGACCGCGAGGAGGAGTTCGAGGAGCATGAGCAACGTCCCCATGACGGGGTACAGGAGCATGTCGAACGACGTGGCCTGCCCACTGGGTACTTCCAGCGCCCACCCGATGAAGAACGCCAAGGCCCCGAAGGGGATGAACGCCAGCAGCGTCCTGCGCCACTCGTCGGCGTACCTGCTGTCGGACCGCGCCGAGGCCGACGGCTGGGCAGGGAGCTTGAACCGCAACACGCGTCAACGTTAGGCGGAGCGTCCTAACGGGAACCTTACTCGTTCGGGTCGGTCGGCGAGCCACCTGGCACGAGCACGCCGCGGTGTCCTCGAGCCGCTTGCGCTGTTAGGCGTCCACCTCGGTGACGAACCCGGGCAGCTCGACGGGCGGCAACCTCAACGCCTCCATCAGCCCAGGGGGCAACGCGAGGTCACCGACGAACAGCCTGCCGACGTGCCCACCTGGCCTCACCCCGACCTTGGGGAGAGCGATGCTGAGGGTCATGGTGGCGTGCACGACGTCGCCGGGCGTGCTGCCGTCGTCGACGTTGAGGCCGGTCGGCGTATCGAGCGAGATGACCATGCAGTCGGTCTGCGCGTGGTTGAGGACCGTGATGACGTCCAGCGTCCGGCCGCGAGGCGGGCCCTCGAGGTTCGTGCCGATCGCGGCGTCGATGATGCAGCCGAACTTCATCTTCGGCAGGCTCGTGCGCACCTTGACGCGCTCGAAATGGCGCAGATGCTCTAGCTGCTCCTTGGGCGTGCCGGAATAGTTCTCGGCCTCATGGGTAGGAACGACCCAGACGCGCCTTCCCCGGGCGGCGAGCAACCTGGCGGCAGCCAGGCCTCCGCTGCCGTTGTTGCCGCGCCCAGCCACGACGAGCACAGGACCGTCCGAGCCGAAGGCGTCGACGAGCTCGACCAGGTTACGAGCCGTGTGCTCCACCAGCACCCGGTTGTCGAGCCCGAACTTGCCGGTCGCCAACATGATCAGTTGCTGCATCTGGTTCGCGTTGATGGCTGGCAGGTCGTCCCAGCGGACGTGCGGGAAGCTCATGCACACCCTTTCTGCGGCTTAGCCGGCGGCGTCGACGCTCTCGCCGATGCTGTCGAGGTCGGCGGTAGTGTAGACGTTCTGCACGTCGTCGAGGTCTTCGAGGCTCTCGAGGAAGTTCATGACCTTCTCGGCCTCGTGAGCGGTGAGAGCCGTCTGCGTCTGCGGCAGTTTCGTGATCTGAACCACGTCGACAGGGAGACCGCGGGCCTGAAGCCCCTCGACGACCGCGTACAGGTCGGCGGCGGCCGTGTAGATGACGGAGGTACCGTCGTCGGACTCGAGGTCATCGGCGCCGAGTTCGATGGCGGCCTCCTCGACGGCGTCACCCACCTGCTCCACGGTGATCATGCCCTTGGTGTCGAACTGCCAGGCGGTGGAACCCGACATGTTGCCGCCGTGTTTGCTGAACACGTGCCTGACCTCGCCGGCCGTACGGTTCTTGTTGTCCGTGAGGGCCTCCACGAGCATGGCGACCCCGGCGGGACCGTAGCCCTCGTAGTAGACCGGCTCGAAGTTGCCGCCCTCGCCGCCACCCAGCGCCCGTTCGATAGCGCGGTCGATGTTGTCGATGGGCACGTTGTCGGACTTGGCGGCAGACAGAGCGTTCTTGAGGGCGAGGTTGGTGGTCGCGTCGCCACTGTTGCCGCTTCGCACGGCAGACTGGATGGCCCGGACATGCTTACTGATGACCTTGCCACGCTGCTTGTCGTTGGCACCCTTCTTGCGCTTGATCTGGGCCCACTTGCTATGTCCTGCCAAGACGGTAGTTCCTTTCCAAGGCGCGGCGTCCCCGACACCAAGCGCCGCTGCCTGCGTGCCAGAGGCGCGCCGAAGCCGGTCCACGGCTCTCGCACGCGCCGCGGCAGGGGGCTGCCGCGGCGTTCTCATTGTACATCCATAGCTCAAGCGTCACGGCCCGCTTCGCGCGGGCCGTGGTTGACGAACGGTAAAGGGCGTGGCGTACGCCCTGCGCCGCCAGGGCCTCAGCGGATGTAGAAGTTGGTCTCCGCGACGTCGCGCACGGGCGCGGGCCGGAGCTCTACGGAGATGGCGTTCGACCACTCGCCGTCGCCGTAACGCCCGACGTAGCGCACGCTGCCGTCGGTGGCCGTTGACGTGAAGCTGGCACGCACGCGCTGCAGGCCGCGGGGCGGGTTCACCGTATACACGTGGCGGGCCCCGGCGACCGGCAGGTACGTGGTGCCGGCCGAGACGGGGACGTTGCGCTCGAAGACGTAGATCCGCCCGTCGGGGTCGAGAGCCGTGAGGGTCACGTAACCGCTCTGGCTGGTCACGATACGGAACTCGACGTTCTCGCCGGCGTAGTAGGTGGAGCCGGACCCGCGGGTCGGCTTGAAGTCCTGGATGACGCCGCTCAAGGAGATCTCGTCGCTCACGAACCCGCCAGGCCGCACGTAGATCGTGCAGGCGGAGGCGAGCAGGGCGATGGCGAGCGCCACGAAGGCTAGGCGAAGCGTCTTGGTTCTCATGTGGGCCTCCTGGTGGTCACGCGGCGAGTGTAGCAACGCACCGGCGTCGAAAGGGGTCGGCCGGCCTTAACCGTCCCTTCGGTCATTCAGGGTTTCACGGTTCGCTCGGGACGTTGCGCTCGTAGGAGGTGAGCAGGTAAGGGAGGTCGGTCTGGTGGTAGCGGCCCCGCTCGTCGTACCAGTAGATGTAAGCGCCGAGCGACTCGTCGCCCACCCCGCCCTCGCTTGCGTTGCCGGAACGCGTCACCTTACCGTCGACCAAGCCGGTGAACACCGCCTTGCCGTCGTATGAGTAGACCGTTATGTACATCCGCTGGGCGGTGTACTCCTGGATGCTGCGCCGGATCCGGTTCTGGGCTTCGTTGCGGCACGCCGTGGCGGAGAGCACCAGTAGCAAGCTGCACAAGCCCAGCGCGACCTTCTTCGAGGTGAGCTTCACGCCTCACCGCCCTTCCTGGCCTAGGGGCGCCGCACGAGAACGGCCGCGGGGGCGCGGCAGCACGAGCGCGACGGTCGGACCCGAGACGGCCGACAGCATGACGGCGTCCCAAGGCACCTGGCCAGCGCCAGGATAGCATCGCCCCGCTCGCAACCCAGACTTTAGCGCTTGACGCTCAAGCAATGTATGCTTCCTTAAGTGAGCCGCACCGTTCGTGACCCCTACGAGGTCCTCGGCGTCCAACGCGACGCCACGCCAGACGCGCTGAAAGCGGCTTACCGCCAGAAGGCGCTGCAGTACCATCCCGATCGCAACCCCGGCGACCGCGAGGCGGAGGAGCACTTCAAGGAGGTCTCCGAGGCCTACGCCGTCCTGCGCGACCCGGACGCGAGGGCGCGCTACGACCGCTACGGCGCGCAGCAGCCGACGGCCTACCGGCACGACACGAGCAACGTCGACTGGCGCGACATCTTCCGCGACGCCGACATCCACGTCGATTGGGGCGGCCGGGGCGGCGTACCGCAGACGGGCAACGTGGTCTTCGACATGCTGTTCGGCATGATGACTGGCGTCCTGCGGCAGGCCGGCATGGTCGCCGGTCGCACGTACGAAGTGCAGCTCCCCCTGAGCCTCGGTGCCATGCACGGCGGGACGGAGGCGACGGTCGTCATCCCGGGCCCCAGCGTCTGCCAGACGTGCAAGGGCACGGGCAGGGTCGACTCGAACCAGGTCGGCGGCAGGTCGCCCGGCCCGTTCGAGGCCACGAACCCCGACCAACCAACGGTAGTCGCGTGCCCCGACTGCCGTGGTCGCGGCGCGAGACCCGCCGGCGCCAGGTTGAGCGTCAAAGTGCGCCCCGGTACGGGCGTCGGCAGCAAGCTACGCCTGGCCGGGGCCGGCGAACCCGGCAACCCGGCCGGCGACGTGCTCGTACAGATCGGCTGGTCTCCACCCCCTGGAGCCACCGCGAACGGCCGCGACGTCGTCGACAGCCTCGTGCTCACGCCCCTCGAGGCCTCCCGCGGGGCGGAGGCCGAGTTCGACGGCGTGAACGTGACGGTGCCGAAGGGCAGCAAGGCCGGCGACACGGTAGTGGCGCGCGGCAAGGGCCTCGTCGCTCATGGCGTCGCCGGCGATCTGAGGCTGACCTTGGAGACGTCGTGGCTGGAAGGCACGGCTCGCGCGGCAGGTCGTTGGTTGCGTAAGCTGGCCAAAGGAGGCGAGCGCAGGTGAACCCGATCGACACCCACGAACTCATGGCCGCCGCTGGCGCCTCCGGCGGCGGGCACGGCAAGGACGACCCTCACGTCCCCGACCAGGACAAGCCCCTCTACGTCATCAGCGTGGCGGCGGAACTCGTCGACATGCACCCCCAGACGCTCCGACTCTACGAACGCAAGGGCCTCATCGAGCCGAGCCGGAGCGCCGGCAAGACGCGCTTGTACTCGCAGCGCAACATCGAGCAGTTGCGTGAGATAAGGCGCCTGACCCAGGAACTCGGGGTCAACCTCGCCGGGGTCGAGGAGATCATCCGGTTGCGCCAGCGGCTCGACGAGCTGCAGGCCTCGATGGAGGGTCGCATCACGAACATCCAGGGCGAGCTGCGCGACCGCCTCGACGCCCTGAAGAGCCGCGCCCTCGCCATGCCGGATGCCGAGGAAGCCGACCACGAGGACGGCGACGGCCAGGGCGAAGGCTGAGGGAACGTGCGGCTGGCGTCCCTGACGCTTCAGGGCTTCAAGAGCTTCGGGAACCGGACGACCATCGAGTTCGCGCCGGGCGTCACGGCCATCATCGGACCGAACGGCTCTGGTAAGTCGAACGTCATCGACGCGCTCCGCTGGACGACCGGCGGGGGGCGGGCACGCGAGTTCCGTGCCAGCGACAAGACCGACCTGATCTTCCACGGCGCCTCTGGCAAGCGCTCCGTCGGGCTCGCCGAGGTCGAGGTAGAGCTCAAGGACGGGGCGCGTAGCGTGAAGGTCTACCGGAGCCTCGACCGGGAGGGTACGACACGTCTCAAGCTCGACGGACGCAGCGCCAGGCTGCTCGACGTCGAGGACGCGCTCTCAGGGAGCGGTCTCGGACGGTCGGGCGTGGCGATCATCGGCCAGGGCGAGGTCAGCCAAGTGCTTATGGCCGACCCGGCCAAGCTCCTCGAGTACGTGGCAGAGGCCGCGGGCGTTGCTCGACTCGCCGGCCGCAGGGAGCAGACCTCGGCGCGGCTCGAGACGGCGACGCAGCACCTGGCGCGCCTTCAGGACGTGCTCATCGAACTGGCGGCGCGCTGCGCCGCGCTGGAAGCCGAGGCGCGGGACGCGGCCAAGCACGCGCGCCTGAGCTCGGAGCAGCTGGCGCTGCGCTACACGCTCGCCACCACTCGCGTTAGCGCGCTCCTCTCCGAGCTACGCGAACTGGAGGAGAAGCGCGGGCTGCTCGAGGCGGCGATCCTCGAGGGGCGCGAAGCACTCGAGGCGGCGCGAGCCGCCGCCCGGTCCGGCGCAGGGTCGAGGGACGCCGCCGAGGAGCGCTACCGCGAAGCGTCGGCTCAGCTCGAGTACCGGCGCGGCAACCTGCGGCTCGCCGAGGAGCGCCTCGCGCGCCTCGGCGAGCGTACGGCCGACCTGACCGGCCAGACGGCACGGGCCGGGGAGGAGCTCGCCCGCATAGCAGCCGCCACGCCGCCGGCAGAGCCGCCGGAGTCGCCAGACGCCGCCGGCCGGAACGTGGCAGCCGCGCTGGCCGCCGAACGCGAGGCCGAGGCGGCCTTCGCCTCCGCCGTGGCGCTCGAGGGGTCGAAGCGGCAGGAGTACGAGCGCCTGCGCGCAGAGCATGCAGAAGCGGAGCGCAGGGCCGCCGCCCTCGCCTCGACGCGCAGTTCGCTCGACGCCCAGTTGGCGGAGGTGGCGGAGCAGCTCACGGGTCTCGCGTCGGACGCGGGTTTGGCGGACCTGCCCGCCGCCATCGCGCGTCAGACCGCCGCGGCGGCGGAGCTGGCCGGCGTGGAGGCCCAGGTCGAGACCCACAGGGCCGCGTTGACGAAGGCGCACGAGGAGCACGCGCTCCTGAGCGCCGAGGCCGTCTCCCGGACGCGCGCGGCTGCGCGCAGCAGGGCCGCCTTCGAGGCCCGTCGCGGCTTCGCGCAAGGCCCACGAAACGCCCTGAGTTCCGGTCTGCCAGGGGTGATCGGCGCCGTGGCCGACCTCGTGAAGGTCGCCCCGGAGTACCAGGAGGCCATCGCGGGGGCGCTCGGGCGCCGGGCGGAGTACGTGGTCGTAACGGATTCCGACGCCGGCGAGGCCGTCATAGCGCACGTGCGGCGCTCCGGCGGCTTCGTCACCGTCCTGCCTTTGGACCTCCTCCGTCGTCAGGCCGAGCGCAGCTACCCCGGCATGGCAGGGCGCCGCGGCGTGGTCGGGCCCGCGCTGGACCTCGTCACAACCGCGCTGCAGTACCAGGTCCTCTTCGAGAACCTCCTCGGCGGGACCGTGGTGGTCCGGGCTATGACGGACGCAACGGCGATAGCGCGCCAGGAAGCGCACCGCCCCCGCCTGGTGACGCTGGAAGGCGACATAGTCGAGGCCACGGGCGCGATGTCGGGCGGCAAACGCTCGCAGCACGCCACCGTGCTTGGGGCAGCCGCCGAACTCGAGGAGGCCGAAGCCGCGGCAACCGCTGCGACGGCCGCCAGCGAAGCAAGCGCCGAGGGCCTGGCGACCGCCCAGGCCGCCCTGCGTTCGTTGCTGGACGAGCAGCGCCTGGCCGCCGAGGAGAACCGCGCCGCGGCCCAGGCACTCGCCGCCGCCCGGGAGGAACACGCCGGGCACGAACGGCTCGTGGCGGACCTCCAGGCGCGCAAGGAGCGGCTGACCGCCGATGCCGCCGAGCTGGCCGCCCGAGACGCTGGCACCGACCAAGCGCAGTCCGCCGCCCAGCTCGCCGCGGCGGTGACCGCTGCCGAGGCCGCGCTGGCCGAAGCCGCCGGTGCGTTGGCGGCGGCTCGCGAGCGCGTGGCCGAGCGGAAGCTAGCCTCTAGTTCGGCGCGCCAGGCGGCCACGCTGGTCGAAGAGCGCTGGCGCACGTACCTCGACGCCGAGGCGCGCTTCGCAGCCGGCGCCGAGCGGGCTCGCGTGCTGCGCGACATCCTCGCGGTCAACGCCGAGCGCGAGACGGTACTCGCGCGCGAGCTGACCGAGGCGCGCGCCGCCCGCGACCTGGCGGAGGCCGCCGTGCCCGCCAACCTCGACGCCGAGGAGACGGCCCTGAAGACCGCGCGTGACCAGGTGGCGCAAGCCGAGGCCGCGCTCACGCGCACGACGGAAGCCCAGGCGCAGCGCGCGCAGGAACTAGAGGAGGCCAAGGTGCAGGCCGCCCGCCGCGAGACGGCCCTCGAGCTCGCGCAGGAGGAGCTGCGCGACTTCCCGCCTGGTCTCGTGGCCCTCGACATGAGCGAACGGGCCGCCCGCGCCCGCCTGCGCGAGGTCGGCGAGGAGTTGGAGGCGCTTGGAGCCGTCAACCACCGGGCGGTGGCCGACCTCGGCGAAGCCAAGGAGCGCCTGGAGAACCTCGAGGTCGAGGCGGTCCAGGCGACGCTGGCGGTGACAGAGCTGCAAGCCGCGCTCGACCGGATCGACAAGGAGACGACCGTGCGCCTGGGAGGCGCGGTGGAGCGTCTCCAGGAAGCCTTCGGCCGGCATGTGCGGCAACTGTTCGGCGACGATGGTCGGGGCGGGATCGAGGTGGAGGCAGAGGGCTCGCGGCCGGTCGGTCTGAGGATCAGGCTGCAGCCGCCCGGCAAGCAGACGCAGTCCCTGCACCTCCTCTCCGTCGGCGAGCGGACCATGGGAGCGCTCGCGTTCCTGTTCTCGCTCCTCTCGGCGGACGGGGCCAGCCTGCCCGTCGCCATCCTCGACGAGGTCGACGCGCCGCTCGACGAGGCGAACATCCGGCGCTACGGGTCGTTCGTGGAGCGCCTGGCGCAGCGCGGGACGCAGTTCGTGCTCATCACCCACCAGAAGGCCACGTTCGAGATCGCGGAGGCCATCTGGGGCGTCACGACGGAGCAGGGGGTCTCGCGCGTCTTCAGCGTCCGCAGGGAGCCCGACCAGCCGGCCGCCCTGCCCGGCTGATGGTCGGGGGTCCGCACGGCGCCCCGCGCTGGCGCATCGAACGGCACGAGGTCGTCGACTCGACGCAAGCCGTCCTGAAGCGCAGGCTCGCGACCGGAGAAGACGTCGCCTGGCTGGCCGTGCGCGCGGCTGCCCAGACCGCGGGCCGGGGCAGGCGCGGGGGCGAGTGGCGCAGCGGTCTCGGCGGCTCCTACACGACCTTCGCGGTGCCCGAAGCCGCGGCGTCCGGCGCGGGGGCATGGGCGTCATTGGCGGTGGGTGTCGGCGTGGCAGAGGCGCTCGCAGGCTCCGGCCACGAGTGCCTCGTGAAATGGCCGAACGACCTCTACTACGGGGGCGCGAAGCTCGGCGGCATCCTCGTCGAGCGGGTCAAGGGCCACCTGCTGATCGGGATCGGCATCAACGTCGACAACGAACCGCCCCCCGGCGGGACAGGACTGGCCGGACTGCTGGCGAAGGCGACGGTAGACGACCTCGTCGTCGAGGGTGTCGACGCCGCGCTACGGTTCGTCGAGGCG
The DNA here is from genome assembly GCA_040255585.1 of Deinococcaceae bacterium. Taxonomy (GTDB): domain Bacteria; phylum Deinococcota; class Deinococci; order Deinococcales; family Trueperaceae; genus JAAYYF01. The sequence goes on from JBDZVI010000041.1 coordinate 16,092, forward strand.
GGGAGCGACCTGCTCCCCGACGACCTGCGCCGCCGCTTCGCCGCCAGAGACTGGCTCTCGGGCAAGCGGGTCACCGTCCAGGACGCCGTGGCGAACGCCGCAGACACCGCGGGGCGCGAGCGTTCCGCGCCCACGACCGTCACGGGCGTGGCGTGCGGCATCGCCCCTGACGGCAGCCTGCTCGTGGCGGTCAGGGGCCGCGCGGAGCCGTGCCGGGTCTGGGCCGGGACCATAGGTACGCACCTATGAATGGCGTCCAGGGCGCCATCCTCGCGACCGGCGAGTGAGTTTCTCCCCACAGGACGGCCTTTGCCACAGCTATCCTGCCTCTCATGCATCGGAACCCTTGGGCGGCCGATGGGGGCGCAACCGCGCTAGTAGTGCTTCACAGGGGGCGGGATCAGCAAGTCATATGTGGCGCCATCAGCGCCGCAGGATGGACGGTGGTGTTGGCCGCCAACGGCGACGCCGCGGTGGCGCAAGCGCGACTCGCGCTGCCACGGCTGGTGGTGGTGGACGCCAACCTGCCACGGTTGCGCGACGGACGCCACCCCGCCCAAGTCCTGGGGCGGTTGCGCGAGGGGAGCCGCAGGGCCGAACTCGTGCTCGTCGCCACCCGCAACGACTCATACGTGACGGGCCTGGCCGCTGCGGCAGGAGCCAAGCGCATCCTCCTGGCCACGGACGGAACGGTGACCGGCTTCGGCGGGGAGCCCACGCGGCCGACGCCCGCCATCGTCGAGGGACCGGACGTCTGGATCGTCGACGACAGCCCGGCCATCCGCCTGCTCGCGCGCAGCGCGTTCCAGCGGGCCGGCTGGAGGGCGACCGAGTTCGAGGACCTCCACTCCGCGCAGCATGCGCTCGCAGCAGGACAGGCGCCAGCCGCCGTCGTCCTCGATGTCTACCTGCCCGACGGCAACGGCCTCCACCACGCCAGGGAGTTCGTCGACCGCGGGGCAGCCGTGATCATGCTGAGCAACCTGGCAGGGCCTGAGCAGGTAGAGCAGGCGTTCGCCGCCGGCGCCACCGACATCGTCGCGAAACCGGTCGACATGCGCAGCCTCGTCGCTCGCGTGACGAGAGCGGTCGACCGCACGGCCGTCGATGCGCGCACCTCCAACGACGGCCCGGTGAGTAGTACGTTCTCGTCACTCGACGACGGGGCGACGGCGCTCGAAGCGATCTGATGCAGCGGACGAAGCTGACCGCGATCTTCGTCCTCATCCTGTCCGCCTCCACCACCGTCGCCGTGACGATGGGCGCGCTCCTGATGAGGTTCACGGCGGCCGGCGCCGACCAGTCGGCCGCTTGGCGCTCCGTCCTGGTGGCCCTGGCCGGTGTCGGCGGGGCTATCGGACTGATGGCCGTCGTCCACCTATCGCTGCTCGCCGCCAGGCAACTCGGCACCGAGCGGGCGTCCAAGCGCTCGGAGGCGTGGCTTGAGACGTGGAGTTCTGTCGCGGCCGGCGGCGAGCCGCCCGCCGTAGAGAGGCATGAGCTGCTCGCGGCTTCCGAGGGGGCCGCGCTGCTCATGCAGGAAGTGGAGGGGGAGGAGGCCGCGGTGCTGCGCGCCGCTCTCGTCGCCACCGGCGTGACGGACAACGATCTGCGCATAGCCGCGGCAGGCGGCGCCGGTTCCACCAGGCGGAGCGCGCTCGCCCTCGAGCGACTGGCCTGGGCTGCCGACTCCGCCGCGCTGCCGCTCTTCCATGAGGCGGCGAAGCGGTCCGACCCGCGCGTGGCCCAGGCGGCCCTGCTTGGCGCGTGTCGGGTCCTCGCCGTGCAGGCGAGCCCCGAGTTCCTCGGACGGGAGGTCGCGAACGTCATCGTCGAACATGCCGCGTCCGTGCGCGAGCCCTACGGTTCGCGCGCGTTCCTCGCGGCGGCGCTGGCCTCGACCGGCCGCCATCAGCCTTGGTTGTCTGCCCGCCTGCTCGAGCGCGAGGCGCCTGAGGTCGCGAGGGCGGCGGCGCTGGACGCCGTTGGCATCACGCGCACGAGCGAGGCCGAGGCGATCGTGTCCCACTGGCTTGGCGTTGCCTTCGCGGCCGAACATCTCATCGAGGACGAGGTCCTGGCCGCCGCCATGAAGGCGTTAGCGCGCCTCGGGCATTTGGACGAGGCCATGGAAGAGGTGGCCGCGGCGGCCGCCAGGCACGAGCACACCGGCGTGCGCGTGCAAACCGCGCACGCCTTGGTCGGTGCCCGGCCGGAAAAGGCCCTTCCCGTCCTATGGGAGCTACTCGCCGACATGGCGTTCGATGTGCGGCTGGCCGCGGCGACCGCGCTCAAGGCCTGCGGCCCGGCGGGGGAGGCGCTGCTGAAGCGCGGCGCCACGTCGCACCGAGACGCCTTCGCCATGGACATGGCCAGCATGGTGCGCTCCCGGCAGTCGGCGACCCCGACGCTCACCGGCGAGGTCGCCGCGGCGAACTCATACGCGGCGGGCGGGGCCTGAGCCTTGTCGCTATCCGACGCGTTGCAGCTCTTCGTCCTCTCGGCGTTCATCATCATCAACGGCGGCAACACCGCGGCCATCGTCCTCGCGGCCAGGGCGAGCGTGCTGCGGGAGCGGCGCGCCTCCGCGCTCGAGGAGAAGGTCCTCATGCGCGCGGCCACCTACCTGCCTGTCAGCTTCCTGATCCCCGCCTACAACGAGGAAGCGACGATCGTCGAGAGCCTCAAGAGCCTGTTGGCCATGCACTATCCGGAGTTCGAGGTGATCGTGACCAACGACGGCTCCAAGGACGGCACTATCGCGGTGATGAAGGAGGCCTTCGAGCTAGTGCCGTGCCTGCCGAGCCCGAGGCGGTTCGCGGCGCACGCCACCGTGCGGGCCGCCTACCGCAGCAAGACCCGCCCGAACCTGCTGGTGATCGACAAGGTGAACGGCGGCAGGGCCGACGCCCTGAACGCGGCGTTGGAGCAGGCCCGTTATCCCGTGGTCGTGGTGACGGACGCCGACAGCCTCATCGACCCCGAGGCGCTGCAGCGCGCGGGCACGCGCTTCCTGGACGAGCCGTCGCTGGTGGCGCTCGGGGGCACGATCCGGGTCGTCAACGAGGCCGACGTGGTGGACGGGGCCGTGGTGCGCCCTCGCACACCACGCAACTTCATCGCCAGGTGGCAGCTCCTCGAGTACCTCAGAGCGTTCATCGCCGCCAGGGCCGCCATGAGCCAGATCGGCTGCCTGATATCCGTCTCCGGGGCGTTCGGGATCTTCCGCAGGAACGCGCTCATGAGTGTCGGAGGCCTGCGGACGGACACGGTCGGCGAGGACTTGGAGCTGACCATCCGGCTCCACCGCCACTTCCGCGACCTCGGTCAGCCGTACCGGATCGAGTTCATGCTCGACCCGGTGTGCTGGACGCAGGTTCCGGAGGAAGCTCCCGTGCTGGCCAGGCAACGCGACCGGTGGCACCGAGGGCTTTTCGAGGCCCTCTGGGCGCACCGCGGCATGCTCTTCCGCAGGCGCTACGGCCTCGTAGGCAGCATGGCGCTGCCGTACGCGTGGTACGTGGAGGGCTTTTCGCCCGTCCTAGAGGTCTTCGGCTACGTCGGCATCGCCGTCATGGCACTGCTCGGAACGCTAGACCTGCCGTTCGTGGGCGCCTTCTTGGCGCTCTCCGTCGGCTACGGGACGTTGGTAGGCTTGGCGAGCGCGGCGCTCGACCAAACGTTGCCCCACTCGCCGAAGGGCGTCGGCGACCGTTACCGGCTCTTCGTCGCCGTCCTCACCGAGAACCTAGGCTACCGACAGTGGCTCGCGGTTGTGCGAGTGCTGGCGATGTTCAAGATCAAGAGCAGCCGAGGCAAATGGGGCGCCATGACCAGACGGCGGTTCAGCTGATCCGTCAGGCACGCTTCTAGGCAGGGCCGCAGCTCGAGCCTTCTGGCCATACGTGCCCGCCGTACATGGCGGCTCATGCGCAGCGTGCCCGACAGGCGGCCCGGCAGCACGCCCGGGGGCAGGGAAGACCCTGTCGGACCGCCGACCCACGGTCCTCACCAGTCCTCGATGTCCTCCCCGATCGACTTGGCGTCGATCTTGGCGTAGATGCGCGTGGTCTGGATGTCGGCATGCCGCAGGTGGGCCGCGACCCTGCCGAGGTCGCCCGTCTGGCGGTAGTAGCGCGTACCCGCGCCATGGCGTAGTCCGTGGACGCCGGCGCTGACGTAGTCGACACCGGCCAGAGCACAGACATGCTTGAACCTGCGCCGGGCATGATCGGCCGCCCACGGCAGCACCAGACCGGAGTCGCGCTGGCGGTTCTTGTCGTGACCACCGGACATCTCTATCGTCCTAAGGTCAAAAAGTGCGTCCCTGAGCCGCTTAGTGAGGCTGACCGTCGCCGCCTTGCCGCCCTTACCGGAGCGGACGCGCAGCTGACCCCGCTCGAAATCGAGATCGGTCCACCTGAGGTCGGTCATCTCGCTGATCCGCAGGCCGGCGTGGGCGCCCAGGAGCACCATGACCTTCTCGGCCGGCTCACCGTACTCCAGGAGCGCCTCGACCTCGTCGTCCGTGTACGGCCGGCGTTTCTCCCACGGCGGTGTGGGGTCCTTGCCGACCCTGACGTCCTCGAACGGGCGCGCTTCCGTGGCGCCCGACCAGCGCAGCGCCTTATAGAGCGTCCTGGCCGCAGCGAGCTTGACCTGAAGAGATGCCGGGCTCAGCGGAGCCGGAGCTTCCTGGACGGCTCCGGGCTGTACCGCGCCGCGCTTGTCGGGTCGCCGTGCGGCAGGCGTGGGGCCGGCCTCGAGCCTGCGCATGTAGATCACTCCGGCGTCGCGGCTCGGGCGTAGCAGGTTCTCACCGGCCCAAGCCTCCACGAGGTCGATAACGCCACGCCGGTACGTGCGCAGCGTGTGCTTGCTGACCTTGGCGCCACGCGAGCCGTGCAAGAAGAGGTACGCTTCGGTCAGGGCCCAGAGCTGTTCGGCGTCGCGGTTCACGGCAGCGCTGGCGGCGCGGCGCTTGAGTTCCTCGGGCGGCAGCCCGGCCCAAGTCTCGGCGCGAGCCAGCGTATCGGCGGCCTGAGCGACTTCGATTTCCGGTCTCATGGTGGGAGTTTAGCTTAGTCTGATAAGATGAGTTATCAGGTTTTTTACTTGCTTGGCTTGGCTTTGCTAGTCGTGAGGCGCCGCCGCAAACTGGTTCCTGAGGCAAGTACCTCGAGAACAAGGTCGCAGAGCGGCACAAGCTTCATGTAAGGTGACGACTACGTTTAGAATGCGCCCAAAGCCGCTTGCCACACTCTGCTCGGAGGGCTAATGTTTCGTATTGATACCGTCGAGATAACCGGCTTCTGGGGCAATCAGACTGCCAAAGCCCGCTTCTTCCCCGACGTCAGCATTTTCATTGGTCGAAACGGCACTGGCAAGACAACCTTCATGGATCTTCTCCACGGCGTATTGACTGTAGATCTACGCGTCCTAGCTTCACATGAGTTCGATTCGATCTCGATTCGAATGGTCGCCGGCAGTAGGACGCGCATCCTTAGAGTTAGTAAAGAGCAGGGCCAGGGGCCGGTTGAACTACTTCGCTTTCAGGTCGGAAAGAACGCCTATCGATTCCCCTTGTACTCACCAGAAATGGACGTTCACAGGCATCTTAGGGCAAGGCCCCAACTACAGGCCCAGTTCCGAACTCTAAAGGTCGCTCTTAGCAAGCTCGTTAATGTCTCCAGCCTGCCAGTTGACAGGTCAGCGCATGATTCATTTTCGGAAGACGATTACTCTCCCTCCCGTAGGCCCCTGCGCCCACAAGTAGACGAGAGGCTAACTGACCTGTCCAAGCAGTTCACGCAGTATCAGCTTGCCCTAGCCAGCGAGGCCGAGGGCATCAACGAACACTTCCAGAATGAAGTACTGGCATCCATTCTTTACGATCCAAGATTCGATTCCTTCGCAACAAGTAATCTCAAGGAGATCGATTTATCTCACCATGAGGAAGAGCTAAACAAGGCCTACTCGGAGTTGAATGCGTTCACGGCAGAAATGCCGGACAGGATTACCAAACACATAAGGGCTATCGAGCGTAGTCTGAGTGCTGTCCGCGCATTCAGAGAAGACAATGCCGGAATTGCTATCGATGACATCTTTCCCATCGCACTACTAAGACGCTCCACACATATAGTGCAATTACTGTCAGACGCCGAAGCACAACGGAATCGCGTGTTCCGACCAATCGATACCTTTCTCAAGACCTTGCGATCCTTTATCAGTGACAAGCACCTCGAGGTTTCGCTCGGAGGCGATTTGCAGTTCGCACGGGGTAATCGAGAGCTTTCTATCTCGCAGCTGTCTTCAGGAGAAAAGCAGCTCTTAATACTCCTCACCGAGACTCTCTTGCAAAGAAGCCAGCCCTTTGTGTTCATCGCTGACGAGCCTGAGTTGTCTTTGCACATCGAGTGGCAAGCACAAGTTGTGAAGTCGATAAAGCACCTGAACGAGAACGCTCAGGTAATAGTCGCTACGCACTCTCCGGAGATAGCAGCTGGTTGGCGGGATCGGATCATCCAGATGGAGGAAGTTGTAAGTGGGTGACCTTATTTACTCACCTGGCGCACTCGACACCTTACCGCAGTTTCACCGCATAGCATTGGTCATTTATGTCGAAGGCGAAGATGATGTGCCGTTCTGGAACAAACTACTCGAGGATTGCGGATTCGCGGGTTACCTTCTTAAGATTGCAGGCGGCGCCCCGACTCTAGACAAATACGCGCGAGCGATTGTTGAGGCTGACGCCTCCATCTGCGTTTGCCGCGACCTTGATTTTCTCGACTTGGCGCAAGCGAGTCTCACACATCCACGGGTACTCTACACGTACGGCTATTCGATTGAGAACACGCTATGCAACGCCGACACGTTGTCTCTAGCAACGCGGGCGCTCTTGAAGACCGTTGAAGACATGCGCCCTGCTTTCGAAGCTTGGGCGACAGAGCTTGAAGAGGCGATCAAGCCGCTGATAGTTCTTGATGTTGCCTTTCGTCTTAAGGCACTGGGGATCACGGTCCCCCTCAACAACGTACATATGTACACAGGGGGCCAAGGAAAACATCTTCCAATGCAGGCAAAGGTGAAGGAGCAATGCGAAGCACTATGCGCTCATCTGGCCTCGGAAGACATAGAGGATGCGGCATCCAAGTTGGATCGGTCACAGAAACGATTAGCTCACCACGTACGGGGGCATTTTCTTCTATCCTGCGCCCTCGCCATGATCTCCCAAGACATTCGTAAGAAGAAGGCGTCACGTAACTTGCCAACTGATACCTTCTTTGCTCTCCTACTCACGTCATTCGATTTGTCCCACCTTACGCCGCAAGAGCAAGCGCACTACATCGCACAGCTTGAGGGGCTCAAGACGTAAGAGAGCGCTGGCCACATACACTGACCGCGCTCAATCAACCCGAGGCAGTGGCGCTCATCTTGGAGAAGTACGAAGTCTGCCTCGGCCTCTTCCATGTGTTCGACTGGAGTCCGTGGCTCACGGGCACTCCCCAGGATCGACTGTCGCTCCTCCCAGCGGCGCAGGAGCACGTCCTGTCCCAGGAAGATGGCAAGGAGCGGCTGCTGCGGACCGTGACAGAACTCTCGCAGGCGTTTGCGTTGGCAGTGCCATACGAGGACACGTTGCGGATTCGCGACGACGTCGCGTTCTTCTAGGCCGTCCGCTCGGCCATCGCAAAGCGCGAGCCAGGTGAGCGCAAGACCGATGAGGAGCTCGACCACGCCATCCGTTACAGTCATACTAGAGCGCCAACCTGTCCCTCAGTGGCTTGGGTCGTCGAAGGGCTCATCTTGATGTCGTGCGTGGGGTGGCGGCGCAGTTCCGCTGGGGGTTTGGCGGCTGCTGGACTCCCCTTCCGCTAGACACATGCCGAGCAAACGTAGGCAGCGGCCGGGCCACGACCTGGTCAGCCCGAGTACAGTGATAGCCACAAGGTGGGCGCCACGATGAATGAGTTCACAGCAGTTGTTGAGCGAGACGGTCGATGGTTCATCGCCTCCTGCCCTGAGGTACCGGGCGCCAACGGCCAGGGCAGGACCAAGACTGCTGCACTCAAGAATCTCGCGGAGGCCATCTCTCTCATACTTGAAGACCGACGCATCGATGCTCAGGTGGACATCCCCGAGTCAGCATCGCAAGAGACCGTGGTGGTTAGAGGTTGAAGCGTGGCGACCTGCTTCGTCATCTGACGAAACACGGTTGCCAACTCAAACGAGAGGGGAGGTCACACTCCCTTTGGATGAACCGTGCCAACACGGCGGTGGAGGCGGTGCCTCGCCATGCCGAGATCCCCGACCGCCTTGCCGAGAGGATTTGCAAAGGGCTTGGCGTGCCGAGGGCTAGGGGTCGGTCCTAACGCATCGCTGCGGAGCAAACTCTTAGGGTCGTAGGAAACCTGTAGGCGACCGCGCTACCGACCCACACGGGGGTAGCGGCATAATCTGTGCGCGTGTGGAAATCGGCCGGCCAGTCAGCCAGCCGGTAGGAAGAAGCCCAAGTGATCACCGTCCCCCGCGCAACCGTCGTCGCCACCGCGTGGCTTCTGTTAACCGCCCTAACACTGATCGCAGCCCAACCCGTCCCCTACCAGGGCATTCCTGGCGGTGCCGCATGGCAAGGAGGCGACTTCGAAGCCGCTTACACGGAGGCCATACAGGTCAACACCGCGGCCGCCCAACTCCTAGCGTCGCGCGCCGCCACCGACCAGGCTGTCTACCTGGTCACAGGCTCCCCCACGGCCCTCGAGTGGCTCGACCGGGCCGTGAGCGCAGCGCGCCAGTCCCTCGACCTCGAGCCCAACGGACCGTTGACAGCAACGGCACTAATGGCGGAGGCACGCGCCAAGGGCGAGGCGGGGTTCTACAGGAGCTCCTTCGCCCGCGCCTTCCTCGCTGGTGAGTTGCAGACGCTGTTCGAGAGCACGCTGGAGCTAGATCCGAACAACGCGGATGCGCTCGTCTCTTACGCGGCCTGGCACTACGCCCTCACCGAGCTGGGCGTCGGGTGGCTGTTCGGCGCGAGCCGCGACAAGGTGCTGCCCATGCTGGAGCGCGGGCTCGCCGCGGCGCCGCGCCAGATCAACTTGCGCGTGGAGTACGCCAGGGTGCTGTTCGGGCTGGGCCAAGATGCAGAGGCCGAAGAGCAGGTAGAGGTTGCCCTCGCGCTACCAGTACGCAACGCTGCGGACGCCTTCGAGCAGGCGCGGGCGCGCGGGCTCTTGTCGGCGCCGTGAAAGCTCCTCGTCAGTTGGGTTAAGGCCCAGTCCAGCCAGGCTCGGCGGCACGTCCCTGGCGCCGCGTCCTATCAAGAGCACGTATACGGCGCGGCCCGCAACAGGCGCGGCCCTCCCCTACTTCCCAGCCTGCCTTCGTGCCACCGCCGCGTACATGTCACGCGGACCGTACGCCGACGGCCGCCGCCCGACTTCCCCAGGCTCGCCGAACCCGACTTGCCTAGCCAGGCCGGCGAATCTCTCCATTGGCACAGGGAACGGCACCCAAGTGTTGCCCCGGGCCACGTCGTACTCGACCAACACCAACGCACCGCCCGGTCTCAGGTACCCGCCAACCGCGGCGAGGACATGCGCTTGGGTGCGTGGATCCACGAAGTGCAGCGAGTTGG
>JBDZVI010000042.1:0-25229 GCA_040255585.1 Deinococcaceae bacterium
CTCGTCGGGCTCATAACCCGAAGGTCACAGGTTCAAATCCTGTCCCCGCAACCAAACACCGTTCACAGGGTCACCCGCCGGTGGCCCTGTGCTCTTCTAGCGAACACGCCAAACGCATAAAGCTCATCCTCTACCAGCCGGCCGCGGGAGGCGACCTTGGCCTTGAACGAGACCAGCACACCGAAGGTACCCGCCTCCGCGCCGGAGGTACGGTCCGCGACAACAACCGCTCCAGCGGCCGCGGGCATCCCGCCCCGGGCGAGCACCGACCTGGGCGAGCGCAAGGGCATCGCACCGCTCACGCTGCTCGTGGTGGTCGGCGCGCTCATGACAGTCAGCGCCCTCGCCACCGACGCCATGCTGCCCGCCTTCCCGGCCATGGCAGCGCACTTCGCCGTCTCGGACGCCGCCATCCAGAGCGTCGTCAGCGTGTTCATGCTTGGCTACGCCCTCCCGCACCTGGTCGTCGGCTCGTTCGCCGACCGCTTCGGTCGGCGGCCCGTGCTGCTCCTTGGCCTGGGCGTCTATCTCCTCGGCGGGCTGATCGCCTGGGTGGCCCCCTCCCTTCCCTTGCTCCTCGCCGGTCGCTTCGTGCAGGGCCTCGGCGCGTCCACCGGTCCGATCCTCTCGAGGGCGGTGCTGCGCGACCTGTACCAGGGACGCGAACTGGGGCGCATGCTCTCGTTCGCCATGATCTTCTTCGGAGCCGCCCCGCTCCTGGCGCCCACCGTCGGCGCCGTGCTCCTCGGCCTCGGCAGTTGGCGGGCAATCTTCGTCTTCCTCGTCCTCGTGGCGGTGGTGCTCGCCCTCCTCGTGTGGCTCGTGCTACCCGAGACGGCGCCGCGCAAGGACCGCGACGCGCTCAACCTCGCAGGCGTCTGGCGCAACGCCCGCGCGATCTTCACCGACCCCGTCTCGGCCTGGATCGTCCTAGTGATGGCGTTGGTGTACGCGGGCCTGATGAGCTACCTGCTGTCGGCCCCGGCGCTCTACATCGGCTACTTCGGCCTTGACGAGGGCGGCTTCGCGCTCGTCTTCGCCATCGTCGCGTCGATGACGTTCCTCGCCCAGCCGCTTAACGTCCGGCTCCTACGCACCAACTCCTCGGCGCGCATCCTGCGCTTCTCCGTGCCCTTCTTCGTCGTCGTCAGCGCGGCGCTCGTGGCGCAGGTCGCTCTGGGGATCGCGAGCCTCCCCTCCTTCACCATCAACCTCATGGCCTTCTTCGTGTCCTTCTCCCTCACCCTCGCCAACGGCACTACCGTGGCCCTAGACCCGCACCGGGAGCGCGCCGGCATGGCCTCGGGACTCATGGGCTTCGCCCAGCTGGCGCTCGGGACTGCCCTCGGCAGCGTCGTGGCCGCGTTCGCCGACCGGGGACCTATGCCGTTCGCGCTCGGGCTCCTGGTCCTGTCGCTGCTCAGCTACCCCGCGCTCCGGTTGGCGTTCCGAGACGGTGCGCCGACGCGCGCCACGCACTAACATCGAGACAGGCTGGAGAGGCCACGAGAGGAACGCGTTTGAGCGACCACACCGATAACGATCCCGGCAACCCCGCGCCCGCCACGGAGGGACCCGTCACGCGCTCGGGCTTCGTCGCCATCGTCGGCAAGCCGAACGTCGGCAAGTCCACGCTCCTGAACACCATGCTGGGAGTGAAGGTGGCGCCCATCACGCCGAAGCCGCAGACGACACGCCGCGGCGTGCGCGGCATCTACACGTCCGATGACCGCCAGCTCGTGTTCGTCGACACCCCTGGCTTCCACAAGGGCGGGGGCAGCGCCCTCGACCAGGCCATGCACCGCGAGGTGCGCGACGCCATCGTCGACGTCGACGCGGTGCTGTGGGTCGTCGACCTGCGCAGGCCGCCGAACGACGAGGACAAGTCCGTGGCGCGCCTCCTGGGCGGTTCGCTCGGGCCCGCCACACCTCTGATCATCGTCGGCAACAAGGTGGACGCGGCCAAGTACCCCGACGAGGCCCTGCGGCTCTACAAGGACCTCGCCCCGCAGGCGCGGCGCGCGCTCGCCATCTCCGCGCTCAACGACCCGCAGGCCGTATACGCCCTGCGCGACGACCTGCTGGATGCCATCCAAGAGGGCCCCTTCTACTTCCCGACGAACATCCGCTCCGACCAGTCGCGCGAGCAGTGGGCCGCGGAGCTCATCCGCGAGGCGGCCATGATCCACCTGCGCGAGGAGCTGCCGTACAGCGTCGCCGTGCAGGTCGTGTCATGGGAGGACGCGGAGGAGGGGCACCCCACGGTCATCTCGGCTGAGATCTGGGTTGAGAAGGCGGGGCACCGCCGCATCGTCATCGGCAAGGGCGGCGCCATGATCAAGGAGATCGGCAAGATGGCGCGCAAGCAGCTCGAGATCTTCCTGCAGGAGAAGCTCTACCTGGAGCTCGAAGTCGTCGTCCGCGCGTCCTGGCGCGAAGACCGCGAGGCCTTGCGCGAGTTGGGCTACGAGCCGTGAGGAGCGCTTGGCGCTAGCGGCCCGGTGGCGCGCGCTCGACCGGCTCCCAGCCCCGCGCGGCAGGGACGCCATGCCCGGCGTCTACGAGTTGGCCGACGCCACCAAACGCGTCATCTACATCGGTCAATCGGCGCGCGACGTGCCGAACCGCATCAGGCAGCACTTCGCGAAGGGCGGCTGCGTGGCCACAACGGCCTGCTACTGGCGCTACGAGTACAGCAGGGTGCCGCAAGCCGAGGAGGCGCGCCTCCTGAGCGAGTACCGAGCGCAGCATGGAGGCGAGCTCCCGCCCTGCAACGTGGCGACGCCGCGCGTGCGGGACGCGCGGCGTAGGGCCACCGAGCGCTTCGCGAGCGGCGACCATGAGCCCTAGGCGCGCGTTCGCGGAGCGCAGCGACGGAAAACCCGATGCCCATCGGATATGAGTGAAAACCCCGACTTGTCGCCCAGAAAAGCCCGTGATATAACCGGGCAGGCGAGGAGAACGTAATCCTAGTCTTCTCAGATCGGTTTGGAGGGTTCGAATGCGCAAGTTCTTGGTTAGCCTGATCGCCGTCGCCGCCCTGGGTGCCGGTGCAGCCTTCGCTCAAGGCGGTATGTGGGCCGGCGTCAGCGCCGGGTACCCAGGTGCCGCGCTTCACTTCGGTATCGACGACGTCGCGCCGAACTTGGCTGTACGACTCAACGCGGGCTACAACTACATCGGAACCGCCGGCTTCGCGCTCGGCGCCGATGTCCTTTACGACCTCGACGTCGACCTGGGCGACACGCCCATCCAGGTCTACGTCGGCGGCGGTGTCGGCCTCGGCATCGGCTCGGGCATCGCGCTCGGCATCAACGCCTTCGTTGGTGGCGAGTTCAGCCTGGCCAGCGCCGGCCTCCCGCAGGGCGGCGTCTTCCTCGAAGTCGGCCCCGCCATCGCCGTCGTGCCGTCCTTCGGCTTCGGCGTCACCGGCCGCCTCGGCTTCAACTACCACTTCTAAGCACCGGCTTCGCGCTTAGTCGCGGCGCCCCGCGGCCCATCCGGCCGCGGGGCGCGCTCTTTCTCGGCGGGCTGGCCGGGCGCGGGGCGAGCCTCGACGTCCGACCGACGCGCCGCGGCCAGCCCTCAGCCGACCAGGTACAGCAGCTCTAGCAGCGCCCCTGGCACCTCGAAGTCCTTCAGCCCGCGCTTCTTGACGCTGAAGCCGGGAGGGTAGCGCGTCGGCTCGACCTGGAACGGGAGCGCCTTCAGGCGCTTGGCGTCGTAGTCGATGGCCTCGACGTCGGCCGCCAGGGCGACCTGAACGTCCGTCATGTGCTCCTTGATCGTCGCTACGCCCTTGGCCCCCGCCACCAGGCGCAGGCGCGTGAGCTCGATGAACGCCCGCACCTCGGGCGGGAACGGCCCGTACGCCTCCCTCAGCTCCTTCGCGATGCGGTTGACCTCGGCGAGGCCGCCGGTGCTGGCCAGGCGACCGTAATAGTTGATGCGCACGGCGTCGTCCTGGATGTAGGCGGGACTGAGGCGCGCGTCGACGGCCAGGTCCACCGTCACCTGCGGCACCTCCGCGGCGCGCAGCTCGCCCTTGAGCTTGGCGACCTCCTCCGCAAGCATCTCCGTGTAGACCGCGATCGACACGGCCGAGATGTGGCCGTGCTGCTCCGGCCCCAACAGGTTGCCGACGCCGCGGATCTCCATGTCCTTCTCGGCCAGCAGGTGGCCGGACCCGAGGTCGTTAAGCTCCGCGATGGCGTACAGGCGCCGCTGCGCCTGCTCCGTGAGCCTGCCGGGGTAGAGCATGTACGCCCACGCCTCCGTCTGGCGCCTCCCGACGCGCCCCCTCAGCTGGTAGAGCTGCGCCAGGCCTAGGCGGTCGGCGCGCTCGATGACGAGCGTGTTGGCGCCGGCTATGTCGAGCCCGGACTCCACGATGGTGGTGGAGAGGAGCACGTCGTACGCCCCCTCTTCGAAGCCGAGCATGATCTCTTCCAGCTCGGCCTCCCCCATCTGCCCGTGCGCGACGCCGATGCGCGCCTCCGGCACGAGTTGGCCGAGCGTGCGGGCGCGCATGCTCATGGAGCCGATGCGATCGTGGATGTAGAACACCTTGCCGCCGCGCTCGAGCTCGAAGATGACTGCCTCGCGCACGACCATGGGGTCGTACGGCTGCAGCACCGTCTGGATGGGCTTGCGTCCCTCGGGCGGGGTCATTATCTGCGACACGTCGCGCAGGCCGACCAGGCTCATGTAGAGCGTGCGGGGGATGGGCGTGGCGGAGAGCGACAGGACGTCAAGGTTCGCCTTGAGGTTCTTGAGGCGCTCCTTCTGCCCCACCCCGAAGCGGTGCTCCTCGTCGACCACGAGCAGACCCAGGTTCTTGTACTCGATGGCCTCGTTGAGGAGCCGGTGGGTGCCAACGACGACGTCGACGCTGCCGTCCTTGAGGCCCGCCAGCGTGGCGCGGGCGCTCGCGTCGCTGGAGAAGCGCGAGAGCATCTCGACGCGCACCGGCAGGCCCTTGAAGCGCTCGCTGAACGTCTCGAAGTGCTGGCGGGCGAGCACGGTGGTCGGCACGAGGACGGCGACCTGCGCCGAGTTGCCGACGGCGCGGTGGGCGGCGCGGATGGCGACCTCCGTCTTGCCGAAGCCGACGTCGCCCGACACGAGCCGCTCCATCGGCACCTCGCGCGCCATGTCCGCGAACACCGCCTCGACGGCCTCCGCCTGGTCGGGCGTGAGGACGAACGGGCAGTTCTGCTCGATGAGGGCGTCCCACTCGGGCTGGGGCAGGAACGCCGTGCCCTTGCTCACCTGGCGCTTGGCGTAGGTCTTGATGAGCTCGGCCGCCAGCGCCTCGGCGCTCGCGCGCGCCTTCTCCCGCGCGCGCGCCCACTCGTTCGTGCCGAGCGTTGAGAGCCTCGGCGGGTCGTCGGTCGTGCCGGGGTGGCGCCGGAGGAGCGGCAGGAGCTCGACGGGCAGGTAGAGCTTGCCCTCGCCCGCGTACTGGAGCTGCAGGTAGTCGCGCACCACGCCGACGACCTGGCGCGCCTCGAGGGCGACGAAGCGGCCGACGCCGTGGTCCGGGTGGATCAGGTAGTCGCCCACGGTGAGCTGGGAGGCGTCGCCGACGCGCTTGCCGGCGAGCTTGGTCGCCTTGCGCCCGCCCTGGTAGCCGTAGAGGAGCTCCTCGCTCAGGACGATCTCGCGGCGGCCCTCGTCCTTGTAGCCGCCCTGCACGCCAGGGGCGATGACGAGCGATACCTGACCAGGGTGGTGCTCGACGCGGTTGCGCCAGTGCGACTCGTATGCGTCTATCACACGCTCGCGCAGGTAGCGGCCGCTGCGCTCGAACTTCAGCAGGAGCTGCACGGAGTAGCCGTCGCGCAGCCAGACGTGGAGGTCGCTCGTGAAGTCGCTCAGCTTCCCGCGGTAGTAGGGCAGCGCCTCCGCGCCGGCGCGGCGTTCTTCCAGGTTCAGGGGGTCGCGGCCGAACGACACGACGTCCCGACCGGCCAGGTGCTCCCACAGCCACGCGTTCGTCCCGGCCAGCAGGTCGCCTGGGTACAGCTCGGGCGCGTCGAGGAAGACCGTGCCGGGGAGGGTCGCGAGCAGGCGCGTCGTGAAGCCGCCGGCGCTCGCCTCGTCCAGCGCCCTCGGCCCGACGACCACGCGCTGCGCCTCCTCGCCGGCCACGAAGAGCGCGTCGAGCTCGTCGCCGAAGAACTCTAGCCGCACGCTGCCGGGAGGCGCCTCGGGGAACGCCGGCTCCGCGTCATCGGTGTCTTCGCCCATCGCGCTCTCCGGTAACGGTTCCCGGTAGAGCGTGACCGTGTCGCCCCGCACCGTGAAGCCGGGGGCTGCGTCCCGGACGTAACCGTAGTTCACGAGGCGTTCCAGTAGCTCGTCGCGCGCGTAGCTGCGGCCTTTGGTGAGCTCGAGGGCGAAGGCCTCGGGATGCTCGGGGAACGGCCCGACAGCGTGGCCGAGGGTCAACACGACCTTCTCCCGGCGCTCGTGCCACTCCGCCAGGGTCGGATCGACGGTGCGCAGGGCGCCGAACACGTGCGTGTCGTCGAACAGCGCTGCGCGGTCGCTCGTGGTCAGGAGCACGGCCGGGCCGGGCGCGCGCGCGAAGAGCATGAGCCTCGCCGCGGCCGTGAGCCCTAGATAGCGTCCGCCGGCCTCTACGGCCGAGACGAGGGGCTGTGCGGTGATGTCGTTCACTACATGACCTTCCGGTAGCGAGGCATGCGGAACCCCCCGGAGCAGTCGTCTCCGATCAGGAGTCGTCGTCCGGGTGGGCGATGGCCAGGCGGTACGCCTCGTTCCTCGGGACCCCCAAGGCGAGCAGCGCTTCCCGCAACAGCCTACCTCGAACCCCCGCCCCGGCTAGCGCCACCGCTTGCGTAGCCGCGCTCGAGCCGTCCTCCTCGGGCTCCGGGGCGGGGCCCACCACCACCACGACCTCCCCGCGAGCCTCGGTGGCGGCGTAATGCTCATGCAGCTCGGCCAGACTCCCCCTGCGCGTCTCCTCGTGCAGCTTGGTCAACTCACGACTCACGCTCGCCTGGCGCTCGGGACCGCACGCGCGCGCCAGATCGACGAGGGTGGCGGACAGGCGTTGCGGGGCCTCGTACAGCACGGAGGTCGCCCCGGAGGCCGCGATCGCGTCGAGCCTGCGGCCGCGCTCCCCTCCCTTGCGGGGCAGGAAGCCCTCGAACGTGAAGCGCGCCGTCGGGAGGCCGGAGAGGACGAGCGCGGGCACGAACGCGGTCGGGCCGGGCAAGACCTCGACGCCGACCCCCAACTCGACGGCCAACCGCACGAGCTCGGCTCCAGGGTCGGAGATCCCGGGCGTGCCGGCGTCCGTCACGAAAGCAACCCGCTCGAAGCGCTCCAGAAGGGCGGGGGCGCGGTTGGCGATGGTGTGGGCGTCTAGGCGCTCGAGGGGGGTCGTTATCCCGTAGCGGTCGAGGAGCACTCGGCTCCTGCGCGTGTCCTCCGCCGCCACGACCTGCGCGCCGCGCAGGGCCTCGACGGCGCGCTGCGTCATGTCGGACAGGTTGCCGATGGGCGTCGGCACCAGCGTGAGCCGCGCGCCCGCGGCAACGGCCTTGTTCACGCGTCCTGCTCGCCAGAACGCTTGCGCGTCGCGGCGCGAGCGCGGGCGAACCAGCCGAGCGCGGCCACCACGGCGATGGCGAGGCTCACCGCGACGCCAGTGTCGCGGTGCAGCCCTAGGTACTCCGCCAGGCGGGCGAGCATGGGCAGGGAGAAGGTGACGGCCACTAGCAGACCGAGGAGCGCCGCGTAGTTCACGCCCACCCTGCCACACGGCGCCACGCGGGCGCTCCGGTTCTCATGGGTCAAGGCTACCAGGGTCGGGCTCAGGGCGTCTGGGCTACGAAGCGCGTCAAGGTCGTCGTGGGGTAGAAGTACGCCAGGATGCGACCGTAGTCGTAGCCGGCCTGGGCGAGGGCCCTGGCTCCGTACTGGCTCATGCCGACTCCGTGACCCCAACCGTCGCCGCGAACGCTCAGGGCGCTCTGCATGGAGAAGCGCATGGACTTGAGCCCCCAGCCGCGCGCCAGGCTCGTCAGCTGGGTGCCGCGCAGGACGGTGGCGCCGCCGGTGCCCGTGACTTCCAACGCGGCGACCCGCCCCGATTCGCTGAGTTCCAGGACGCGCAACGACGTGACCGTCCCAACGCCGCGACCGATGGCGACCAGGCTCGCCGAGACGACGGCGGCGTCGAGCCGCGCCGTCCACGCCCGGTGCGGCGTGTTCGAAGCCGCGTCGCGTACCGCCACCAGGTAGGGGTAGCTCGTGCCCCAGACTTCCCTGCTCGAAGCGACCGTGCCGCCGGAATCGGAGTGGTAGTAGGTGCGCGCCGTCTGCCCCTGGTACGTGACCACGACGCCGGTCGTCGTCGCTATCGCGTCGTCGGTGCGGGCCTGCTCGGCCTCGACGCCGCCGTACACCTGACAGTCGGTCGTGGCGCAGAGGTCGTAGCGGGCCTCGGGATCGAGCGAGACGAGCGTGTAGGAGCGCGAGGCCACCGCCTGCGCCTTGAGCGCCTCCATCGGCCAAGACGCGGCCATCTCGGCGGGCACGACGCCCCGCAAGTACGCCTCGAGGTCGAGAACGTTGACGACCTCGACCGTGTCGCCAACGGCGCTGAGGCGCACGGTTCCTCGGTAGTGGGTACCCAACACCTCGAACGTGCCGCCCTCGGCGTCCAGGACGAGCGAGGCCCCGATGTCGTGATCGTCGACGACGAGCCTGCCGTCCCTGGCGCCGACCGGCCAGGCCAGCCCGCCCGGGGTGTGGAACCCTCCCCTGTCGTCCACGATGCCGGAGTGTGGGCCAGGCATGTTCACCGTGACGCTATCGGTCACGGCCAGGAGCACCCTGACCGGCGTCGGCGCCGCAACGTAGGCCTGCGCCGCCGCGGAAGAGCCGCCTTGCCAAGCGAGGAGCGCCACTAGGAGCGCGGCGATGACGGCAGTGGGGGTCCGCCGGCTGGCGGCGTACGGAAGGGGGCGCATCGCTCGCCAAGTATGACCCCTTCGCACCCCGACGCCGCAAGGGATAGTCCACACGGCGCTTCTCCGGACGGAGGCCGGCAGGGCGCCACTCGGCGCGCGAAGCATGCGACCATTGGGCATGTTCAGGTCTGACCTGCTGCAAGACAAGGTCGTGTTCGTTACCGGCGGCGGTAGCGGGCTCGGGCTCGCCATGACCCGCCGCTTCCTCGAGCTCGGTGCCGACGCCGTGATCGCCAGCCGCCGCCTCGAGCTCCTCGAGGAACAGGCCGGGAGGCTGGCGGCCGAGTTCGGCCGTGCGGTCGTGCCCATCGCCATCGACGTGCGGGACCCGGAGGCCGTGAGCGCGGCCTACGACGCGGCGTTCGACCGCTTCGGGAAGGTGGACGCGCTCGTCAACAACGCGGCGGGCAACTTCATCTCCCCCACCGAGGCGTTGTCGCACCGGGCGTTCGACGCCGTGCTGGGGATCGTCCTGCACGGCAGCGTCTACACGACGCTCGAGCTGGGCAAGCGCTGGATAGCGTCGGGGGCGAAAGGGTCGGTCCTGTCGATCGCAGCCACCTACGCCGAGCGCGGCTCTGGCTACGTCGTACCTTCGGCCGTCGCCAAGGCCGGCGTCGTCTCCCTGACCCGATCCCTGGCCGGAGAGTGGGGCAAGTACGGTATCCGCCTGAACGCCATCGCGCCGGGCCCGTTCCCCACCGAGGGGGCCTGGAGCCGGTTGATGCCGACACCGGAGATCGAGCGCCTGTTCTCGGACCAGATCCCGCTGGGGCGCGTGGGCGATCACCTCGAGCTGGCCAACCTCGCGAGCTTCCTGTTGTCGGACGAGGCGGGTTTCATCACCGGCGACCTCATCTACATCGATGGCGGTGAGAGCGTGTACAACGCGGGCGAGTTCAACGTGCTCGACGCGGTGACGAGGGAGCAGTGGGCCCGGTTGGCGGCCATGCGCGCGAAGCGCTGACGGTCGCCTGGGAGCGGACGACCGGCTCAGGCGCGTGTTCGCCCGGCGCGGCGAGAGCCGGCCGACCCTAGAGGTCGGTGCCCCCCGGCAACGTGAGGGTGAACAGGCCCGTCGCGTCCTGGTAGCGGACCAAGACGGTGTACACACCGCCGCCGTTCTCGAACACGCGGTCGAGCGCCGCCCGCTGGCCGGCGGAGTAGGTCACCTCGTAGACCTTCGTCTCCGGACCGGCGGCCTGCGAGGTCTGGAAGCTGGTCGGGCGCTGGTAGCGCACCTCGATGGTCACGGAGCCGCGCTTCACGTCGCCCGTGAAACGTACCGGCATGTCGGTGCGCTGCGTCGTCCTGCGGGACGTCGTGGACGTGAAGTCCTTCTTGTATACGAACACTGGCGTCTGGGTCGGGATACCGAGGTACCAGCCCCGCGTCTCACCTACGGCGAAGAAGACGATGACCAGGACGACGATGAACCCGATGAAACCGCGCATGGCGAGAGTATACCGGCAAGCGGCGGCGGCGCTGCGGGCTTCTGCCCGGGCGCCGCCGCCCCAAACGGGCCGCCGCTAGGCGGTCGCGCGCGTGGCGGAGCGATGCAGGTTACGCAGCACCGTGTGCAGGATGCCGCCGTTGCGGTAGTACTCGACCTCCACCGGCGTGTCGAGCCTGCAGGCCACCTCGAGCTCGACCCTGCGGCCGTCCGCCTTCGTGGCCGTGACCTTCAGCCTGGCCCGAGGCGCCACGCTCTCGTCTATGCCGATGTCGAACGTCTCGCTGCCGTCCAGCCCGAGCGTATCGGGGTCCTGACCATCGAGGAACTGGAGCGGGAGAACGCCCATGCCGACGAGGTTGGAGCGGTGGATGCGCTCGTAGCTCTTCGCTATGACCGCCTTGACGCCGAGCAGGTAGGTGCCCTTGGCCGCCCAGTCGCGGCTCGAGCCCATGCCGTAGTCGTTGCCGGCCAGGACGACGGTCGGTATGCCCATGGCGATGTAGTTGCGACTGGCGTCGTAGATGCTGGCGACCTCGCCGGTCGTGAAGTCGGTCGTCACGCCGCCCTCGGTGCCGGGGGCGAGCTGGTTCTTGAGGCGGATGTTGGCGAACGTGCCGCGCGTCATGACCCTGTCGTTGCCGCGCCGCGAGCCGTACGAGTTGAAATCGGCCTTGGTCACGCCGTGCTCGACGAGGAACTTGCCGGCGGGGCTGTTGAGCGCTATCGAGCCGGCCGGCGAGATGTGGTCGGTCGTCACGGAGTCGCCGACCTTGACGAGCGCGCGGGCACCCCGGATGGGGGCGATGCCCGTGGGGTGCTCGGGCATGTCGATGAAGAACGGCGGCTCCTGGATGTAGGTCGAGGAATCGTCCCAGTCGAAGAGCTGGCCACCCTTCACGGGGATGGCGTTCCACGCCTCGTTGGAGCGCTCGATGCCGTCGTACATGCGCCTGAACGTCTCAGGGTTCATGGCCGCCTCGAGGCGCTCCGTGACGTCGGCGTAGGTCGGCCACAGGTCGCGGAGGTAGACGGGGTTGCCGTCGCTGTCATCGCCCAAGGGGTCGTTGACGATGTCGATGTCGACGGTGCCTGCGAGGGCGTACGCGACGACGAGCGGCGGGCTCGCGAGGTAGTTGGCCTTGACGTGCGGGTTGATGCGGCCCTCGAAGTTGCGGTTGCCGCTCAGCACGGCGGACGCGACGAGGTCGCCCTCCTCGACGGCCTTGACGACGGCGGGCGGCAGTGGACCGGAGTTGCCGATACACGTCGTGCAGCCGTAGCCGACCACGTAGAAACCGACCTGCTCAAGGTAAGGCAGCAGCTCCGTGTCTCGGAGGTACTCGGTGACGACCTTGGAGCCCGGGGCGAGGCTCGTCTTGACCCAGGGCTTGGCGCGCATGCCGCGCTCGGCGGCCTTCTTCGCGACCAGGCCGGCGGCCAGCATGACCGAAGGGTTGCTCGTGTTCGTACAGGACGTGATGGCCGCGATCACAACGTCGCCGTGCCGCAGGTCCTTCTCGACGCCCCTGAAGGAGAGGTGACCGGTGCGCTGGAGGGCCTCCTCGCCGAGGGCGAAGCCGCGCTTGTCGACCGGGCGCCGCAGGTCCTCCCTGAACTGGGTCTGCATGTCCTTGAGCGCGATGCGGTCCTGCGGGCGCTTGGGCCCGGCCACGCTCGGGACGACGGTGCTCAGGTCGAGCTCCAAGACCTCCGAGAACTCGGGCTCCGGGTCGGCCGGGTCGTGCCACATGCCGTTGGCGCGGCAGTAGCGCTCCAGCGCCTCGACCTCGTCTGGCATGCGACCTGTCTGGCGCATGTAGCGGAGGGTCTCGTTGTCGACGGGGAAGAAGCCGACGGTGGCGCCGTACTCTGGCGCCATGTTGCCGAGGGTGGCGCGGTCGGGGACGGTCATGGTCGCCATGCCCGGGCCGAAGAACTCGACGAACTTGCCGACCACGCCGTGCTTGCGGAGCATCTGGGTGACGACGAGCACGAGGTCGGTGGCCGTCGAGCCCTCTGGCAGCTTCCCCTTGAGGCGGAAGCCGACGACTTCCGGGATGACCATGTAATACGGCTGGCCGAGCATGACGGCCTCGGCCTCGATGCCCCCGACGCCCCAGCCGACGACGCCGAGGCCGTTGATCATGGTCGTGTGGCTGTCGGTGCCGACGAGCGAGTCGGGGAACACGACCTCCTTGTCGCCGAGCGGCTTGGAGAGGACGCCGCGGGCCAGGTACTCGAGGTTGACCTGGTGGACGATGCCGGAGGCCGGCGGGACGACGTTGAAGTTGGCGAAAGCCGCCTGGCCCCAGCGGAGGAACTCGTAACGCTCCATGTTGCGCTGGAACTCGATCTGGGAGTTGTGGAGGAGCGCGAGCGGGTCGTCGTACTCGTCTACCTGGACGGAGTGGTCGATGACGAGGTCGACGGGGACCTGCGGGTTGATCTTGTCGGGGTCGCCGCCCATGCGCCGCATGGCGCTGCGCAGCGCGGCCAGGTCGACGACGGCCGGCACGCCCGTGAAGTCTTGCAGGATCACGCGCGCCGGCATGAACGGGATCTCGTCCTCGTAGCGCTTCTTGGCGTCGTAGGCGGCGAGCCGCTCGATATCGGCCCGCGTCACGAGGAAGCCGTCCTCGTTGCGCACGAGCGATTCGAGCAGGACCTTGATCGAGAAGGGCATCTTGTCTATCCGCCCGACGCCCCGCTCCTGGAGGGCGGCGAGCCGGTAGTAGTAGGCCTCGCCCGAGCCGGTGTCCAGCAGGCTCTTGGCGCCGAAAGTGTCGTGCTTGCTCGGATCGGTCATGTCGTGCTCCCTAGCGCTGGTCACGGCTTGGTGGGCGCGCTGCGCAAGCGCGTTCTCTTGTTCCAAGTTTGGGGCTAGTCTATGTGATATGACAGCCTTCCGATCACATAGTGGTCCGGCCGCGTCCGCCTACGACGACGCGCCGCCGGCCAGCCAGGGCGGCGCGGCGCGCACCCTGATCGTCACGGACGAACGCGCCGCGGAGGTCCTCACCGACCCGACGACCCTCAGGCAGATCGCGCCCTTCCTTGGCCGCACGCTGAGCGTCGGCGAGGCGGCGCGAGAGACGGGCGAGAAGGCCAACACGACGCTGAAACGCGTGCAACGCTTCGAGCAGCTCGGGCTCCTCGAGGTTGCGGAGGCGGTGCCACGGGCCGGGCGCGCCGTCAAGCGTTACCGCTCCACTGCCGATGTCTTCTTCGTCCCCTTCGAGGCAACGCACGCCGAGTCGCTGGAGGCAGCGCTTGCCGAGCGCGACGCGTACTGGGAGCGCCTGCTACGGCGCAACGTCGTGCGCGGCAGGCGCGAGGCGCTCGGCGATTGGGGCACGCGCTTCTACCGAGACGAGCGCGGGCACCTGCAGGTCCAGACGGCCGTGACGCCGGAGGCCAACGCCACGACGCTCGACGCCGACGCCCCCGCCACGCTGTCGCTCTGGCGCGACCAGCTCCAACTCGATTTCGCGGACGCCAAGGAGTTGCAGCGCGAGATGTTCGCGCTCGTGCAGCGCTACCAGCGCCGATCGGGCGCGCAGCGCTACCTGGTGCGCATGGGTCTCGCGCCGGTCCTCGACGCGCGGGCTTGAGCGCCACGGCGCTCACCCTGGTCCCACGCGCACCGTTAACATGAGGGCATGGGAGCGCTTACTGCAACCGCACGAGCCACCGGCCGCGGCGCGACGACCTCACAAGCCCGGCCGATGCTAGCCGCCCTGACAAGGTCGGCCCTCCTCATGGCGCTGGTGGCGGTGCTCGGCGCCTGCGCCCCTGGCGCGTTCGGCCCCGCCGCCTCCACCGACCCGGTGGCGACGGAACTCGAACGCACCGCCCAGGTCCTCTACCACCGCATGGAGCTCGGGCGCCTGGAGACCGGCGTCTACACGACCAACGCGCTGATAGACGTCACGCTGCCGGAAGGGGCACGGTGGACTTTGCAGGAGTTCGCCACCGACGGCTCCAGTTACGTGCTCGTGCTGCGCTCCTCGCGCCTGCCGAGCATGGCGTGGCGCGTGTCGCCGAGGGGCGTGAGCCGCTTCGATCCGGGTTGAGGGCGTCGGTCGCCCAACCGAAGCGGAAGGACCCGGATCTCTCCGGGCCCTTCCTCCATCTGCGCCGTTCACGGCCGCGGCCGCAGCGGCTACTCAGGCGGTGGCGGGCACGTGCTTTTTGAGCCGAGCCTCGTAGTTCGCCTTCGATTGCGCACCGACCATGACCTCGACGGGCTTGCCGTCCTTGAACAGCATGACCGTTGGGATGCTCATCACGCGGTACTCCTGCGCCACGCGCATGTTGTCGTCGACGTTGAGCTTGCCGACCTTGACCTTGCCGGCGTAGTCGGAAGCGAGCTCCTCGATGACGGGTCCGACCATGCGGCAGGGGCCGCACCAGGGGGCCCAGAAGTCCACTAGGACGAGGCCCGAGTCCGACTCGGAGGCGAAGTTGCCGTCGGTGAGTTCCAGCGAGTTGGCCATGTTATCCAGTCTCCTCCCCCGGCGCGCGCCGGGCATGCCACGTAGGTTACTTGCCTGCGCCGCCTCGCGCATGTAGCGGGCTCGACACGCCTAGAGCCACGCCACTAGCTCGCCGGCCGGAGCGCCGCGCACCACGCGTGGCGGCGCCATGCCCAGCGCCTTGTGCCCACCCTTGACCGCGGCCCGCACGGCCGCGCGGGGGTTGAGCTTCCCGCCCTGCGCAACGAGCGCCGCCGCCACCTCGCGCGTCACGTCGAGGTCGGGGCTCGACCCGCGCGAGTCGGTGCCGAACGCGACCTCCACGCCGTGCTTGGCGAAGAGCGTCCATGGGAACGCTCCGCATTCAAGCGCGGCGTTGGAGCGGGGGCAGTGAACGACCACGGCGCCGGCGCGCGCCAGCAACCGCGCGTCGTCGTCGTCGACCTGGACGGCGTGGATGACCGCCGGCGAGGCCGCGAGGACACCCAGGTCGTGCAGGTAGCGCACGGGGCTCACGCCGGTCGGGGCCAGCCCGAAGCCGGTCCGCGCCAACGACTCGGCCAACTCGCCCGTGCCCTTCAAGTGGAGTTCGAGCTCGGCGGGGCTCTCGGCCACATGGATGGCGAGAGGGATGCGCTCCGCACGGGCGTACGCGGCGAGCTTGACAAGGAGGGGGGCGCTGACGGTGTGCGGCGTGTGCGGCGAGAGCCCAACGCGCATGCCGCCTGGCCGCTCCAGTGTCCTGAAGCGCGCGACGGCCGCGAGCGCCGCCTCGAACGCGGCGTCGGCGTCCTCTGGTCGCGGCGCGAAGACTTCCCAGTACGCGACACCGGTGAGCTCCGCCTGGCCGAGCAGGTACTCCATGGTGGCGGCGTCCGTCACGACGTCGCCGACCACGCGCGTGCCGGCGGCGCTGAGCTCCGCCACGCCCCGCTTGGCGGCCGCCGAACCACGATGGCCGGCGCGCGCGTGGGCCACCACGGCGGCTATGAAGTCGGCGTACGAGCCGGGGGTATGCGGCATGCCTGAGAGGTCGAGGTGCGTGTGGGCGTTGACGACGGGCGGCGAGATCGCGAAACCGCAGTCGACGACCCGAGCCGCGCCGTTGGTCGCACGCGCCTCGGCGAAGTTGCCAACGCCGACGACGCTGGCCAGCCCTTGAGCGAGTTGCACGGTCACCGCCGCGGCCGCGCGCGGCAGACCCAAGCCGTCGTAAACGACCTCCGCGTGGGCCAGCGCCCGCCCGTACCCGAGGTCTTGCCGGCCGACGACCTCGGTCAGCGGCCGGAGCGGCATCAGCCCGCTGTGACGGCTTCGGCGGCCGCGCGCGGCTGCCCGGAGGGCGTGCTCGGCAGGGCGGGCAGATCGAACTCGCTCGGGTCGACGCGCCGGATGATGTTGTAGAGCGAGTCGCGCTGCGCCGGGCGGTAGCCGGCGTCGACGATCTGCCTGACGATCTCGCTCTCCGGCGTGTTGCTGTGCTTGGCGCCCGCCTGCGATACCACGTTCTCCTCGAGCATGGTCGAGCCGAAGTCGTTGCAGCCGAAGTAGAGGGCCGTCTGGGCCACCTTGTAGCCCATGGTTGGCCAGGAAGCCTGGAAGTTGACGACGTTGTCCAACAACAGCCGGCTGACGGCGACGTTCTGCAGGTACTCGTGAGCCCCGGCGCCGGGGACCTTGCCGTGGACGCGCACCCCTTCCGTCTGCAGAGTCCATGAGATGAACGCGGAGAAGCCGTTGCCGTGCGTGGCGGCGGCCCGGTCCTGTTGGTCGCGCACGCACATGAGGCTCGCGACGCGCTGGGCGTGGGTCTCCCCGAAGCCGATCACCATCGTGGCCGTCGTGTACAGGCCGAACTCCTGGGCCTCGCCCATGACGCGGATCCATTCGTCGGCCGAGATGCGCCCTGGCGACACGTGCTTGGCGTGGCGGATATCGTCGACCAGCATCTCGCCGCCGCCGCCGGGCAGGCCGTCGAGGCCCGCGGCCTGCAGGGCCGCCAGCACCTCTCGCGTGCTCATGCCGGTGAGGCCGGCCATGCCCTTGATCTCTTCGGGGCTGAAGGCCTCGACGCGGATGGTAGGGTGCCGCTCCTTGAGGTGCCGCATGAGGTCGAGGTACCAGTCGAACGGCAGGTAGCGGTTCACGCCGCCCTGCATGAGGATACGGCTGCCGCCGACGGCCTCGAGCTCCACTATCTTCCGGGAGATCTCGTCGAAGCTCAGGGTGTAGGCGTCTTCCTGCCGCCGCGTGCGGTAGAAGCCGCAGAAGGCGCAGCCGATGGAGCAGACGTTCGAGTAGTTGATGTTGCGATCGATGAGGTAGGTGACCGTCTCGGGGTCCGTGCGCAGTGAGCGGGCCGAGTCGGCGGCCGCTGCCAGGTCGAACAGCGGCAGCGAGTAGAGTTCGAGCGCCTCGTCCGGTGTCAGGCGCGCGCCGGAAGCGGCCTTGCTCAGGAGGCTCATGGGCGAGAGTCTAACATCGGTCGCGGAGGACTCCCGTCCCGGCGGTGACGCGACTCGCCCACCAGGAACTGCTGTGTACTCGGACATTGGCGGCTTGGTAAACTGACCGCATGCGGAGTCCTTCGCCCTCAGAGCCGGTCAGTCCATGGCGCCCTCTGTTCGAGAGCGTTCGCCAGGCCGTCGGCCATAAGCGCGACGAGCACGGCGTGGTCGGGAGCATCAACTGGTTGCGCCAGGCCATGGAGGCGCACGGCGCCAACCCCAACGTCGTCAGGAACATCATCTACCGAGACAAGGGCAGGCTGCCCGACAAACGCGCGCTCTTCCTGATCCTCGACGAGCTCTGGCGGGCGGCCGGCAACGCTCCGCTCGAGATGCCGGAACTCGAGGCGGCGCTCTCCCCCACCGCCGGCACCGAGCAGGAGGTTCTCCAGCTCCTCGGGCGCGACAAGCGCAGGGCGTACCGCGCCATGATCGGCGGCATCAGGACCGGCGAGCTGCCCAAGGTGCTCGTCACCGGGCGGCCGGGCTCCGGCAAGACGCTCCTGACCGACTACGTCCGCCAGGGCGTCGAGCCCTTGTTCGACGGGGGCCTCGACGTGATCCGTCTGGAGTTCGGCGGCACCGACCTCGCGACCTCGCTGGTTCGCCTGGCCACGGAGCTCGGTGTGCCGACCGACGTGATGGAGTCGCGGCTCGTACGCATCGCCACGGCCAGCGCGTTCGCCGTCCAGGCCGACGCGCAGGCCGAGCTGGCGCGCGTCGTCCTCGAGGCGGTGCGGCAGCGCCAGGCCCCCATACTGTTCCTGCTCCACGTCTCGCAGTCGCTCGCCAGCCAGGACAGCCTCGGTCTCGTGCCCCTCCGCCTCGCCAACCCTGACGTGCCGCGCGTCAGCGCGGTCGAGTGGCTATGGGTCACGCTCTTCGAGCCGCTGGCGCGGCTGCCCCGCGTCATGCTGTTCGTGACCATCACGGACCTAC
This sequence comes from Deinococcaceae bacterium, assembly GCA_040255585.1. Classification (GTDB taxonomy): domain Bacteria; phylum Deinococcota; class Deinococci; order Deinococcales; family Trueperaceae; genus JAAYYF01. The sequence goes on from JBDZVI010000042.1 coordinate 18,386, forward strand.
CTGCGCGCGCGATGCAGCGCCTCGGCAACTTCGCCGACCCCATCCGCCTGACCCCTCCCACGGTCACCGAGGCGCGCCGTTTCGTGAAGGCGCGCGTCCCCGACCTCAGTCCGGGGCGCCAAGAGGAGATCGTGCAGCGCGCCGGTCGGTCGTTCGAGGAGCTGCGGACGCTCACGCTCCTAGCCCAGGCCCGCGCCCCGCAGGAAGCCGGCCAGCAGCCCGACGAGCGCTACATCGAGCAGCTCTCGGGGCTGGTCACCACCGGCGACTCGGACCTGCGCGCCTTCCTCGCCGCCATCGCCGTCCTCTCGCCGCCGGAGCACCCCGCGTTCGAGGCCGGCGTGCTGCAGCGGCTCCGCGACGTCAGCCGCCCGCTCGGCTCCTTCGAGCTCTCGTTCCTGGACGCCGTGCCCGGCCAACCAGACCACTACCGCGTCTTCTCGCGCCAGCTCGCCCGCGCACTCCAGACGCGCCTGGCCGAGGACGAGCCGGCCGTCTACCGCCGCATGCAGCTCGCGACGGCCGCCCTGTACGCACCGGCGGCGGAGCAGGACCCATCGAGCGACGCGGCCGCCCGCTATCTGCACCACTTGTTCGAGGCGCGTGACTGGCGCGCCCTCACGGGCTGGCTCGCCGCGCATTCGGTCTCGCACGCCCAGGTGCGGCAGATCTGGCAAGCCGCCTCCACGGAGCTCCGGGCGGGGCCGGAGTTCGACGCGGTGGCGAAGCAGGTGGCGGCGCACTACGTGCGGCTCGGCGCCTACGGGCATCCCGAGGCGGTCAAGGCCTTCGAGGCTGCCGCGGCTTCGGTCGACCCGACGCTGCGGGCCTGGACTCTCGTCAAGCGCGCCGAAGGTGAGGCCCTCGCCGGCCGCTTCGAGCGCGCGGAGGTCCTCCTCGACACCGCACCAGACATCGCCGAGCCACTGGCGCGCGCCGAGCACGCCTTGGCGCGCGCCAGCGTGGCCAGGTGGCGCGGCGACCTCGCCACGGCGGCCAAGTTGGTCACCGGCACCGCGCGAAGCGAGTTGGCCCGCGTCAAGGCGAGCGGACGCGAGGCGCGCCTGGTGGCCACGAAGGTCGGGGTGTGGGAGGGCATGATCGCCAAGGACAGGGGCGACCTGCACGGAGCACTCGCGCGCCTCGAGGCGGTGGAGGCCGCCGACGACCTCGTGCGCGCCCGCGTCCAGTACCAGCGCGGCGACATCGCCACGCGTCTCGGGCGACTCGACACCGCCAAGGCGGCCCTCGACTCGGCCGTCGAACTGGCGAGCCGCTCCGAGGCGCTCGCCCAGGAGCAGGCCCGCTACCTCATTCGCCGGGCCGCGCTCCTAAGGGCGCGGGGCGACCTGAGCGGCTCGCAGACCGACTTCAAGGCGGCGCGCTCGCGCCTGAACGGCGCCGAGCTGACCGAGACGGAGACGGCCTTCTGGCTCGCCAAGGTCGACGCCGAATGGGCGCTCACGGCGCTCGCCCTCGGCGACTTCGAAGAGGGGACGTACGCGGTCACCAGGGCCCTGGCGGGCTTCCGAACCCACGCCAAGGCGAACGCGACCGCGCGGGCGGTCGAGCCCGCGCGCGGGAACGACGCCAACCGCTACCGGACGCTCAAAGGCACCCTGACCCTGGCCATCGCCTACGCCTGCCGCGGCCTGGCGCTCCCCTACCGCCGGCCCTTCCCGACACTGCGCGAGGGCCTGGACGGTCCCGACCTGCGGCATGCGCGCCAACGCATCGACGAGGTTCTCGAAGCGCTCGACGACCAAGCCTCGCTCAGCGGTCTTCGCTTCGACGCCCTGCTGCTCGCGAGCCAGTTCGCGATCGACGGCGCCGCCGCGCTGCGGTTCGCCGGAGAGGCGCTCGAGCACGCCGACCATGAGCATGCGCGCGCCAGCGCCTTGAGCGCTCGCGCGGCGGCGCACATGCGGCGCCTGGCCGCCCAAGCCGTCCTGGCCGACGTTCAAGCGGCGGCCGCGGCGCTCGGCACCTCCGCCGGCGATGGTGGCGACACCGGGCTGCGCGCCCAACTGGCCAGCTACGCGGTCGACGCCCATCTGGCGCTCGGCGACGCGAAGGCGGCCGCGGCGACCCTGACCGCCAGCCTCGACGACGCCACGTTGAGTCCCTACCATGAGGGGCTGCTGCGCGCCTTCGGCGAGTCGGCCGACGAGCGGGGCGTCGGCGACGGCTGGAAGTCCCACAGGCGCCTGCGCACGCTCCTCGGCGTCGACGGCACAGGACCGTCGACGCCGGCGCGGCTACCGGACGCCCTGGTCGCCGCTTGGCGCTCACGGTCGCGCGGCGCGCCGGCCTGAAGGGCACGTGGACGCCGCAGACGAGGCCGTTCGGATAGCCGCCTGCGTCCGGGCGGCCGAGCTGGCACGCCTGCGCCCCCACGCCGGCCTCGACCGCTTCCGGACGCCGGAGCAGCAGCTGGCCGCCCTGGTCGACATCGCCGCCGACCCCAAGGGGTGTGTCGTGGTGGCCACGGCTGGCGCGTCCGTCGTCGCGGGCGCGCCCGCGACGACGGACGAGACGCTCGTGGGCTACGTGGCGTTCCACCCGCCGACCGAGATCGAGTCGTGGGGCGCCGACAGGACCGGCGAACTCGTGGAGCTCGGGGCCATCGAGGTGACCCCAGCGTTCCGCGGTCACCGCATCGCCCCGCGCCTGTTGGAGGCCGGCTTCGCCGACGGGCGCTTCGACGGGACCGTCGTCTTCGCGACCCTGTACGTCTGGCATTACGACCTGCAGGCGAGCGGCATGACCGACCTGGCGTACCGGCGCATGCTCGAGAACCTGTACCGCTCCGTGGCGATGGAGAGCTTCGCCACGAGCGACGAGGAGGTGCGCAGCAGCGCGGCGAACGCGCTCATGGCGCGCATCGGGCCACGCGCTCCCGAACGCGTGGTGGCCGAGTTCCACCGACTGCGCATGGGGACACACGGCCCGTCGCGGGCCCCCCTGGTAGCATCCTCGTAGATGAAGGAGCAGGCCGATGCTCGTTAACGAGATCATGTCCCACAAGGTCGTAGCGATCGGCCCTGACACGCCGATCAAGGACGTCCAGGCCTTGATGGAGCTACGCAACATCCGCCATTTCCCGATCCTCGCCGAGCCGAGCGGCGGCGGCTCCGACCGGCTGGTCGGCATCGTCTCCGACCGGGACGTGCGCCTGGTCGGCGCCGACCACCCGAAGGCCCCGCCGGGCGTGCGGGCCACCGATCCGGTGCGCCTGCTCATGGTGCATCCGGTGCTGACCGCCGATCCGAACGACCCCATCGAGGAGGCGGCCAAGGTCCTGCGCGACAACAAGATAGGGGCCATGCCCGTCATGGAGGACGGTCGCCTGGTCGGCATCGTCACCGGCATCGACATGCTCGACGCCCTCATCCGGATGTCCGGCGTGCGGCGCGCGTCCAGCCGCCTCGAGGTCGAGTTGGTCGACCGGCCGGGGGCGCTGGCCGGGCTTCTCGACCGGGTGGCCAGCCGCAACGTGAACGTCTCCAGCGTCATGACCTCCCGCTCCGATCCGGATGCCGACACTGTCGCGTTCGTGCTGCGCACCTCGACCGTCGACGGGCACGGCCTCGCGGCTTATCTGCGCGGCCTGGGGTACAACGTCCTATGGCCGCCGGAGGCTCAGGAAGCGTGAACGCCGGGCCCCGCGCGGTCGCGCCGGCCGGCGAAGTCCTGCTCGTGCACGACGAGCGCATGGCGCACTTCGAGCTCGCCGCCGATCACCCGTTCAAGCCCTTGCGGATGGAGCTGACCCGCTCGTTGCTCGAGCACGCCGGAGCGCTGGCGCCGTCCGAGGTGGTGCGGCCCGAGCCGTTGGCGGATGGCGAGCTCGCGAGCGTCCACGACGTGGACTACATCGCGGACGTGCAGGCGCTCTCGCGGGGCGAGACGGTCGAGAGGGCGCGGCAGCGTGGGCTGGGCACGGCCGACAACCCGATCTTCCCCGGCATGCACGATCTCGTCTCGCTGGTCTGCGCCGGCACGGCCACCGCCATGGAGTTGGTCGCCACGGGCCGGGCGCGACGGGCCGTTAACCTGGGCGGCGGGCTCCACCACGCCATGCGCGACCATGCCTCGGGGTTCTGCCTATACAACGACCTGGCCATCGCCGCCCGCCGCGCCGTCGACCGCCACGGCCTGCGCGTCGCATACGTCGACCTCGACGCTCACCACGGTGACGGCGTCCAGTGGCTGCTCTACGAGGATCCGCAGGTGCTGAAGGTCAGCCTGCACGAATCCGGGCACTACCTGTTCCCCGGCACTGGGCACACGTTCGAGACGGGCAAGGGAGCCGGGCGCGGGTTGGCCGTCAACGTCCCCCTCGAGCCCTTCACGGAGGACGACTCGTACCTCGAGGCCTTCGACGCCGTCGTGCCGGCCGCGTTGCGAGCCTTCAGGCCCGACATCGTCCTCCTGCAGGCCGGCGCCGATCCCCACCGCCTCGACCCCCTGGCCGACCTCTCCCTCACGCTGGCGGGCATGCGCGCCGCCTACGACCGCGTCGTCGCCTTGGCCGACGAGCTGACGGGCGGTCGCATCGTGGCGACGGGCGGCGGCGGCTACGACCCCTACCGCACCGTGCCCAGGGCCTGGGCGCAGCTCTGGAGCGCCCTGACGGGCCGCGAGCTGCCCGATGATCTGCCCGCGGCATGGTTGGCCGAGTGGCGAGGGAGGCTGCCCGGAGTCCAACTGCCGGAACGGGCGACGGACGGACCCCAGGACTTCAAGCCGCAACCGAAACGCGACCAGGTGGCGAGGCGCAACCGCGTCGTCGCGACCAGGGCGGCGGAGACGCTCCTCACCATCTGGCAGGACACCGGGCTCGTCGGAACGGTAACCTCGTCCTGAGACCTTCGAGCGCCTACCGCTCGACCAGGGCGACCGTCTTTGGAGGACAACGACATGCGCATCGGCTTCATCGGACTCGGCACCATGGGCGCGCCGATGGCCGCCAGGCTCCTGGCGGCAGGCTTCGACGTGAGCGTCCACAACCGTACGCGCGAGCGCGAGGAGCCGCTGGCGGCCCTCGGCGCCAAGCGGGCAGCGAGCCCGAAGAGCTGCGCCCAGGACAGCGACGTCGTGTTCACCATGGTCTCCGATACGCCGGACGTGCAGGCCGTCGTCACCGGCGATCACGGCGCCATCGAGGGGTTGGCGGAAGGCTCGGTGCTCGTCGACATGAGCACCATCAGCCCCGCCACGACGCGGCGTCTGGCCGCCGCACTCGCCCAGCGCGGCGTTCAGATGCTCGACGCGCCGGTCTCCGGTGGCAGCGAAGGGGCCAGGAACGGCACGCTATCCATCATGGTCGGCGGCGACGCCGTGGCCCTGGAGCGCGTGCGCCCCGTGCTGGAGCACTTGGGCCGCACCATCACCCACGTCGGCCCGGTCGGCAGCGGACAGGTGGCGAAGGCGGTCAACCAGGTCATCATCGCTGGTACGTACGCGGCCGTCGCCGAGGGCATGGCCTTGGCGATGGCGGCCGGGATCGACACCGACGCGGCGCTCACCGCCCTCGGCGGGGGAGCGGCCGGCTCCTGGGTGCTGGCCAACCGGGCCAGGAACATGCTCGCCGGCGACTACCCGCTCGGCTTTCGCACGCGCCTGCATAGGAAAGACCTGGGCATCGCGCTCGCATCGGCGCGCGAGCTCGGCGTCAGCATGCCGGTGGCGGCGTACGTTGAGCAGGTCGAGACCAGCCTAGTGGCGCGCGGCTTCGGCGACGAGGACGTCTCGAACGTCGCCCGCGTGGTGCGCGAGCAGGCCGGGCTCAAGTAGCCAGGCCCTTGGCGGCGTCAGGGCGAGCTGGCCACCACCCAGACGCGTTCGGCGTCGGGCCGCGCCGGTTGGCCGTCCGGGTACTCGATGACCGCGACGTCCGCGAAGCCCGCCGCCGCCAGGAGCCGCACGAGGTCGGGGGTCGCGTAGCCGCGCTCCTGGTGCACCTCCACGAACGAACCCTCGCCCGTCTCGCAGTACGCCTCCACCGTCGCGAGCCCGCTCTCCTCGTCGTAAGTATGCGTCCAGCGGTAGTAGACGTCGTCGGCCCACCCCTCGGACACGCCGTCAAGCCATAGCTCCCTCAACCCCGTGGGCGTGTTCACGTCGAACATGAGGACGCCGCCGGGCACGAGGTGGTCGCGCACGCGGGCGAGGCAACGGGCGAAGGCCGCCTCGGTCAGCAGGTTGTTGAGGGCGTCGAACACGGAGTACACGAGCTGGAAGCGCCGCCCGAGCGAGAACTCCTCGAACGTGTCGAGGTGGAACACGATGCCTGGGAGCTTCTTGCGGGCCGCGGCGAGCATGGCGGAGCTGGCGTCCAGACCCTCGACCTCGTAACCCAGCTCCCACATCGGTAGCGTCGCGTTGCCGGTGCCGCATCCGAGGTCGAGGAGCCCGCTCCCGGCCGAACCTCTCGGTAAGCCGCGGCGTGCGGCCGTGCGCACGATGAAGGCGGCCCACTCGTCGTACTCGATGTCCGCCATGAGGCGGTCGTAGACGCCGGCCAGGTCCGTGTAGGGGGCGGCGTTGCGACCGTCGACCGGCACGCCAGTTGGCGCGCCATTTGGCGCGACGGTCGGCGCGACTCCGCCCCGCCCACGACCGTCGCCCGCGTACTCCTCGTCCACGCGCGGATGATAACCGCCGGCCTAGGCCGACCGGGGTTCGGCCGGTGGCGTTCAACGGCCGCGCGCATGGCCGCCTAAGCTGAGCGCGTCGCGCAGGAACCGCCTCGGCCAGCCCAAGCCGGGTAGCCGGCGCGACGCCACTAGGGTCTGTTCACTCTTGACGGCACGGCGTCAGAAGTCGTGCACGACCGAGA
>JBDZVI010000043.1:0-22392 GCA_040255585.1 Deinococcaceae bacterium
CCCAAGGCAACGGACGGTTGGCATGGTCGACGACAAGAGACGCATATCCGATTTTGGGAAGGCTGTGGTGGTATGGGGTGCTAGGTTGGCTCTGGGTGCATATGTCGGATAGGCATATACGATTTGATAAGTCGTCTTATCAAATTACTCCTAGAGGCCACCCATGAGAAGGGCCCGCGCGATCACGTTGGTCGCGAAGGCCCTTCACAGGACACGTAAGTTGGCGGTTCAGGTGGTCACGGAGCCCACATGGAGCCCACAAGGGCCGGCTGGGCGCAACGGCGACGCTCGGTGCGAGCCTTGGAGCTCGAGCGCTCAACCGTCGTGGTCGGTCGCAGGGGTCGGCCACGGTGCCCGGTCGTGGCGTTCACTCGTGCTGTTCAGTCTTATTTTCAGTCTTCGTCCTCATCCTCGTCGTCATCTTCGCCGTCTTCGTCGAACTCGTCCTCGTCATCCCACTCATCGTCGTCCTCGTCGTCCCAGTCGTCATCATCGTCGTCTTCATCTTCGTCGTCGTCCCAGTCGCCGCCTGAACTACTCGCCGGCCCGTCGGCGGTGGCCTCGATGACGGTCACGCCGTCGTCGCTGAGGACGTACTCCTCGGCCTTGACGGTGCAGCCCAGCTCGTCGTCGTACCAGCTGGCCTCGTCCAGGACGGGGCCGTCCTCGCTGCGCTCCAGCAGGCCGGCGGCGATCAGAGCCTGGGCCACGTCCAGGGCTATCTCGGCGACCTCGGCGACGGCTTCCTCACCCTCGAAGGCGACGTTCATGATGGCGTTGGCATAAGGGTCGGTTCCCGCCTGCTGCGGGAACTCGATGACGAGGCTATGGCCCTCGTAGATGGTCCACAGCGCGTCGAGTTCGAGCTCGCTCAGGCTATCGGCTCGGGGGGTGCTCGGCATGGCTCCTCCAACGCGCTCGGCCGTGCCGGAACTCGTGCCGGCCAGCGCTGTCTTTAGCCTACAGCCTGCCCGCGGGAGCGGCTCGCCCATGCGCCCGGTGGGCTCCTGCGGCTGGGCCCGGCTACGGGCTCTCGGCCCGCGTGTCGCAGTCGCTGGACCGTTGCCGCCCCAGCGTGTCCTAATGAGCCGGTGAGCTACGCCTCCGACCAGACCTTGTCACGACCGCAGGACCGCCCGCTCCTCAAGGCCACCGGTGGTGGGGCCGCCGGCGGCCCTGCAGCCGCCGGCTCCGCTGCAGGCTGTCCGGCCGCGGGTGACCGGACTACCCTCGGCCGGCTGGCCGTCCGCGCCGCCGCGGTCCTGCTGGTCACGGCCGCGGCGTTCGCCGTGGCGGCCCCGCCACTGCGCGTCACCGTCTCGTTGGCGCCTTACGCCAGCATCGTCGAGGAGATCGGCGGCGAGAACGTCAGCGTCACTACCCTGCTCCCGCCGGGCGCCTCGCCCCACGTGTTCGACCCCACCCCGTCGCAGGCGGCCGGCCTCGCCACCTCCGACCTGATCGTGATGAACGGCGGGCTCGACTCGTGGCTCGACCGGCTCGTCGCGGCCACCGCCCCCTCCGCCAACGTCTTGGTCGTCACCCAGAGCATCTCCTTCATGCCGGAGGCCGACGGGCACGACCACGACGAGGACGAGCAGGACGAAGACCACGACGGTGATCACGAAACGCCCCCCGAGGGCACCGACGGCGCCCCGGAGGCCCCTGATCACGCCACAGACCCCGCCACCGCCAACCCTCACATCTGGCTCGACCCCTTGCTGATGCGCGAGGCGGCCGCGGCGATAGCGGCGGAGCTCGTGCGACTCGACCCTGACAACGCGGCCGCCTACGACGCGGGGCTGACCCGCGTTCAAGGGGAACTTGACGCTCTCGACGAGGAGATCGCGGCGCTCCTCGAGCCCGTCAAGGGCGCGCCGTTCGTGCCGTTCCACGACGCGTGGCCGTACTTCGCCAGGCGGTACGGGCTGAACCTCGTCTTGAGCCTCGAGCCCTTCCCCGGCCGCGAGCCGAGCCCGAAGTACGTCGCCGACGCCGTCGCGGCCGTTAAGGCGGTGGGCGCCAAGGCCGTGTTCGCCGAGCGCCAGCTGAACCCCCGGTCGGCCGAGGTCGTCGCGGAGAGCGCCGGCGTGGTCGTCGCGGTGCTCGACCCCATCGGCGGCGCACCCGGACCGACCGACTACGCTGAGCTGCTGCGCTACAACACGCGGATCATCCTGGAGAACCTGCGCTAAGCGGCGCGGTACGGGCCGATGGCCGTCGGTAGGAGCCGCTGGCTGGCGGGACGGGCCGACTGTCGGCGGCACGCGCTGCGGCAGCCGGGCACGGACGATGCACCGGGCGGGCCCGGGTCCCGGCCCGGCCATGCGCTCGAGCCCACGCGATCGGGCGCGGGAGACTCGCCCCTAGCGCCCGACCCCAGCGTCCCACAGCTTGCGCCCGACGATCACCTGGCCGGCGTGCGCGTGGCCGTGCTCCAGCAGGTGCTGGATGATGAGCGCGCTCCTCACGGGGATGCGCTGGCGGCCGACGTAGCGCACCGTCTCGAGCTCGGCGAGGTCGAAGCCGCGCAGGCCCTCCCCCACGCGCGTCAGGCGCTCGAGGCAGGTGCCGAGCACGGCCTGCGGGTCGGCGCCGTCGGCCTCCAGCTCGTGGGGGCCCTGCGCGCGCAGCGCGTCGTCGACCTCTCCCCCGCTCGCGTAGAGCCACAGGCGGAGGCTGGAGCCGCCGATGTGGCGCACGAGGCCGCCGATGGGGTTCACGGCGCCCGGGGCGGGCGTCCACCACCAGCCTTCGGGCGGCAGGCCGTCCGTCCAGCGCGTGATGTTCTCGACGAGGTGCTGATGGCCACGGAGCCAAGCGGATACCAGTGGGGTGCTGCCGGGGACGTCGCCGCTCAAGAAGGGGTCCATGGCGGGATGATAAGCGTGTGAGCCGGCCTGGTGTGGCCGACGGTTGACGGACGAGTGAGGTCCGGTCAACAGATTTGATAATGCGACGAAAGTCACGTCCGCCCGCGTCTCCCCCGCTTAGGCTGGCACCAGGATGACCGCAGGATGACCGACGCCGTCGTCACCTCCCTCGAACTCTCCATGGCCAGCCAGCTCCAACGGGTGGGGCGCCTGCAGGGGCTATCCGAGGAGGCGCTGCGGCGCCACGCCGTGCGCGCGGCCACGGAGCGCGACGAGGACGCGCTCTGGGAGCTCGTCGAGGCGCACATCACGCTGCGGGGCCTCAGCGGCGTCACGACGAGCCGCCATACGCTGCGCGCGTACCGGCGCGGCCTGCACGACCTGCTGACGCTGTGGGCGGGCGAGAACCTGCTACGCCCGCGCCGCGACGCCGGCGCGCTCTACGTCCAGCGGCTCCTGGCCGGCGAGCGCGACGCGCTCCTCGCCGAGGAGCCGGCCGGATCGCACCGGGGCCGCAAGGCGAAGGACGGCCCGCTGAGCGCCGCGACCGTGTCGCTCAAGGTGGCAGCCGCCCGCGCGCTCTACTCGGCGCTCGCGTGGGCCGGGGCGACGGACGCCGACCCGTTCCGCGACGTGCGCATCGGGCGCGCGGCCAGCCACGCCGCCGAATCGAGCGGCACGCGCCACTACACGGAGTTCGAGCTCATCGAGCTGCAGGCCGCTACCCGCGACCAGCAGGAGCGCGTCGTGCTCCTGCTCGGCTCGCACGCGGGCCTGCGCGTCAGCGAGATGCTCACCCTCAAGTGGACGGACCTCGACCTCGGGACCGGCGAGCTGACCGTGCGCGGCGGCAAGGGCAACAAGACCGCTGCGGTCGAGCTGACCCCGAAGCTCGCGTCGGCGCTCCTCACCTACCGGCGCGCCATGGAGGCCTCCGGCACCCCGCGCGAGCACGTGCTGGAGCTGCGCTCGCAGTTCGGCGTCTTCAACCGCCTCGAGAAGCTCTGCCAGCGCGCCGAGGTGACGTTCAAGGGCGTGCACGCGCTGCGCCACTCCGCCGGCACGCGCCTCTACCGCCAGACGGGCGACCTCGGCCAGGTGCAGGACCACCTGCGCCACGCGACCCTCGACATGGCCAGGCATTACGCGAGGAGCGACCGCAGGCGCCTCAAGCGGAACCTCGAGGACTGGGACTAGCGAGCGGCTTCGGTCACTAGACCGCGGCCGCCTCGAGCGCCCGCGTCAGGGCCTTGCCGAGGCGCGCGACGCCGTCGCGGACGACGTCGGCCGGCGCGTGCGTGAAGTTGAGGCGCATGGTGTTGACCCCGCCGCCGTTCGGGTGGAACGGCGCGCCCGGCACGTAGGCGACCTTCTCCTCCGCCACGATCCGGGGCAGGAGCGGCGCCACATCCACGTCGCCGGGGAGCTCGACCCACACGAACATGCCGCCCGTGGGCACCGTCCAGCGCGCGCCCTGCGGGAACTCGGTGGCCAGGGCGTCGAGCATCGCCTGGCAACGCTCGTGGTAGACGCCGCGCAGGACGCTCAGGTGATCGTCGAGGATGTTCGACCGCAGGACCTCGAGGGCCACATGCTGGGAGAGCGTCGACGTGTGCAGGTCGGCCGCCTGCTTCACCTGGGCGAGGCGGGCCACCCACGCTTCCGGCCCGACGACCCAGCCGAGGCGCAGGCCCGGCGCGAGCGTCTTGGAGAACGTGCCGAGGGCGAGGGTGAGCTCCGGCGCGAGGGAGCGCAGCGACGCCCCGGCCGGCTTGTCGAAGTAGATGGCGCCGTACGGGTCGTCCTCGACGAGCGGGACCTGGTGGCGCCGGAAGAGCTCCGCCACGGCCTTGCGCCGCTCGGCGCCCATGGTGCGGCCGGTCGGGTTCTGGAAGGTCGGGAGGATGTACGCGAACTTCGGGTCGCGCGCGAGGGCCTCGTCGAGGGCAGCGGGCTCCGCGCCCTCGTTGTCCATGGCGACCGCGTGGTACGCGGCCTGGAAGAGCCGGAACGACTGCAGCGCGCCGAGGTACGAAGGGTTCTCCGTGACCATGAGGTCGCCCGGGTCGAGGAGCACCTTGGAGATGAGGTCGAGGGCCTGCTGCGAGCCCGTCGTGACGATGACGTTCTCCGGCTTCACCGGGGCGCCAGGCTCGTCGGCGCTCACCTTGGCCGCGATCCACTCGCGCAGCTCGCCGACCCCCTCGGTGGCGTCGTACTGCAGGGCGGAGCGACCCCTCTGGGCCAGGACGCGGTCGGCCGCGGCGCGCATGGCGTCGATCGGGAAGTACTCGGGCGCGGGCAGCCCGCCGGCGAACGAGATGATGTCCGGCCGGTTGGCGACCTTGAGGATCTCGCGGATGGCGGAGGACGTCACGCCACGGGAGCGCGTCGAGAGGCGCGCGGTGAAGGGGTCTGTCATGCTTCCTCCGTAGCCTGGGGCTCCGAGGAGGAACCGGGGAGCGCCATGGCCGATGTTAACAAGGCGGCCGTTGTCGAGGCGAATATCAACAGCGCTACTGATAAGAGGGTGGTGATCGACATGAGCGTCGATAACGATGCGCACGTCGACAGGTCGGCGGGCCTAGAGCTGCCGGGCACCGACGCGGTCGTCAGTGAGGACGCCGCCCCAGAAGCAACGTCTCATCAAGCCCACGACCCGGCCTCCCCACGGCATACCATCGGCGGATGGACGCAACGAAGGCGGTCGACGGAGCGGCGGACGGAGCGGCGGACGCAGCGGCAGGCGGAACCGCCGCTGGAGCTGGTGAAGCCGCCACTGGCGCGGATTCGGGCGCGGACACAGGCGCGAGTTCGGGCGCGGCTACGGGCGCGGACACCGTGCGGACCGTCTCCTTCACGCTGGCACCGCCGCAACCCTTCCGCCTGGACCTGACGGCCATGGCGCTGCAGCGCCGCCGGAACAACCGGATCGACGTGTGGGACGGCACCACGTACCGGCGGGTCATGCCGGCCACGGCGAGCGGCGGGGCGCTCGCGGCGCCGTTCCTCCTCGAGGTGACGGCCGAGCCGAGAGCCGAGGTAAGGGCTGAGACCACGGGCGAGACAACGGCCGTGGCCGTGGGCCAGGCGAGACAACGGCCGTGGCCGTGGGCCAGGCGAGGACCGAGGCCACGGGCGAGGTCCGGGGCGAACCTACCAGCGGGGCCGACGGTGCGCGCACGCCGTTCCCCGCCCGGCTGTGCATCGCCGTGACGGCCGCGGGCGCGAGCGCTGAAGCCATGAGAGAGGGCGGCGAGCGTGCCGCCCGCGACCTGCTCGGCCTCGACGTCGACCTGTCGGAGTTCTACGCGCTGGCAGCCCAAGACCCGCACCTGGCGCCCCTCGCCGAACGCCTGCGCGGCCTGAAGCCGCCCCGCTACCCTGGCCTCTTCGAGGGCCTGCTGAACGCGGTGCCGTGCCAGCAGGTGACGCTCACCTTCGGGCTGCAGCTCGTCGCGCGCATGGCGGAGGCCTACGGGCCGCGTCTGCCGTTCGCTTCCCGGACGGCCGAGGCCGGCCCCATGGCGCTCCCGACGCCCGGGCTCCTCGCAGCGGCGGAGGTCGACGCGCTGGGCGCCATGGGGTTCAGCCGTGCCAAGGCCCGCGCGCTCGTCGAGCTGGCCGACAAGGTGACGAGCGGCGAGCTGGACGTGGCTGGGATCGCGACCGCGGAGGACGCCGCGGTGATGGAGCGGCTGGGTGGGCTCTTCGGGATCGGCAGGTGGACGTCTGAGTACGTGCTGCTGCGGGCGCTCGGGCGCCTCGGCGTCTTCCCGCACGGCGACTCGGGCGCGCGCAACGGCCTGGCGCGCTTCCTGGGCGAGGAGGGCAAGCCCAGCTACGCGTGGGTGGCCGAGCGGGTGGCCGGCTGGCGGCCGTACGCCGGCTTCGTCTACTTGCACCTACTGGTGGACGGTGCCACGCGCGCCGACGCGGCGGGCGAGCTACACGCACCGAGCGCAACAGGCTAGGGCGTGTTCGCACTATGTTGTGTGCTGCTTCTGATGGGTAGGCAGGGGTGGTGAGGGCGGGGTAATGGGGGCCGGTTGGTGGCGTCTTCTTGAGCGTCGCATTCGTCACTGACTAACTACGAAGTGTGAGCACGCCCCAACAACGGAGTGCGGGTTTCTCCCCCAATGAGGTACCTGAGTGCGGTCTAGGCGCTCGGGTCGAGCGTTGCGCTTCTCGCTCTCGAGGTCCGGGGGTCGGGGGTTGGGGTTCTTCTTGAGAATCGGGTACTCGTGCAACCAGCTGATTGCGCAACTGCCTCGTTGCATATCATGTCGTTTTTCAAACTAGACCTCCCTTGGTCGCCGACCTCCCCTGGTCGCCGACCTCCCCTGGTCGCCGTGCTGGCTTGGGGGCCATGTTCGCCATGCTGGCTTGGACAGCAGCGTCTTGGAAGGTAGCCCCGTGTTGCATCCCATGCGCTGTACGCTTAGAACCCAAGCAGGGTGCGCAAACGGTTCTTGAGTCGTCGAGGAGCGCGTGCCCATGGAGCGTCTTGTCGAGTTCGATCATCGCGTGGGAGGAGATTCGTGGTTCGTCCTTGATCGTGTCTCAGTGATGCGTGACTCCTGACGTTGTGCCGTCAACAGTGACCAGACCCTAGTCGCGCACGCCGAGCGCAACAGCCGAGTCGCATACGCCAGGCGCGGCGGGCTAACTGCACGTTTAGGGCGCGGCGGGGGCGGCCGGCCGGGCCGCTCAAGGCGAGCCGCGTCCGGCCGCTCGGCGGCGAGCCCCGGAGCGGCGAGGGCCGAGGCGGCGGGACCCGCGGCCGGCCGGAGTATCATCCCCCATGCGAATGAACCCACTGCACGACGTCTGGCGCGCCGGCGGCGCCACGGCCAACGCCTGGCTCGGCCTGGGAGACGGGATCTCGGCCGAGGTCATCGCCCGCAAGGGCTACGACAGCGTCACCTTCGACTTGCAGCACGGCGCCGCCTCGCTGGCCGACCTGCCCCGCCTCCTGCAGGCGGTCTCCGGCACGAGCACCGTGCCGTTCGTGCGCGTGCCGCGCAACGACGACGCCATGATCATGCGCGCGCTGGACCTCGGGGCGCTCGGGATCGTGGTGCCAATGGTCGAGACGGCCGAGCAGGCGCGCTCCGCCGTGGCGGCGGCCCTGTACCCGCCGAACGGGCGCCGCTCCTACGGGCCGCTGCGGGCCTCGATGGTCCACGGGCCGACCCAGCACACGCTGGCCGACGCCGAGGTGGCCGTGTTCGCCATGGTCGAGACCGCGTTGGGCCTAGAACACCTCGACGCCATCGCCTCGACACCTGGACTGACCGGTCTGTACATCGGGCCGGCCGACCTCAGCTACGCCGTCGGGGCCGCCCCGAAGGTGGACTCGGACGACCCCCGCCAGATGGCGGCCGTCGAGCGGATCCTCCAGGCGTGCCAAGCCCACGGCAAGGTGCCTGGCATCCACACGGGGAGCGTCGAGTTCGCCCGCGCCGCCGTGGCGCGAGGCTTCAAGTTCGTGACGGTCGCCATCGACTACGTCGTGCTCGGGCAGGCGGTCGCGGACCGGCTGGAGCGCTTCAGAGCGTGAGGCCGAGCTAGGTCGCTAGCCGGACAAGTCGGTATGATGCCGGCATGACCGACGACGGCAGCCCGAGCGCCTCCGAACGTCTGCTAGACACCGCGGCGCGGCTCTTCTACGCGCGCGGTGTGGCCAACGTCGGCATCAACGAGATCATCGCGCGCGCCGGCGTGGCGCGCATGACGCTCTACCACCACTTCCCCTCCAAGGACGCGCTCGTGAAGGCCGTGCTGGAGCTCAGGCGCGCCGAGCGCCGCGCTTGGCTGGCGCGGGCCGACGAGCTCGGGGCCACGCCCCGGGAGCGGCTCCTGCAGGTCTTCGACCTCCTCGAGGCCTGGGTCGACACGCCGGACTTCCGCGGCTGCCCCCTGGTGGCCGCCACGTTCGAGCTGGGCGGCCAGTTCAACGCGGCCCTGCCGTACGCCCGCGACCACATCGTCGAGGTGCGCTCGTTCTTCGAGGAGCGCGCGGCCCAGGCGGGCGTGCCCGCTCCGCGGACCGTCGCGGCGCAGCTCCAGCTCCTGCTGGAAGGCGCGACCGTCACGGCGCTCGTGCAGGGCACCGCCGCGGCGGCCCGCGAGGCGCGGGGCGCCGCGCTGGCGCTGCTCGGTTGGTGATAGCTCGGCTGGCAGACGCTCGGCCGGTGATGGCTCGGTAGACAGGCCCCCAGTAGAGACCACCAGAAAGGGCAGCGCCCCAACCGTGGGGGGCCGGTTGGGGCGCACGTTGCGTTCTATGGCCTGCCTGGGCTGGGCCGAGGGGGAGTGTACCACTTGGCGAGGTGCGATGACCCGCGCGAGACGTGAGAACCCCCGGCCGGTTGACGCGACGGCCGGGGGTCTACCTCGCGAGGGGCACCGCCGACGCCCTGGCGCCCAGCCGGGCGGGAGCATGGCGAGTTCTCGCTAAACACAGGCGCCTTGCGCGCCCAGCGCCCTCCGCTACCTGCAGGCTACGCCTTCGCGGCCGGTGGCCGTCAGGGTCGCATGTCCTTGCAAGGTCGCGCGGCTGACGCGAAAACGGCTTACTGCTCGACGCGCTCCTTGAGGCCCTTGCCGGCGCGGAACGCCGCGTACTTGCGGGCCGGGATGGTGATCTCGGCGCCGGTGCCGGGGTTGACGCCCTTGCGGGGCCCGCGGCGACGCGTCTCGAAGGTGCCGAAGCCCGTGATCTGGACCTTGCGGCCGGCATCCAGCTCGATGGCGATGATGCCCTTGCCGTCGGCGGTCGAGAAGATCGTGTCGACGACTTCCTTAGCCTTGTTCGTGCTCAGGCCCGTCTTCTTAGCCAGCTTCTCAGCGAGTTCTTTCTTGTTCATGGGCTAACTTCTACCACGTCGGCAGGCCCCGCGTGAAGCATGGGACACGGTGCGGGCGGCACGGAAACGCCGCGCGCGCCAGGCCAGCCTGTCGGAGACGACGATTCGAGGGACGAGAGGAGCGTCAAGGGGTGAGAGGAGGGCGTCGCAACGACCCGATGGGAGTTCCCTCTGCGGGATCGAGCCGCTTGGGAATCGCCACCCCCTCCTCTCCAATGTGATGGTAGTCCCGGGCGCGGCGCGGGGCTGCGAATTCGGTCTCACGGGGCCGAACCCGGACAGAGCCCAGCGCCAGCACTAGCGCGAGCCAACGTTCACGACACCTCGTCGGCGTACTCGTGCGCCTTCCACTCGCGCGAGCCTTACAACTTCTACTCGCGGGCCTTACAGTGCCTCGTAGACGTACTCGTCGGCCGCCTCGTCGAGGGCGCTCGGCACGAGGGCGTAGTCACCCCGGTGGCCGACGAGCGCGCCCGACGCCTTCAGCTCGCCCAGCACCCGCGTGGCCGTGACGCGCGCGCAGCCGGCCATGAGGGCGACGTCGTCGTGGGTCAAGCTGAACGGCAGGCGCCGCCACTCGGCCCGGTCGGCCTGAAGCTGGTCGACCCGAAGCCGGTCGGGCCGAGGCCGGTCGGGCCGGGTCTGACCAGCTCGACCGAGCGCCCCGGACGGCCGAGCCGTGGCCGGTCGCCCGCCGGCCTGAGCCAGCGCGACCCCGTGCTCGCAGGTGGCGTCGCAGGCGCGCCCGAGGCGCCTCGCCACGCGCGCGAGGATGCGGCAGATGCGCGCGCCCATGGGCAAGCCGAGGTCGTCGGCGAGCTCGCGGCTGCGCTTCACCTGGCGGCCGAGGATGACGCCGATGCCGAGGCGGCCCGCCGGGCGCAGCAGCGTGGCGCCGAGGTCGACCTGCGCGACCTTGGCGGAGTCTGCCGCCACGACCGTCTCGCCGTGCGGCCGACCCTCGAAGACGGCCGTGGCGAGCATGTCGCCAGGGCCGGCGAGGTCGGCGAGGCGCGCCTGGCCGGACGCGGTCGTGACGATCACTCGCAAGACGCCCTCCAGCACGAGGTAGGGCGCGACGGCGTCCTCGCCCTCGGCGTAAAGCGTCTCGCCCCGCTCGAGGCGCCTGACCTTGGTCGTGACGATGGCGGGGTTGGCCGGTGCGACCACGTGCTTACGCTGCGAGCCCTGCGCGCCGGTAGCGACGGCCGTGCCAACGGCGGTGCCAACCGCGGTGCCGACGGCGCCCGCTGCGGTCTCGCGCGGAGAGAAGACGATCATCCTTGCAACCTCCCCTTCAACTCGCTCGGCGTCACGGTGGCGCCGGCGAGGATCAGGTCGCGCGCGGCGTCGACCAGGCCCCACGTGTTCCACAGGAGCACGCCGCGCACCGTGCCGCCGTCCAGGTAGTAGAAGACGCCGCTCTTCCCCGGCTCCGACCAGTCGGCCACGATGTCGAGGCGCGCGTCGAGCGCGCCGACAGCCTCGTAGCCGTCGTCGAAGAGGTCCGAGTAGAAGAACGGCAGGTGCGAGAACGGCTCCGCCTCGACGCCCGTCACGGAGGCGACCATCTGCCTACCCGCCGCCGCGCCCATCGTGTAGGCGTTGTCCTCGTGCTCGATGCGCGTCCGGCGCGGGAAGCCCGGGAACGCGAAGTTGGCGACGTCGCCGGCGGCGTAGACGCCGAGGGCGGCCGGCGTTGCGCGCCCCGTGTCGGGGCTCGACTCGGCGCCCTCCTCGGCACCTTGGCGCGCCGCGTCGGCGGCATGACCCTCGTCGCCCCCGGCCCCCTCGGCCCGCGCGGCCCTGAGATGCCCGTCCACCCAGACGCCGTTGTCGACCTTGAGCCCGGCCGCCTTGGCGATCTCGTCGTTGGGCACGGCGCCGATCCCGACCACGACGAGGTCGGCGCGCAGCGAGGTGCCGTCGGCGAGGGTGAGGGTCGCCTGGTCGTCGGCCACGTTAGCCGACGCGACGTGCGTGCCCGGGTGGAGGATCACCCCGCGGGCGCGGTAGTTCTCGCCGACGAACTCGGCGAGCTCGGGCGGGAAGCGGTTGGCGCCCGGCTCGGCCTCCGGGTAGATCATGTGGACCTCGCCGCCTGCGTTCTTGAGGGCGGCCGCCAGCTCGGCGCCGATGAACCCGCCGCCGACGATCGCGGCTACCTTCCCTGGGCCGGAGCGCGCCTTGGCTGCGTGGTAGTCGCCCAGGCGGCGGAAGGCAACTACAGGTCCGCCGCTAGGCAGGTCGGGGAGCTGGCGCGCCCTGGCGCCCGTGGCGAGCAGGAGGCGCTCGTAGCCGACCGCCGCGCCGTCCGCGAGCGTGACGGTGCGCTCGTCGAGGTCGATGCCCGTCACCTTCGTGCCGGTCAGGACGGCTGCGCCGCGCGCCGCCGTACCGAGGTCGATCTTCGCCTCGGGGTCGCCCTTCCACAGGCCCTTGGACAACGGCGGGCGCTTGTAGGGCGCCACGGTCTCGTCGCCGATGAGCAACAGCGAGCCGTCGGGGTCGGCCTTCCGGATCGCCTTGGCCGCGGCGTCCCCCGTCATCCCCCCGCCTACGATCACGTACCGATAAGCACGGCTTGTCACGGTCTCACCTTCACCACGACGCTACCACGCAAACGACACTTTTCCAAGCGTTTACTTGTGAAAGTCGGGCGGGGTCCGGAGGCCGGTGTGCGGCCGGGGGCCGCCGTGCGGGGCGGCGCCAAGTGGCGCGCCGTCGGGCAGACGCGCACCGGACGAGAGCGGGGCGACCGTGCAGCCCCGCTGCCCGGCGACCACTACCCGCTTCGGTACACTGACGGCGTGAGTAGCGCGCACCACGGCCCGGCGACGGAGCTGACGGTCTTCGAGGACCGCGCGCAAGCGCCACGCGACCTGCGCACCCGGGCCGAGCTGGCCGAGCGGGGCTTCACGCGGCTCGGCGAGCCCGCCGGGCTGCTGCGCGGCGCGGCCGGCCTGGAACCCCTGTACAGCACGAGCGAGGCGCGGCGCCTCAAGGGCGACACCTGGCCGCGAGCCGTGCGCCAGCCACCGGCGACCACGGCGACCACGGCGACCACGGCGGCGCGCGGGTCGCCCGACGACTTCGGCGTCGCCCGGAGCCGCCCCCGGCCGGCACGCCGCCCGGCCGGCGCCCTCCTCGGCCAACCGGAACGCGCGGCCGGCCGCCCGGACGACCCGCAGCGCTGGCTCGCGGAGCTCTTCCGGGAAGGGTTCGTGGTGCTCGACACGGAGACGACAGGCCTCAGCACCCGCGACGAGATCATCGAGATCGCGGCCGTCCACTCCTCCGGCGAGGTGCTGCTGGAGACGAAGGTGTGGCCGCACGCCGGTCGCGTGCCGAGCGCGGCGACCAGGGTGCACGGCTACACCATCGAGGACCTGCGCGGCGCGCCGGCCTGGCCGGACGTCATCGGGGAGCTGGAGCGCGCAGTCGAGGGGCACAGGGTGTTCGCCTGGAACGCGCCGTTCGACGAACGGATGGTCGCGCAATCGGCGCGCCACTGGCGCCTGCACAACGGCGTGACCGGCTTCGAGTGCGCCATGCGCGCCTACTCCATGACCAGGGGCCTTGGCGGCGCCATGCGCCTCGAGCGCGCCGCGCAGGTCGAGGGGGTGCTCGTGCAGCGGCAGTCGCACACGAGCCTGGACGACGCGCGCCTCACCCTCGCGGTATTGCAACGCCTGCGCCGCGTGGCGTCCGGCAAGGCCTGAGCGACGCAGCGCGCCCTAAAGGGCTCGAGCGACCCAGTGTGCCCTAGAAAACGGAGCGTATGCAACAAGGATGTTGCACGAGCCCACGCTTCACCGTGGGCTTAGCCATGGTCGGGGCCCCCTTGCCGGTTATGCAACAAGAGTGTTGCACGACCCCCGCTTCACCAGGCCCCGCTCGTCAAGCCGCGGCAAAAGCCTAGTGCCCCTGTGGCCGCGCGCCTGGCCCCGCCTTCGCCAACCCCCGACAGCCACGCGGTAGCCTTAGGGCATGGGCTCGGCAGGCATGGGGGGCTCGATGGGCGCGGTGGGCTCGATTGGCACGGGAGGCTCGGCCCGCACTGGGTCCGGCGGCCGCAAGATCGTGCACGTCGACATGGACGCGTTCTTCGCTTCAGTCGAGCAGCGCGACGCCCCCGAGCTGCGCGGCAAGCCCGTCGCCGTCGGCGGGGCGGGCGAGCGCGGCGTAGTGGCCGCGGCGTCGTACGAGGCGCGGCGCTTCGGCGTGCGCTCGGCGCTCCCCATGCGCCGGGCCGTCGCCCTCTGCCCCGAGCTCGTGATCGTGCCGCCGCGCTTCGACGCCTACCGCGAGGCGTCCGCCAAGGTGCGCGCCGTGTTCAGGCGCTACACGGAGCTGATCGAGCCGCTGGCGCTCGACGAGGCCTACCTCGACGTGACCGACCCGTTGACCGGCCCGCCGTCCGCCACCCTCATCGCCAAGGCCATCAAGGTGGACATCCTGCGCGAGACGGGCCTCACGGCCTCCGCCGGCGTGGCGGCCGGCAAGTTCCTCGCCAAGGTGGCCTCGGGCATGTCGAAGCCAGACGGCCTGACCGTCATCCTCCCCCACCAGGCCGAGGCGTTCCTCGCGACCCTCCCGATAGAGAGGTTCCACGGCGTCGGACCGCGCACGGCGGAGCGGATGCGCGCGCTCGGCATCCTCACGGGCGCCGACCTCCGCGCGCGCGACCCCGAGGAGCTCGAGCGCCACTTCGGCAAGTCCGGGCGGTACTTCCACGCCATGGCGTGCGGCGTCGACGACCGGCCGGTCGAGCCGAACCGGGAGCGCAAGTCCATCGGCTCCGAGACGACGCTCGGGCGCGACGTCGCGCGCCGCGCCGACCTCGAGCCCCTGCTGGTCGAGCTGTGCCACGACGTGGCGCGGTACATGGAGCGCCACGGCCTCGTGGCCCGCACCGTGACCGTCAAGTTGCGGTTCAGCGACTTCAGGACCGTTACACGCAGTCGCACGGGCATGGAGCCCGTGCCCGACGCTTCCACGCTGCTGGCGGCGGCCGTCAGGCTGGCGTTCGAGGTCGACCGGCCCGTGCTGCCTGTGCGGCTGCTCGGGGTGAGCGTCAGCCAGCTCTACCCAGCCGGCAGCCTCGTCGTGCAGGAGCGGCTCAGGTTCCCGCCGCCGCCATGATCGCCGCCTAGCCCGCAGCCTGCCCGCTCGCCGCCCGCGCCCGCGCGAGCAGCACCTCGTCGGTGAGGTCGAGCCGCAGCGGTGTCATGGAGACGTAGCCGTTCTCGATCGCCCAGCGGTCCGTGCCCTCCTCGACCTGCTCAGTCGGCTCCTCCGCGAACCAGTAGTGCGTCCGGCCCATCGGGTCGACGCCCTCCGCGACGTAGCCCTCGTAGTGGCGCACGGACTGGCGCGTCCACAGCACACCCTTCGCGTCTTCCGGCAGGTTGACGTTCAGCAGCAGCATGTCGGGCATGCCGAGGAAGGTCTTGATGGCCTGCCTGACGAACGGGGCGAGCTTCGCGTAGTCGGTGCCGGCCTCCAGGTGGGCCGAGCTGAAGGCCATGGCCGGGATGCGCAGGAACGCGGCCTGCTTGGCTGCGGCCACAGTGCCGGAGTGCCAGATGTTGTGACCGATGTTGTAGCCGAGGTTGATGCCGCTCAGCACGAGGTCGACGGCGTCCCAGTGGTGGGCGCCTAGCGCCACGCAGTCGGCGGGCGTGCCATCGACCCTGAAGGCCTCGATGCCGTCTATGACCGTGCGCGTGTAGTGAAGCGGGCGCCTGACGGTGATGGCGTGGCTCATGGCGGACTGCTCGACGTCGGGCGCCACGACCCGCACCTGTCCGAACTCTGCCGCCACTCTCGCCAGGGCGGCGATGCCGGGGCTGAACACCCCGTCGTCGTTGCTCACCAAGATCCTCATCACACCACTCCATGTGCGCGCGGGCACAAAGTTTCCGAGCATCATATGCCGCTGTCGCGCCGGCTGCCGTGAACCTTTAGGTTCCCTTGGCATCCGGTTCATGAGTGGGTCATCTACAATGGGTATCAATGGGAGTAAGGCCTCGCCGGGCCTACGGCACCGGGCCGTCACCGGCGAGGGTCGATGGGAGAAGCCATGAAAACCGACCTTATCCAACCGGTGGAAGCCAGGCAACGTCCTCCTAGGCGCAGCATGCCCTTGCACGCCGCGGCGCTAGCGACCGCGCTCTTCACGACCACGCTGTTCGCGACCGTGCTGTTCGCGAGCGCCCTGTCCTCGCTCGCGTTCGCCCAGTCCCTCCCGGCCAACGCCCAGGAGGCCGTCGATCGTGGCGAAGCGCTCATGGAAGAGGCGCTCGCCACGTACGACGCCCAGTACCCCGACAGGCCGCTCTGGCAGGCCGCGTTCCGCGAAGGCCGGACCGCCGTGTCGCTCGCGCCTGGCAACCCGGCCGCCCTGCGGTTCCTCGCCGAGGCCTACAGCCGCGCCAACTGGCCCGGCCCGGCCGTGACCACCTGGAAGGAGTTCGCGGAGGCTGGCGGCACCTTCGACGACGAGGCGGCCGAGCTCTTCGCGAAGGACGCCAACGCCAACGCCTACGCCCAGTACCAGCAGGGCAACAAGGCCGAGGCTGCCGAGCTCTACCTCGAGGTGACCCGCTACCTCCCGAACAACCTCGAAGCGCACCGCTGGCTCGGCCGCATCATGCTCGAGCTGCGCCAGCCCGAGCAGGCGATCGTGGCGTGGCGCAACTACCTCGACCTCGCGCCGGACGACGAGGGCGCCCAGTACTTCCTGACGCTCGCCCAGGCGCAGGCGCGCTGGGGCATCGACGCGGCCAACGACTTCTTCGCCGGCATCAAGGCCTACGAGGAAGGCAACATGACGGGCGCGCGCACGAGCTTCGCGAGCGCCACCGCCCGCAACGCCAGGTACGCCGAGGCGTGGGCGTGGCTCGGCCGCGTGGCGTTCGAGCAGCAGCACTACGAGGACGCCGCCCTGTCGTACGGCCGCGCGCTCGAGCTCGACCCGGGCAACGACAACTACGCGTGGTTCAAGAAGGAGTCCGAGCGGCTGCAGGCCGGCGAGGCGAGCGGAACCGGCGGAACAAGTGAGGCTGGCGAGACCGGCGAGAGCGGTAACTGACCCGCGCTTTCAACCCCGCGCGCTTTCAATCCCGCGCTTCCTCACCCCTTGGTCGCCAACCAGGTCTTCCCCGCCGACGCGTCCACGACGAGCGGGACCCCGAGGGTCAGCGCGCCCGTCATCTCCCCGACGGTCAGCCGCATGACGGCGTCCGCCTCCCCCTCCGGCGCCTCGAGCACGAGCTCGTCGTGCACCTGGATGAGGAGGTGGGCGCCCGCGTGCTCCGCGCGCAGGCGGTCGTGCAGGCGCACCATGGCGGCCTTGATGAGGTCGGCGGCGCTCCCCTGGACGACCGTGTTGAGGGCGAGGCGCTCGCCTAGCTGCCTCAAGTTGCGGTTGCGCGAGCGCACCTCGGGGATCAGGCGGCGGCGCCCGAGGATGGTGGTCACGAAGCCATCCTCCTCGGCGCGCGCCACGCACTCGCGCATGAAGCGCTCCAGGCCCGTGTAGCGCTCCTTGTACGCCCCGATGAAGGCCCCCGCCTCGCGCTGCGGGATGCCGAGGGTGCGCGCGAGCCCGAACGCGCTCTGGCCGTAGACGATGCCGAAGTTGACCGTCTTCGCCACGCGCCGCTGGCCGGGCGTCACCTCGGCAAGGGGCACGCCGAAGACCTGCGACGCCACGTACGTGTGGATGTCGAGCCCGTCGTGGAACGCGCGCGCCAGCTCCTCGTCCTTGCTGAAGTGGGCGAGCATGCGCAGCTCGACCTGCGAGTAGTCGGCGCTGATGAGGAGCGTGCCCGGCGCGGCGACGAACGCCCGGCGGATCTCGCGGCCCGCCTCGGTGCGCACTGGGATGTTCTGGATGTTCGGCTCTGACGACGACAGGCGGCCCGTGGCGGCGCCCGTCTGGTGGAAGGAGGCGTGCAGGCGGCCCGTGGCCTGCGCCAGGTAGCCGGGCAGGGGCTGCACGTACGTGCCGAGCAGCTTGGTGAGCTCGCGGTACTCGAGGAGGAGCTTGGGCAACGGGTGCTGGGTCTCGGCGGCGAGCGCCTCCAGGACCTCGGCGTCCGTCGACCGGCCCGTCTTCGTCTTCTTGATGACGGGGAGGCCGAGGTCGTCGAAGAGGACGTCGGCGAGCTGCTTGGGCGAGTCCGGGTTGAACTCCTTGCCGGCCGCGACCGTGAGCTGCGCGCGCAGGCCCGTGATGCGGTCGCCGAGCACACCCGCGTACTCCCGCAACATGCCCGTGTCGAGCGAAACGCCCTCGCGCTCCATGGCCGCCAGCACGCGCACGAGCGGCATCTCGACCGTCTCGAAGAGCGTGCGCACGTCGTCCACGAGCAGCCCTGTGAGGTGCTCGTAGAGCCGCCACGTCACGTCGCCGTCCTCGGCCGCGTACGCCCCGACGGCCGCAACGCTCACGTCCAGCATGTTCAGCTGGTTCTTCCCCTTGCCGATGAGGTCCGTGATGGGGACGGTCGTGAGGCCCAGCAGGTCGCGAGCGAGCACGTCCATGTTGTTCGTGCGGCGCTCGGGGTGGATGAGCGCGGCGGCGACCATCGTGTCGAAGAGCGGCCCGGCGAGGTCGATGCCGGCGCGTGCCAACACGTTGATGTCGTACTTGAGGTTCTGCCCGACCTTGAGCGTCCGCGGGTCCTCCAGGACGGGCTTCAGGACGGCCGCGACGGCCTCGGGGTCTAGCACCGGCCCCTCGGCGCGGCTGCGCACGGGCACGTACCAGCCGGTCCCGGCCTCGAAGGCGAACGCGTAGCCGACGATGTCGGCGTCGACGGCCTGCAGCGCCGTCGTCTCCGTGTCGAGCGCGAAGGCGGGGCGGGCGGCCAGCTCGGCGGCCAGCGCGCGCAGCTCGTCCATGGAGGTCACGATCATGGGCGTGGTGCCGGCGGGGCGGAGGTCGGCCGGGGTGGTGGGGCCGGTCGCGCCCTCCGCATCCTCCCCCGATCCCCCGGCCCATCCGCGCCCGGCCGCCCCTGAGGCGCCGTCCTCGTCCGACCCGGCGGCCCCGCCGCCCGCGGCAGCCGCGCCGCCCGCCCGCGCCGCGCCCGCGTAGCCGCCGGAACGCGCCCCGCCCAACGCCGCCGCCTGGTCCGTCAACGACCTGAACCCGAGGCTGTCGAGGAGCTGCGTGAGCGGCTGGACGTCCGGCACGCTCCACGCGCACGCTTCCAGGGAGAAGTCGAAGGGGGCGTCGCGGTCGAGCGTCACGAGGCGGCGCGTCAGGTCCATGATCTCGGCGTGCGCGAGGAGGTTCTCGCGCAGCTTCGGCGTGAGGGCGGCCACGTTGGCGAGGACGGCGTTGGCCGTGCCGTACTCGGCGATGAGCTTGGCGGCGGTCTTCACGCCGACGCCCTTGGCGCCCGGCACGTTGTCGATGTTGTCGCCGACGAGCGTCTGGATCTCGACGGCCTGCTCCGGGCCGTAGCCCTTGTCGGCCCGCAGGCGCACGTCGTCGAGGAGCTCGCCCGTTGACGGGTCCCAGAGCTTCACCTTGTTTGAAAGGACCTGGTGGAGGTCCTTGTCCTTGCTCGCGATGCGCAGCTCGACGTCCTCCGGCTTCAGGCGCTCGGACATGGTCGCGATGAGGTCGTCCGCCTCGTACCCCTCGAGCTCGAAGACGGGCAGCCGCAGCGCCTCGATGACCTCGCGGATGCGCTCGTACTGCACCTGGAGGTCCTCGGGCGAGCGGTCGCGGTTCGCCTTGTACTCGGGGTAGAAGCCCTTGCGGAGCGTCGAGGAGTCGCTCACGTCGAACGTGACGGCCAGGTAGTCGGGGCGCTCGTTGCGGATGATGTTGAGGAGCATCTGCGTGAAGACGTAGACGGCCTTGACGGGCTCGCCCGTCGGGCTGGTGAGGTCGCGGAACGGCGCGTAGTAGGCGCGGAAGAGTTGCGCGTGACCGTCGATGACGTAGAAGGTCTTCATGCTTGCTTCCTAACGTTACGTTTCGCGGGTGGGGGCGGCGCCCGGGTTTGCCGTCACCCGAGCTAGCGGATACCATCGCAGGATAACTGGCGGACCTGGAGGCAACGTGGACTTCGAGAGACTAGGCGTCTTCTACCTCGGCCGGGAGGTCGACGCGGCGGGCATGCAGCCGACCGATCAGGTCCTGCTGTACGACTCGAGCGACCTGACGACGCACGCCGTGATCGTCGGGATGACGGGCAGCGGCAAGACGGGCCTCGGTGTCGACCTCATCGAGGAGGCCGCCATCGACGGCATCCCGGTCCTCGCCATCGACCCGAAGGGCGACCTGACGAACCTCGCCCTCGCCTTCCCCGACCTCGCGCCGGCCGACTTCGAGCCGTGGGTGAGCGCGCGGGAGGCGGAGCGCGAGGGCGTCGGTGTTGCCGAGTACGCGGCGCGGCAGGCGCAGGCGTGGCGGGACGGCCTCGCGCAGTGGGGGCAGGACGGCGCGCGCATCGCGCGGCTCAAGCAGGCGGCGGACGTCGTCGTGTACACGCCCGGCTCGAGCGCGGGCAGGGGCATCTCGGTGCTGCGCTCGTTCGCGGCGCCCGGCCGCGCGGTCCTTGATGATCCCGACCTCATGCGCGACCGCCTCGAGGCGACGGCCACGAGCGTCCTCACCCTCATGGGCGCCAGCGCCGACCCGCTCGGGCGCGAGCACATCCTGCTCTCCAACATCTTCGAGCACTTCTGGCGGGCCGGGGCCGACCTCGACGTGGCCGCCCTCATCCACGCCGTGCAGCAGCCACCCTTCAAGCAGCTCGGCGTCATGGACCTGGACACGGTCTTCCCCGCCAAGGACCGCCTCAAGCTGGCGCTTGGCCTCAACGGCCTGCTGGCCGCGCCCACCTTCGCGGCGTGGACGGCCGGCGACCCTCTCGACATCGAGTCGCTCCTGCACGGGCCCGACGGCAAGGCGCGCGTCGCCGTCGTCTCCATCGCCCACCTGTCAGACGCCGAGCGCATGTTCTTCCTGACCCTGCTCCTCTCCGAGACGGTGGCGTGGACGCGGTCGCAGTCCGGCACGTCCTCGCTGCGGGCCCTGGTGTACATCGACGAGCTCTTCGGGTTCCTCCCGCCCGTAGCGGAGCCGCCCTCCAAGAAGCCACTCCTGACGCTGCTCAAGCAGGCCCGCGCGTTCGGCGTCGGGCTGGCGCTCGCCACGCAGAACCCCGTCGACCTCGACTACAAGGCCCTCTCCAACGCGGGCACGTGGTTCGTCGGCCGCCTGCAGACGGAGCGCGACAAGCAGCGCCTCGCCGAGGGACTCAACGCCGCGTCGGAGGGCGCCCTGGCCGTCGGCGAGATCGCCGACGTCATCGGCCGCCTGCCCAAGCGGACGTTCTTCCTGCACGACGTGCACGCGAAGCGCCCCGTGGTGTTCCAGACGCGCTGGGCCATGTCGTACCTGGCCGGGCCGCTCACGCGCGACCAGATCCGCATGCTGGCCGAGCGGGGGTTGGGGCAGGCGCCTGGCGGCGGGGCGGCCGGCACGGCGCCCCTAGCCACGTCCGCCCCGGCCACGTCCGCCCAGGCCACGCCCACACCCGCCGCGGCCGCCCCCGCCACGGCCGTCCCCGACGGCACGCGCCCGTTCCTCCCACCACACGTACCGCAGGTGTTCCTGAGCGCGCGCGTGGCGACGGGCGCGCGCTACTTCCCCATGGCGCTTGGCATCGCGGACGTCCATTACGAGTCGAAGACCAACAACGTGAGCACGGACAAGCGCTTCGTGCGCCTGGCGGACTTCCGCGAGGGTGTCGTGGCCGTCGAGTTCGGCGAGGGCGAGGCGGCGGACGTGGCGCTTGAGCAGCTCCAGCGCGAGCCGGCGCCGGGCCTCGCGTTCGACGCCTTCCCCGGCACCGACACGAGCGCCGCGGCCGTGAAGCGCTGGCAGGACGGCTTCGAGCGCTGGCTCCGCACGGAAGGGGCGCTGACGCTGCTGCGCCACAAGGGCCTCAAGCTCGTGTCGGCGCCGGGTGAGAGCGAGCAGCAGTTCCGCCTGCGGTGCTCGCAGGCGCTGCGCGAGCAGCGCGACGCCGCCATGGACAAGGTCCGCAAGCGCTTCGAGGCGAAGCGG
This sequence comes from Deinococcaceae bacterium, assembly GCA_040255585.1. Lineage (GTDB taxonomy): Bacteria > Deinococcota > Deinococci > Deinococcales > Trueperaceae > JAAYYF01. Next base: position 21,849 of record JBDZVI010000043.1, read on the forward strand.
ACGACCTTGGAGCGCCGCGAGCTCCAGAAGGAGCAGGCCGTGCAACGCGAGTCACAGCAGGCCGGGGCGCGCACGACCGAGGCCGTGGTGACGGTCGGCACGACCATCCTGGGCGCGCTGTTCGGACGGAAAGCCCCGAGCGCGAGCAGGATCGGCACGTCCATCAACAAGGGCACGCGCGCGTATCAGGACCAAGGCGATGTCGCCCGCGCCAAGGAGGCGCTGGCTCAGACCCAGGCCGAGAAGGCGGCGCTCGAGGCCGAGATGCAGGGCGAGCTGGCCGCCGTGAGCGCCACCCCCGTCCAGGCCGAGACCATCGAGTTGGACACGGTCTCGGTGACGCCCACCGCCCGCGACGTCGCCGTGCGCTACCTCGGCGTGGCCTGGGTGCCGTACCTGCAGGGAGCCGACGGGCGGTGGAACGTCAGGGCGTGAGGGTTGGTTCGGGCGCTGCCGCGGGTGGGCGTCGAGGCGGGGGCTGATGGCGTTCGCGGTGGAGCGCCCCGACGCGCGGCGCGGCGGACCTTGGCCTGGCGGGGCGTGA
>JBDZVI010000043.1:22492-25200 GCA_040255585.1 Deinococcaceae bacterium
GCCCGGCGCTGCGCGGGATTTGGGGACTACGGCATCTCGTTCATCGGACGCACGCGGTCGTCGTAGGGATCGTCGAAGGTCGGAAAGGAGACCCAGAGTGGTCGCCCCCGCCCTGTGCGGCGGGCTGGAGTGCCCGTGATCGTGGGCTCCTCGCCCGGGCGGGGAGGGACGTGGGCGTCGGACTGCTCTTCGTTAGGGGTACCGGCTCCGGGTTCTGCTCCGGGTTCTGCAGCGGTTTCGTCGGCGAGTTCTTCTACTGGTTCTGCTTCTTCTACTGGCTCTGCGCCGGTTGCAGGTTCGGGCATAGGCCTACGTTACCCATGGTATCTGTGGGTGTCAATCATGCCCCGACGTTCAATCACCCGCCAACGCCGGTGGCTGCCATGCGATCGTCACTTGCGAGGCCCCGGCTGCTTCCGCTGCACCTGCCGCTGCACCTGCCACCTCAGCCGCCTCACCCTCAGCCGCCTCACCCTCAGCCGCCGCAGACGCAGCCGCTCCCCCTGCCGCACCCTCGGTCCCGCCCGCCACGACGCTCACCGGCACCACGAGCCGCGCCTGCCGTATGAGGCAGAGCTCCGCCGCCACCTTGCGGCAGTAGTAGACGACGACGTCCGCCTGCAGCGTCGCCTCGCCCTCAGTGAACGTGGCGGGGAACTCGAGCGTGAGCGGGTACTCCGGCCCGCTCACGGAGGTGGCGGCCGGTTCGTCGAGTCGTGCAACCGAACTGTTGCTCGTTACGCGTACCTGCAACGGCGCCAGGTCGTTCGCCTGGTAGCCGTCCGGGAGGGTGAGCGTCAGCGCCACTGAGCCGGCGCCCGCGGTCACGGCGACGGCGGGCAGCTCGACGACCTCGTCGAAGCGCTCCGCGGTGCTGGCTGCGGCAGCGCTGACCTGGCTCGTGCCCGCGGCGGCGGCCCCGGCCCCGCCGGTGGCCAACCCGCCCGTGGCAGCGCCGCCACCTGCCCCAGCGCCCGCCCCACCGGCGGCCGCCTCGCTCCCGGCCGCGACCATCGGCCGTACGAGCACCCCGTTCGGGTCCGTGAGCGCAAGCGTGCGCACCTGGAGCGTGCCGAGGTCCGCCACGCGGATGAGATGGTTATTAGTGTCGGCCACGTACATGAGCTGCCCGACGACGCTCAGGCCGCCCGGCTCGTGGAACTCGGCCTCGGCGCCGTCCTTCCAGCCCGCCTCGCCCGTGCCGCGGAGCGTGACGCTCTCGCGCGTCGCGGGGTCGAGCCTCTTCACCTTGTTGTTGTACGTGTCGGCCACGTAGACGAACCCGTCCGCGTAGTCCACCGCCTGGGCGTGCTGCAGGCGCACGGCGTCCGCGACGCCGTCAACGTCGCCGAAGTCGAACAGGCCCGTGCCGACTACGGTGCTCACCTGACCGTCGGGGGCGAGGTCGACGCGCCGCACGGCGCTGGCTTCGCTGTCGGCCACGAACAGCGCCTCGCCGTCGGTGGCGAGGCCCGTCGGCTGGTTGAGGCCGGCCAACGTGGCCGCGCCGTCACGCAGCTCTTCCCTACCGCTGCCCGCCACCAGGTAGAGGGTGCCCGAGCCTGCGCTCGAGTTCGGGGCCGCGCTCGGGTCCGAGCCGGGGGCCGGGTCCGAGCCGGGGGCCGAGCTCGAGCCGGGGGCCGAGCTCGAGTCGGAGCCCGGGTCGTAACGCCAGACCTGGTGCTGCCCGGCCATGGCGACGTAGAGCTGCCCGTTCAGCCACAGCACGTCCCAGGGGGAGTTGAGGCCGCTGCTCGCGCTCACGCTGCTCTGGTTGAACATGTACGCCTGCTCGCCGGTGCCCGCGACCGTGCGCACGGTGCGCTCCGCCAGGTCGACGAGCCGGATGGCGTGGTTGCCCGTGTCGGCCACGTACAGCTCGGTGGGGCTCGCGAGGGCCATGCCGTGCGGCCACTCGAAGGCGGCTTCCTCGAAGGCGCCGTCCACCAGGCCGGACGCGCCGCTGCCGATTACGTCCTGCACGACACCGCCCAGGTCGGTGACGACGATGCGGTCGTTACCGCTGTCCGCGATGAACAGGCGCCCGCCGGCCGCGTCGGCCAGGACCTGCTCCGGGAAGCGCAGGACGGTGCGGGGCGCGGCGGCCTCGGAGGGCCCGAGGTCGAGGGGCGTGCGGTCCAAGGTGCCGCGCGCATCGAAGGTGGCGATCATGCCGGCGATGGCCGCGTCGAGCGGTCCGAAGGCGCTCTCGCCCTCGTGCCTGCCGAGGACGTTGCCCTCGGGGTCGATGAGTATGAGCGTGGGCCAGGCCCTGACGTTGTAGGAGCGCCAGACGTCGAAGCCGGCGTCGTTGACGATCGGCTCGGTGCGCCCGTAGCGCTCGGCGACGAGCTCGATGTTCACCGTGTCGCCCTCGTTCAGGAACTTGGCGGAGTGCACGCCGATCACCACGAGCTCGTCCGGGTACTTCACCTCGAGCGCCTTGAGGTCGGGGATGACGTGGATGCAGTTGATACAGCCGTACGTCCAGAAGTCGAGCAGGACGATCTTGCCCCGCAGCTCGGCGAGGGTGAGCGGCCGATCGGTGTTGATCCAGTCGAGCCCGGGCGGGAACTCCTTGGCGGGCGTGGTGCCGACGTAGGACTGCGCCGCCGTCGGGTTGAAGCCGATAGCCCCGAGGAGGGCGGCCAGGGCGGTAGCCAGGAACGTCAGCTTGCGCATGGTCTGGATGATAGGGCTCGGGAGCG
>JBDZVI010000127.1:0-4551 GCA_040255585.1 Deinococcaceae bacterium
GTTGCACGGTTAGAACCCCGGCAAGGTGGGCAAATAGAACCCCGGTAGGGTGCGCAAACGGTCCTTGAGTCGTCGAGGAGTGCGTGCTCGTGGAGCGTCTTGTCGAGTTCGGTCATCGTGTGGGGGAGGCTGGTGGTTCGTCATTGATCGTGTCTCGGTCGTGCACGACTTCTGACGCCGTGCCGTCAAGAGCGAACAGACCCTAGTGGCGAACCCGCGGCCTCGGCCCCGCGCCCAACCTAGCCCCGGCCCACGACGCGGCCGCTGACCAGGGCGTCGACGAACTGCCTGGCGGTACGCCCGGAGTAGCCGTTGTTCCACTCCGCGAAGCGCAAAGCGTACTCGTCAAGCTCGGGGCCGCTGGGCGCCATGGCACCACCGGGCATGGCACCACCGGACATGGCGGGGCCGCTGGGTTCCGCGGAGCGACTCGGCGACGCCGACCCGCCCGAGGGGGCGCCGAGCTTCGCCACCAGCGCGCGTACGACCTCGAGGTAGCCGCGTTGGTCGGCCGCCGGGAAGGTGATCACCAGCCCGAAGCGGTCCGCGAGCGCGAGGCGTTCGTGGTGGGTGTCCCAAGCGTGCACGTCGTCGTCCAGGGGGTCGGGCCGGTCGCGCAGCCGCTCGCGCACCAGGTGGCGACGGTTCGAGGTGGCGTACAACGCCGTGTTGGCCGGGCGCTGCGTCACGCCTCCCTCCAGGAGGCTCTTGAGGGGCCGATAACGCCCGTCGTCCGCCTCGAAGGAGAGATCATCGACGAAGACCACGAACTTCAACGGTTGGAACCTCAGCAGCTCCACGAGCTCCGGCAGGCTGTCCAACTGCTCGGGCTGCAGTTCGACGAGGCGGAGGCCGCGCTCGACGTAGCGCCTCACCAGTCCGCGCACCGCTGTCGACTTGCCGCTCCCCCGCGCGCCGTAGAGGAGGCAGTCGTTGGTTCGGCCACCCGCGATGAGCGCCTCGGTGTTGCTGGCCAGCGCGCCCAACGGTCCGTCGAGCCCCACCAGCGCCGACCAGTCTGGCAGATCGGGGTGCGCAACGGGCACGAGGCGCCCCGAGGTCCACCGCGCGACCGGATGGAGGGCCGCCGGGCCGTTCCCTACCGCATGCAACAGCTCCAGATAGGTGGCCACCAGGTAGGGTGCGTCGGCCGCAGAAAGCGCGCCGGCGAGCCTATCGACGTTGGCGGCCGCCCAAGGCTCGAGCCCCGGCGCGGCGAGGTCGCGCAAGGGCGGCGTGGCAGCGTGAGCCCCGCCGCCGCCGGCGTCGGACGCCGACTGGGCACGGACCCGCCTCACCGCGCCTCCCAGGCGTTCGAGCTCGAGCCCCAGCAGGGACGCCAGACCGGCGGGAAGCGGCCTGCACGCGTATTCGGAGAGCGCAGAGCGTTCCGAGAGGAGGTTGGCTGCGACCGCGGTGGCCGGGTCGGCATGACCAGCGCTTGCCAAAGCCACGGCCAGCTCGAAGGTCATCTCGGTGACCCGCTCGCCTGCCGAGGTCCCATAGCGGCTCAGCGCCTCGAAAGGCGCCCACCATGACGCCGTGAGGAGGCCGGGGAACAGGGTACGCGCGTCCGTCGACATCAGGGCAAGGCTACCGCTGTCGGCGCCATGAGGAAACCGCTCGCGATCAGTTCCCGCATGGCCGTCTCGCCCGCGTCGATGGCAGCGGGGGACTTATGGAAGTCCCACCAGGAGATGTGGGGCTCGACGCGTAAGAGCCGGGCGTCAGGCGGCACCTTGAGCCCACGGCTGTATGAGCCGAGGGAGATGGCGAGCCCGCGGTAGATCTGACCTATCGGCCCGCGGGGCGTCACACGCTCCCCGCGCGCCAGGAAGGCGCGGCCGAATGGTGTGGTGTTGAACCGACGGATGGCCCTCACGACCGACGAGCTACGCACGTCGACGCCGGCGTGCACCCCCAGCTTGCGCACCCCGACGCCGGTCAGGGTCGAGAAGGGCACCGGCTCGACGAAGCCACCGTCTATCAACCACCTGTCGCGCCACCGCACGGGGGCGAACAGGCCGGGCAGGGCGCAGCTCGCGCGCACCGCGTCGGCCAACGACCCGCTGGCCACGACCACGAGCTCGCCGGTGGCCAGGTCGGTCGTCGCGATCGCCAACGGCATGGGCAGGTCCTCGAACGTGGCCCCGAAGAAGAACTTCCTGTCAAGCCAGTCGCGCAGCCGCTCGCCGTGCACGATGGCGCCGCGGTGGAGACCGAAGTCGAGGCCTTGGCGCCAGACCTCGCCTATGTCCTGGGTGCGCACGACGCGCTCGAGCTCGTAGGCGTTGCCGCATAGAGCGTAAAGGGTCGCGATGACCGCGCCGAACGACGTGCCACCGAGCATCGTCGGCCTCACGCCTAGGTCGTCCAGGGCCTTGAGCACGCCGACGTGCACCATCCCTCGCGCCGTGCCACCCCCGAGGGCGATGGCGATCCTCTGTGGCTCTTCGCGCTCCCCCGGCTGCCGGTACATGTGCGAATGCTACTACCGCGACCACCGCGCGGCCGAAGCGCCCGGAACCGGTCGACGCGCGGGTCGATGGTAGATTCTGAAGGCGAGATGTCGGCCCTCTACCAACGCGCGCGGCCAGTCACGTTCGACGAGGTCGTCGGGCAGGACCACGTCAAGGACGTGCTCACCGCCGCGATCCGCCGCCAGCGTGTCGGCCACGCGTACCTCTTCTCAGGCCCCCGCGGCGTCGGGAAGACGACGAGCGCGCGCCTGCTCGCGATGGCCGTCAACTGCGAGGCCGACGCGAGCGAGCGCCCCTGCGGCGTCTGCGAGTCGTGCCGGCTCGTCCAGGCCGGCAGCCATCCGGACGTCATCGAGATGGACGCCGCCTCGAACAACTCCGTCGACGACGTGCGCGAGCTGCGTGAGCGGACCATGCTCTCCAGCATCAGGGGCGGCAGCAGGGTGTGGATCCTCGACGAGGCGCACATGCTGAGCAAGGCAGCCGCGAACGCGCTGCTGAAGACCCTCGAGGAGCCGCCGCCCAGCCTGCTGTTCGTGCTTGCTACGACCGAGCCAGAACGCTTGCCCCCGACCGTGCTGTCGCGCTGCCAACACTTCCGGTTCAGGCGGCTGACGGACGCGGAGATCGTCGGCAAGCTGGCGCGGCTCACGGCCGGCGCCGGGGTGGCGGCGGAGACGCCCGCGCTCGAGCTCGTGGCGCGAAGCGCCGACGGCGGCATGCGTGACGCCGAGTCGCTCCTCGACCGGCTGTTGGCCGGCGGCGAGGCCATCACGCTGCAGCGCGCGGAAGACGCTCTTGGCCTGCCCCCGCACGAGCGACTGCGAGCCATGGCCACCGCGCTCACGGGCGGCGACCTGACTGGGCTCCTCGACCAGGCTGCCGCCCTCTACCGCGCCGGCTTCGCTCCGCGCACCCTCGCCGAGCAGTTGGCGCGCGCTCTCCGAGACGCGCTCCACGCCCGCCTCGCCGGCACACCGTGGCTGGAGGTGGGCGAGGACGATCTCCTGCGCCTCCTGCACGCGCTAGACGACGAGCAGGAGCGGTTCGTGCGCCACGACGACCTCTACGCACTCGAGGTCGCTCTCATCAAGGCGCGCAACGCGTTGAGCGGCAACGTCCCGGCCAACTTCTCCATGCAGTCCGTCGAGTCCGGGGAGCCTGGCCCGGTCGCGGCGCCATCGGCTCCGGCCGGGCAAGCCACGGGCGGACCGCAGCGAGGCGCACAGGACGACGAGGCGCGGCGCGGCGCGGCGCACGATGGCCAGAGAGATGACAGCCGGGCACGCGGCGACGAGTCCGAGCGGGGCGACGTGCCCGGTGGTCAACCGGTCGGCGGCACGGTGCACCCGCGGACCGGACGCGCGCCCGAGCCGACACCCCGCGAGAGCCAGAAGCCCGGCCAGCAGGAACGCCCCGCGAGCGAGGCGGGCTTCTCCTGGCACGCCGTTCGCAGCAAGGCCGACGTGCGGCTCAAGGCATTCCTCGCCCCGGCGCGCGTCGAGGTCGTCGGCAAGACCATCCGCATCGCCTATCCGGACACCAACGAGTTCCACCACAAGCAACTCCTCCAACGCTTGGACGAGTTGAAGAGCTTGGTGAAGGACGTGGCTGGGCCCGGTTACGAGATCGAAGTCGACGGACCGGGTGGTGGTCCAAAAAAAGCCTGACGGAGCGCGCGCCGACCGCTCCGCCACGACCACCCGTCGAAGGAACGCCGCCGGCGCACGCCCCCAGCCCGTCCGCCCCGCCGTCGCAGGCCACGAGTCGTGACGAGGCGCGCGCCGCGACCCCCACGGGCGGGGCGCCCGCGGACCCGCCGGCTGCCCCGGGAAGCGCGCCGGGGCGCCCCATCGAAGACCTGATCCCGGACGATGTCGAATCGTCGTTCGGGGGGGCCACGGGCGACCTGTGGTCCGACAGTGCGGACCCGCTCTTTGGCGCGGCGGGGACGACCGATCCGGACGGCTACGCCGAGGCCGAGACGGCGGAGGAAGCGCTGGGACCGCGAGGCGCGCCAGAACCAGGCGCGCAACCCGACGCGCCGGCACGCGGCGTGCCCAAGTCTCGG
>JBDZVI010000044.1:0-1397 GCA_040255585.1 Deinococcaceae bacterium
GCGGAGAGGTGTCCGAGTGGTTTAAGGAGCACGCCTGGAAAGCGTGTGTGTGGGGATACCTGCACCGAGGGTTCGAATCCCTCCCTCTCCGCCATTTCAGTCCCCGAGCAGGCGGCCGAGCGCCAAGGTTCGTCACGCGAACCTGGAGGCTGGTCGAGCCAGCGCACCGGACTTCCGCGACATCGCGGGTACCGCTAGCACCTAGAACCCCTCCTCCACGGCCTGGTCCTCCTGCTCCGCGTCCCCGTCGCGGCTTGCTGTGGCGTTGCTAGCCGAGGACGACGATCGCCTCGACCTCGAAGAGCATGGAGTCGATCGCGAGCCTGGGAACTGGAACCAGAGTCTGCGCCGGCAGCCTGTCGCCGAACATGGCCTTGACGTTCTGTCTCAGCACCCCGAGCTTGGACATATCATGCTCAACCACGAAGACCGTGAGCTTGGCGACCTGCTCCGGCCTCGCCCCGATCGCCTCGAGGGCCACACCGAGGTTCGCGTACGCTTGCGCGACCTGGCTAGCGAAGTCGCGTGACAACGCTCCCGTGTTGTCTTGGCCGCCTTGCCCGGAGATGTAAGCCAGACGTGCATTAGCAGGCGTGATCACCGCGGTGCTGTAACCGTTCGGTGTCGGGTCACCGAGGTTTGCCGGGTTGACGATGGTTAGCTCCGGCGTAGTTGCAGAAATCGACGTTCCCATGATGATCGGCCCTCCAATGATGGTGTTGTCCGCCTCTGGTCGCCGCGGACATTCTAGTCAGCCGTCCCTGCCTATCCGCGTCGGGCCTGCGGGGAATCGCCGACGGTTTCTTCAGCCTGTAGCGGTCCGTCGAGCAACGACAGACTGGTCCAGGAATAGCCATCGCTGGCGAGGCTACGCCACTCGATGCCGACCCGCAGTGTCATGGCGTCTGAGCTTGGCTGAAGGTCTAGGACGGTTCCCAGCCACGCCCCTTCCTCATGCCACAGTTCGCCTTCATGGACGACCACGTCCTGCGGCCGGAAAGTCGCGGTCAGCCGATACTCTTTCGTTTCGTCGTCGCATTCCGGATCGTCGCAGTGGAACAGGTCGAATACGATCCGCACGCGTCCAGCCTCATCGCTGGTGATCGCGTCGACGCCCTTGTCGTCCAGATCGTAGCGGCGGATGAAATCCACCAATCTGATTCCCGCCATAGCCTCGCACTCTCCCGCGCCGCTAGCGCCGCCATGACTGAGCGGCGAGACCACCCAAAACTATGCCTTACACCAGGAACCGGCTTGCGTCCGGTCGAAGTGTACCGCCGCGTGAAACACCGGAGATGACCGAACGCCGACCCCCGCATCGCGGAACCACCGGCACCTCGCGGTATTGCGAGCTGTAGCAGCGGTACGGCACACTGAAGACGCATGGACAGCTTCGC
>JBDZVI010000044.1:1497-25045 GCA_040255585.1 Deinococcaceae bacterium
GCCTACGTCCTCCGCCTCACGTTCTCGCAAACTGATGCACCGGACTTCCGCATCCTCAAGCGGGGCGGCGACATCACCGCAGACACCGTCCTGCGCCGCGATGCCGAACCGGCGCGGTAGCTCGGCCGGCTGCCACGTGCCGACAAGTTCGAGGAGCTCATGGGAGATCGGCGACAGGGTCCGCTCGGTCTGATCGCGCAGGCGATGGGCAAGGAGTATGGGCAAGGAGTATGGGCAAGGAGATGGACAAGGCTGCCATGATCTTCGATTTCGACGGCGTCATCGCCGATAGCGAGACGCTCGCCAACGCGGTCTTGGCCGAGAAGCTGTCGGGGTCGGGCCTACCTACTACACTCGACGATGCGCTCACCCGCTACCAAGGCCGACGTTGGGCCGAAGTAGAAGCCCTCATCGCGGACGGAATCGGCGGGACCCTGCCCGAGAGCTTTTCCGATGAACTCAAGCGCGAAACGTTGATGCGACTCGCGACAGACCTGGTCGAGGTGCCAGGCGCGACGGCGTTCATCCGAAGCCTGACCAGCTTCCGCACCTGCATCGCGTCATCGAGTTCCTTCGAGCGTCTTGGGGTCTGTTTGGAAGCCCTGGGCCTCACGGATGACTTCCGCGGACGCATCTTCAGTTCAGAGATGGTGCAGCGGGGAAAGCCCCACCCAGACATCTTCCTCCACGCCGCAGCCCAGCTCGGTGTCGCTCCCTCCCGCTGCATCGTCATCGAAGACAGCCCTAGCGGGGTGCAGGCGGGGGTTGCCGCGGGGATGACCGTGATCGGCCTATGCGCCGCGTCCCATATTCGCGCTGGTCACGCGGAGCGCCTCACGCAGACCGGCGCGGCCTTCGTCGCGCGGTCTTGGAGCGAGGTATCGGTGACCGTGATGGAACTGGTTCGATCTGGGTGGCCCCGCTGACCGCCCAGCGGGCCTTCCGCTCCCCGCCCTCCCCCCGTATCAGGCCGGAACGTACACCAACCTGACCACGTTCCCGTCGATGACGTCGGTCGATAGCAGTCGCAACGGCGGACGGGGACCGACGAAGAGAGGCTGGCCGTGACCGAGCACGACCGGGTGCAGGTAGATCCGGTACTCGTCTATCAAGCCGAGTTGGTCGAGGCTACGCGCCAGGTTCGGGCCGGCGACCTCTATCTCCCCTTCGCGCTCGGCCTTCAGCCTGCGGATCGCAGCTTCCAAGTCGCCCTCGACGAGCCGGGCGTTGGGGCCGACCGACTTCGCCGAGCGCGACGCGACCCACTTCGGTAGCCGGCGCCACGCCTCCGCATAGGCGCGTTCATCCGCGTCGAACTCGGGGCGGTCGTCGTCCCAGTACCGCATGATCTCGTACATGACGCTGCCGTACACGGCTCCGGACTGTTCCCGGGCCTGCTCGATGAAATGGCGGAAGAGCGTGGGGCTTGGACCGAACGCCGTATGGTCGACGTAGCCGTCCAGCGATTGGTTCATCCCGAACACGAGCTTGGCCATGCGGTGCGCCCTCCTTACGTTCCAGGTACTTTAAAGGCATCCGCCATGGAGAGCCCCTACCCCAGGTAGCGCCCGATGAGGAGCATCTCGGCGCGTAGGGCGGCTACCCGTTCAGGCTGGTTCAGTAGGCTCATCTCCTCTGCCGCTCTCTCGCGCTCCTGGAACTCCGCCTCCAGGACGGCGCGCACCTGCGCCGCGTCCAGCAAGAGGCGTTCGACTTCGACGGGCGACGTCTCCAGGTTGTCCAGCTCCGTGGACCGTCTACCGGGAGGCGGTGGCGCCTCGGCGTTGTCCAGCGCGGCAACGAGTGTTCTGATGAGCCGGACCGCATCGGCCCGACCGTCCTTCATGGCAACGCGCAGGTCGGAACGTAGGCGCGACTTCATAGCGGAGGCGGCGTCCGTACTCATGGCTGCATCCTGTCACCCGGACACTCTCGCAGCCTCCTGGTCGTCACGACGAGTCTTCACGCTACCGCCACCCGCAAGGCCGCCTCATCCTCTTGCCCGCTTGCGACCTTCCGCAACGCGACCATCCATGAATGCGGCGCTTCGACTACTCGCTACGGCTAGACCTACGGGACGAAGAGAGCCCCAGGAACGCTACTACCGCTCTGTTCAGTCGCACGAGGTCCTCGTCATCCAAGTGGCCCACTAGGGATCCGATCTTGGCCCTCGGTACGGTCGTGATCTTGTCCACCATCAGCTGACACATGGAACGCAGACCGTTCTAGTCGCTCGGCTCCACGGGCGGACGGAACAGTGGGGCGTCCGTCGGGTTCGTCGTGAACCCGCAAACCGTCACCGAGCTGGTGGCTTCGAAGCTATCGTCCTGGACGATCAAGACAGGACGCGGCTTGCCGGCGTGGTCAGGCCCCCCAGACACCGTCCAGATCTCGCCGCGCTTCATCCACCACTCGAATCGGAAATCGCGTCGATGAAAGCCTGGTCGGCTACCTCCATGGGGCTGGCGGCCACGGCGCGCGCCTGGCGCTGCGCTTCATCCAAGAACGCGGGCGAGCGCACATCCGGCACCCAGATCTGAATAGGCCGAAGGCCTTGCGAACGTAACCTTTGCCGGTGCTCACGTACCTTCACCCGACTGGGCTTGGCCTCCGATGCTCGCGCCATGACGACCTCACTGTTGGTTACAAGTAACCTTACCGCCCCCAGCGATCTCCTGCGGCGCACTATGCTCCTCTCATGACCCAGGCGCCCCCGAGCGTCCGCGACCTCTTCGCCCGCTACGAACGCGTCACGAACGCCGCCCTGGCCGGCGACGTCGACCTGGACGCCCTGTCTGACCTGTACACCCCTGAGTTCATCTCGGCCACCCCGGCCGGGGTCATGACGGGCAAGAACGACGCCGCTCTCGGGGCCGCGATGGTGCGGGGTTTCGACTACCAGCGCGCGCTCGGCACGAAGAAGATGGTCGTGCGCTCGGTGAGCGCTTCGCCCCTCGACGAGCGCCACTGCGTGGCCCATGTGGCCTGGACGGCCAGCTACGCCAAGGCTGACCAGCCAGACATCATCGCCATCGACTTCGATGTCCATTACCTGGTCAGGCTCGACGACTCCACGGCTCGCGTGTTCGGCTGGGTCGCGGGTGACGAGCAGGCGGCGCTGAAGGAGCGCGGCGTCATCTGACGCGCACGGCTAGCCGCCTCCGAGCGATCGCCCCTTAGCGCGAGGGCCGCAGCAGGCCGCCCTGCTACCCCTGCTTGCCGAGTGGAATAGCGCGCACTCGGCCCCGTTATACCTACGCACTAGGCCACCCATTGACCATTCGGGGCCCCCAGATACTATATGTAGTATCTAGCTCCTCCGGTTGCCCAAGGACCACCTACGCAGCCCGTCGAGCACCGATCGCCACGCGAATGGGGTTGCATATGCCACTACGACCTGATCTGCCTCCTGAGATGCCGCTGGGCGCGCGAGGGGCCATGGTCGACGCCGTCTCGTCCATCGACGAGTACCTCGACCGCACAGACTGGCGGGTCAACGCGAACGCCAACCAGGGCTACTCGCTCGGCGGGCTCATCCTCAACATCTCCGGCAAGGTCGTCGCCAACTACTGGCTGACCAGCGTCTACCCGCCCGAGATCGGCAACACCCACCGCGAAGGCGACATCCACATCCACGACCTGGACATGCTGGCGGGCTACTGCGCCGGATGGTCGCTGCGCACGCTCATGACCGAGGGGCTCAACGGCGTGCCGGGCAAGGTCGAGGCCGGTCCACCCAAGCATCTGTCGAGCGCGGTCGGTCAGATCGTCAACTTCCTCGGCACGCTGCAGAACGAGTGGGCGGGGGCCCAGGCCTTCAGCTCGTTCGACACGTACATGGCTCCCTTCGTGAGGAAGGACCGGCTCGACTACGCCGCCGTGTTGCAGTCGATCCAGGAGCTCATCTACAACCTGAACGTGCCGTCGCGCTGGGGCACGCAGACGCCCTTCACCAACCTGACGTTCGACTGGACCTGCCCGGAGGACTTGCGAGACGACGTGCCGGTCATCGGCGGCGAGGAGATGCCCTTCACCTACGGCGACCTCCAGACCGAGATGGACATGATCAACCGCGCCTACATGGAGGTCATGACGCGGGGCGACGCCAAGGGGCGCGTCTTCACCTTCCCCATCCCCACCTACAACATCGCCCCGGACTTCCCGTGGGACAGCGAGAACGCCGACCGCCTGTTCGACATGACCGCCAAGTACGGCCTGCCGTACTTCCAGAACTTCATCAACTCGGAACTGAAGCCGAACATGATCCGCTCGATGTGCTGCCGCCTGCAGCTAGACCTTACCGAGTTGCTGAAGCGCGGCAACGGCCTGTTCGGCAGCGCCGAGCAGACGGGGTCCATCGGCGTCGTGACGGTCAACTGCGCCCGCCTAGGCTACCTGCACCGGGGCGACGAGGCGGGCCTGTTCGAGCGCCTCGACACGCTGCTCGAACTGGGCCGCGACAGCCTGGAGATCAAGCGCAGGGTCGTGCAGCGCTACATGGACGAGGGGCTGTTCCCCTACACCAAGCGGTACCTTGGCACCCTCAGGAACCACTTCTCCACCCTCGGCGTCAACGGCGTGAACGAGATGATCCGCAACTTCACCTACGACGGCGAGGACATCACGACGCCGTGGGGCCACGCGTTCGCGGTGCGGCTGCTCGACCACGTGCGTGCGCGCATAAAGTCGTTCCAGGCCGAAACCGGAACCATGTTCAACCTGGAAGCCACCCCGGCGGAAGGCACGACCTACCGCTTCGCCAAGGAAGACCGCAAACGTTACCCGGACATCCTGCAGGCCGGCACCGAGGCGAACCCTTACTACACGAACTCCAGCCAGCTGCCCGTCAGCTTCACCGACGATCCGTTCGAGGCCCTGACGCGCCAGGACGAGTTGCAGCGCAAGTACACGGGGGGCACGGTACTCCACTTGTACATGGGCTCGCGGCTCTCGTCGGGCGAAGCGTGCAAGAAGCTCGTGCGCCGGGCCCTCACCAACTTCCACCTGCCCTACATCACCATCACGCCCACCTTCTCGATCTGCCCAGAGCACGGGTATATCGAGGGCGAGCATGCCTACTGCCCGAAGTGCGACGTCGAACGGCTGGCAGCCAAGAGGCTGGCGGCCGCGTCGTGAAAGGACGTGTGTCATGAATGAAAGCACCCCGGCCCTTCTCGAGCAAGCACCGAACGCCGCAGGCGCAGACGTCTTCCTGACCGACGACGAGCGCCAGCCGTGCGAGGTCTGGACGCGCGTGATGGGCTACCACCGGCCCGTCTCGTCGTTCAACCGCGGCAAGAAGGGGGAGCATGCCGAGCGCCGGTTCTTCAGCGAAGCGCGCGCCAAGCTCGACTGAACTGCGGGTCGGAGGGCTCGCCCGGCTGTCCACTTGCGACTGGCCGGGCGAGCTCGTCGCCACGGTGTTCCTCCAGGGCTGCCCCTGGGCGTGCGGCTACTGCCACAACCCCCACCTCATCCCACCCAACGCGGAGCCGGCCATGCCGTGGGCAGACGTGCTCGCCTTCCTCGAGACGCGGCGCGGCCTGCTGGACGGCGTCGTCTTCTCGGGCGGCGAACCGACCCTCCAAGCCGCGCTGCCTGCGGCCATGCGCGAGGTCAAGGCGCTCGGCTTTCGCGTGGGCCTGCATAGCGCCGGCCCGTACCCGGCGCGCTTGGCTGAGGTGCTCCCCCTGGTCGACTGGCTCGGGTTCGACGTCAAGGCCGCGTTCGACGAGTACGAGCGCATCACCGGGGTTGCCGGGAGCGGTCACCGAGCGAAGGCCAGCCTCCTTCACGTCCTCGCAAGCGGCGTCGAGTGCGACTTCCGCACGACCGTGCACGACGCGCTGCTCGACGCCACGGCGCTGGCGCGCATGGGCGCTGAGCTCCAGGCGCTCGGCGTCGACCACCACCGGCTCCAACCCTTCCGGCCGACCGGTTGCACCACGGCCGCGCTGCTGGCACCCGTCGCTGGTCGCTAGGCTCCACGGACCGCCGGACCGTCCGAGGAGCTATCCGGGGTCGCCGGCGGCTAGGCGGGCAAGGCACGGGCCCACGCACGGCAAGCGAGTCGGCGATCCCCGTAAGAGCCGACCTTGACGCCCCGGGCGTGGTCCGCCTACCATCGTCTGGTCGAGGTTCTCCGCCGGTCGCGGCGGAGCTAAGAGGGAATACGGTGCGCCGTGACGGCAACTCCGTAGCTGCCCCCGCAACTGAAGGCGGCGAGCCTTCGCCCACGTAAGTGCCACTGAAGCGCCTAGCTTCGGGAAGGTCGGGCGAGCGCGTTGACCCGCGAGCCAGGAGACCTGCCCCGACAGAGTGATACGTCCTCGGGCGGGGTGCCCGGTGGTCGCACGCCTCGCCGGCCCGTTGGCCGGATCCAGCACGCGTCCGCTCATGCCTTCGCACCGACCTGAA
The DNA here is from genome assembly GCA_040255585.1 of Deinococcaceae bacterium. Lineage (GTDB taxonomy): Bacteria > Deinococcota > Deinococci > Deinococcales > Trueperaceae > JAAYYF01. Next base: position 7,915 of record JBDZVI010000044.1, read on the forward strand.
GGGGTTGAGTAGATGTCGTCACGTTCGGTTCCGGTCAGCACCCTAGGCGTCCCCCGCATCGGCCCGCGGCGCGAGCTCAAGACCGCGCTCGAGGCCTACTGGTCGGGGAAAGCGGACGCCGCCAGCCTGCTCGAGACGGCCTCCGGCCTAAGAGTCGCCAGCTGGGCTCGTCAACACGCGCTCGGCATCACGAACATCCCTTCCAACGACTTCTCCCTCTACGACCATGTCCTAGACACGGCCGTCATGGTCGGCGCCGTCCCCGACGTCTACGGTTGGACAGGCGGTCCCGTGCCGCTCGACACCTACTTCGCCATGGCGCGCGGCGGCCGCGCCGCGGCCGGGGCCGAGGACGGCCACGGCGCGTCGGGCGTGCGCGCGCTAGAGATGACGAAGTGGTTCGACACGAACTACCACTACATGGTGCCCGAGTTCGGTCCTCAGCAACGCTTCGCCCTGACCGGTACCAAGCCGGTGGACGAGTTCCTGGAGGCCAAGTCTCTCGGGTACCACACGCGGCCCGTCGTGCTCGGGCCGGTCACCTTCCTGAAGCTAGGCAAGGGCGTAGGAGTCGAACCGTTCGCGCTCCTGGAAAGTCTGCTGCCCGTCTATGTCGAGCTGCTCGGTCGGCTCGCAACCGCTGGCGCCACTTGGGTGCAGCTCGACGAGCCGTGCCTCGCCCTAGACCTGAGCGAGCGCGAGCACGCCGCGCTGCGGACGGCCTACGCCGCCTTCGCGGCCAAGGTGCCCGGCCTCAAGGTCATGCTCACGACGTACTTCGGCGGCCTGGGCGACAATCTCGACGTCGCCCTCTCCCTCCCGGTGGCTGGTCTTCACCTCGACCTGGTGCGGGCGCCCGAGCAGCTGGCGGACGTCGTCGCCAAGGCTCCGCGGACGTTGCGGCTGTCACTCGGGGTGGTCGACGGCCGTAACGTGTGGCGCACCGACCTCCCTAAGCTCCTCGACCGCCTGGAGCCGGTCCTGGCGCAGCGTCCCGAGGTCGAGGTCGAAGTCGCGCCCTCCTGCTCGCTCCTGCATGTGCCTATCGACGTCGACCTCGAGACGGGCCTGGACGCGGGCGTGAAGGAGTGGCTGGCCTTCTCCGTGCAGAAGATGAGCGAGCTGACCGCCCTCGGCAAGGCGTTGAGCGACGGTCGCGGGGCGGTGGCGGACGAGCTTGCTGCCTCCGCCAAGGCCGCGGCCGACCGCGCCACGTCCGTGAGGGTCAACGACCCGGCCGTACGCGGCCGCGTCGCGGCGGTCGACGCCGGCATGCGCCGCCGCGCGAGCCCCTTCTCGGAACGCATCGCCCTCCAGCACGCCCGCCTGCGGCTGCCCAAGTTCCCGACCACCACCATCGGCTCGTTCCCGCAGACGGCGGAAGTGCGCAAGACGCGCGCCGCCCACGCCAAGGGTACGTTGACCGACGCCCAGTACGAGCAGTTCCTGCGCGAGGAGACCGAGCGCACGGTGCGCTGGCAGGAGGAGGTAGGGCTCGACGTCCTCGTGCACGGCGAGTTCGAGCGCAACGACATGGTGCAGTACTTCGGCGAGCGCCTCGCCGGCTTCGTCTTCACGCAGCACGCCTGGGTGCAGAGCTACGGTTCGCGCTACGTGCGTCCACCCATCCTCTTCGGCGACGTGTCGCGCCCCGAGCCCATGACGGTGAAGTGGTGGAGCTACGCGCAGTCGCTCACCGACAAGCCCCTCAAGGGCATGCTCACGGGTCCGGTGACCATCCTCAACTGGTCGTTCGTGCGCGACGACCTGCCGCGCAGCGCGGTGTGCCGCCAGCTCGCCCTCGCCATCCGCGACGAGGTCCTGGATCTCGAGGCGGCGGGCGCCAAGATCATCCAGATCGACGAGGCTGCCCTCCGCGAAGGTTTGCCGCTGCGGCGGGCCGACTGGCAGGGTTATCTCGACTGGGCGGTCGAGTGTTTCCGCATCGCCACGTCGGGCGTCACCGACGCCACCCAGATCCACACCCACATGTGCTACTCGGAGTTCAACGACATCATGCCCGCCATCGCCAACATGGACGCCGACGTCATCTCCATCGAGACTTCGCGCTCCAGGATGGAGCTGCTCGGGGCGTTCAAGTCGTTCAAGTACCCGAGCGAGATCGGGCCGGGCGTCTACGACATCCATTCCCCGCGCGTGCCGAGCACGGACGAGATCCTGCGCCTGCTCCGCCTCGCCCGGGAACTGCTGGCGGACGAGCAGCTCTGGGTGAACCCCGACTGCGGGCTCAAGACCCGCGGTTGGGCGGAAGTGCGGCCCGCCCTCGTCAACATGGTCGCGGCTGCCAAGGAGCTACGGGGCGCCTAACCGGCGGGAGGCGCTCCTCCGAGGGCGGTGATAAGCTCCCCGTCATGAGCGCACCGAAGCGCGAAGGTCGCGCCGCCACCGAGCTGAGGCCCGTCAAGGTAGAGCTCGGCTACAACCCCCACGCCGAAGGGTCGGCGTTGGTCACGTGGGGTCGCACCGTGATCGCGGCAACCGTGACCATCGAGGCCAAGCTGCCACCGCACCTACGTGCCACCGCGCACAAGGGCGGCTGGCTCACGGCCGAGTACGCCCTCCTCCCCCGCAGCACCAAGGAGCGCGTCGTGCGCGAACGGCTCTACGCCTCCGGTCGCACCCAGGAGATCCAGCGCCTCATGGGCCGGGCTCTGCGCAGCACCGTCGACCTCGACCTGTTCAAGGGCAAGACCATCACCGTCGACGCCGACGTGCTCGTGGCAGACGGCGGCACACGCTGCGCCGCCATCCTCGCCGGCTACGCCGCCCTCCACCAGGCGGCCGACAAGCTCGTGTTCCAGGGCGGCGTCGCCGAATGGCCGCTGCGCCACGAGGTCGCGGCCGTGAGCGTCGGGGTGGTGGACGGCGAGACGCGGGTCGACCTCGACCACGCGGAAGACGCCGCGGCCGAACTCGACCTCAACGTGGTCGCCACGGCCTCCGGCGACGTGCTCGAGGTCCAGGGCGGCAGCGAGACGGGCCCGGTCGCGGCCGAGCGCTACGTCGCGCTCGTGGGCGCGGGCGTCGCGGCGGTGGAGCGCCTCGTCGCCCAAGTGCGAGGACAGCTCAAGTGACGGCCTCGCCGGACACGGCTCGCATACGCATCGCCGTCGCCACCCAGAACGCGGGCAAGCTCCGCGAGTTCGCTGACGCGCTGGCCGGCCTCCCCTTCGAGCTCGTCTCGGCTGGGGACCTGGGCGTAACCGAGTTCCCGGAGGAGAACGGCGCCACCTACGAGGAGAACGCCCTCATCAAGGCCGGGCACGTCGCGGTGACTACGGGGTTGCCGGCGTTATCGGACGACTCGGGCCTCGAGGTCGACGCCTTGGACGGAGCTCCCGGAGTCTACACGGCCCGCTTCGGCGGACACGGCCTCACTGACGGCGAGCGCATGGCGCACCTGCTGCAGCGGCTAAAGAAGGTGTCGGACGCGGAGCGCACGGCCCGGTTCGTCGCTGTCATCGTGCTCGCCACGCCGGCGGGGGCAGTAGAGACCTTCAGGGGCGAGAGCGAGGGGCGCGTGCTGCAAGGCCCGCGTGGCGAGCGGGGCTTCGGTTACGACCCCATCTTCTTCAGCACGGAGCTAGGCAAGGGCTTCGCGGAGGCGACCCTGGCCGAGAAGCGCGGCGTGAGCCATCGGGGGCGCGCCCTGGCGGCCTTCGCCGCGTGGGCCACGACGCCGACCGGGACCGAGGTCCTGCTGGACACGACCCCCCGCCAGCTCGACTTCGACTGACCGAAGCCACGCTGGCGCCGCGGTCAGCCCCGGACCTTCCACGGGTCGATAAACGGAACGCCGGCGGCTTCGAAAGCGGCCGCATCGCGCGTCGCCACGGCGAAGCCGTTGGCGGTCGCGATGGCCGCTATGTAACCGTCCGACGTCGGGAAGCCCCTGCCCGCGTTGCGAGCGGCCACGGCCAGGTCTGCGTAGCGCCTGGCGGCCGCGGTGTCGAAGGCGAGAACCCTGCCGGCGAACAGACCGACGAGCCCCTCGACCGCAACGTCGCGATCGACAACCTCACCGTCCTGAACGGCATCTTGGTCGAACGTTGCACATCTCACCCCCCGGGGTCGGGGAGCCTAAGTACTTCTTGAGAACTGCCTACTTGCGCAACCAGATGATTGCGCAACTGCCTCGTTGCATGACCTGTCGTTTTTCGCCCAACACCTCAGCGTCCTGGAAGGTAACCGTGCTGCACCTGATGCGCTGCACGGTCAGAAGCCCGGTGGGGCGTGGCAGTGACTCTTCAACCGCCAAGGAACATGCACCTGCCGAACACCTTGCCGAGTCCGGTCAACGCGTGAAAGGAGACCCGCGGTTCACCCCAGATCGAATCTCGATCGTACGTGACGCCTGACGCCACGCCGTCAAGAGCGAACAGGCCTTAACCGAGCCTCACACCTGGATGGTCACGCGCGCGCCGTCCCCGAGCAGGTGGACGGAGTCCGTGAAGCGGATGACGCGCGAGCGGTAGCCCATCGTGATGCTGTGCGTGCGCGCGCCGTTCTTGAAGAACTTGACGCCGCGCAGGAGGTCGCCGTCCGTGATGCCCGTGGCGCTGAAGACGATGTCGCGCCCTGGCGCCAGGTCCTCCGTGCGATAGACGCGGTCCTCGCTGGCGCCGGCCGCCTGCAGGCGCCGGCGCTCGTCCTCGTTGCGCGGGCGGAAGCGACCGTGGATCTCGCCGCCGAGGCACTTGAGCGCGGCGGCCGCCAGTACCCCTTCCGGCGCTCCGCCGATGCCCATGACCGCATGGACGTTGGTGCCGCGCACAGCGGCGGCCAGGGCCGCGATGACGTCGCCGTCGCCGATGAGCTTGACGCGCGCGCCCGCCTCACGCACCTCGCGCACGAGCTGCTCGTGGCGCGGGCGGTCGAGGATGACGACCGTCAGGTCGTCGACGGCCCGGTCGAGCGACAACGCGACGCCGCGCAGGTTCGCCGCGACGGGCCAGGTCAGGTCGACCCTGCCCTTGGCCGGCGGACCAACGATGAGCTTCTCCATGTAGGTGTCCGGCGCCTGGAAGAGGCCGCCGCGCTCGGCCATCGCGATCACGGCGACGGAGTTGTTGATCATGCGAGCCGTGATGTTGGTGCCCTCGACGGGGTCGACGGCGATGTCGACCTCCCAGTCGTCCGGTCCGGCCGTGCCCACCTTCTCGCCGATGTAGAGCATGGGCGCCTCGTCGCGCTCGCCCTCGCCGATCACGATCTCGCCCGCGATGGGCAGCTCGTTGAGAACGGAGCGCATGGCGTCAACGCCCGCCTGGTCGACGAGGTCGGCATCGCCCTTCCCCGCCACGCGGCTGGCCGCGATGGCGGCCTGCTCGGTCACCCTCACCGTGTCGAGCACGAGGGCGGCCTCGAGGCCTCCGCTACGGGAGACGCTCTTGGTCGGTTTCCGCTCCTCGCCCGCGACCCTCGCGCCGCCCGCCTGCTTACCCCGGTCGGCCCCTTTAAGCTCGCCCTCTGTTGGCTTGGTCATACCCCACTATGCGCTCGCACCATGGCAGCGCGCCACGCGTTTTCCCCCACTGTCGGTAGACCGCCGGCCCTCAGGGGGCCACGGGCGTAAGCTCGCCGCCGAAATAGGTGAAGCCTTCGGGCGGCTCGGGCAGCACGAAAGTCGACATCGGGTAAGCGGAGTGGTCAGGGATGCCGAGAGATTCGAGCATGGCGACGACCCAGCTCACGGAGCGGTTGTAATGCTTGCCGAGGTCCGAGTGCGACTCTGTGGCGGTGATGCCCCAGACGTTCGCATACGTGCCGTTGATGCGCACGTTCACGTTGTCGTCGGTGAGAACGTTGGGGTCGAGCGAGAAGAGGCGGAAAGTCGTGCGCACCTCGAGGCCGTAGATGACGTTCGCGGGCACGACATCGTTGATGTTCCGCCGCTCCTTCTGCCCGGGCACGCTCAGCGTGCCGCAAGGGTCGCCCTGGTCGAGCGGGAACGGGATCGTCCACGGACCGTCCACGAACGTCTCCTTGATGTACTGCTTGTGCTTGTTCCACCACATCCAACACACGGCGTCCAGTGAGACGAAGGAGTCGAACGTGACGTCCAGGTTGTTCATGGCCAACAGCGACGCCCAGACCGTACCGTGCGAGTGACCCACCAGGACCACCCTCGTCGGGTCGGCGACGCCGTCGATCCAGTCACGCTTGACCTCGTCGAGGTAGGCCTGCGCCTGCAAGTAACCGGGCTCGATCTTCCCGCTGATGGAGCTGTAGTGGCTCGTGGCGAACGACGAGGCGCTGAAGACCTCGACCTTCGCCAGGCCGAGGCGCGCGTAGGCGCGCGCGATGGCGTCTAGCACGGCCACCCCGCCCGTCGACTCGCTAGCGTTGCTCAGGTACGACCACGTGCTGCGCGTGTCGCAGATGAGGCCGCAGTGTCCGGAGAACGCGATGATGACCAGGTCTGGCGCGTCATCGGGCCTCGGACGCAGGGTGGAACTCGGTGCGTTGACCGGCACGTAGCCGATACCGTCCAACGGCGAGCCGCTCGACGTGGTGCGAGTCGCGCCGGCCCGCGCCAGGTCGTCGCTGGAGGCGGCGGGCGCGCAGGACACGAACGCCACGCCCGCCAACACGAGGGCGAGGGCCACGGCCGAGGCGACGAAGGGGCGACGCATGCGCCAACGAGCCTACGACTTGAGCCACCTACTTGGGTAGCCTCACGAGACCGCGCTACCTCCGACGCTCGTCCAGCTTGTCGGCGACCCTACCGAGGCTCACCCCGCGCTCCGTCAGGAGCACGCCGAGGTGGAACAGGAGGTCGGCGCTCTCGGCCACCAGTTCGTCGTCGCGCTGCAGTAGGGCGGCCACGACCGTCTCGCCCGCCTCCTCGACGACCTTCTGCGCCACGTAGCCGACCCCGCGCTCGTGGAGCTTGCGCACGTAAGAGCCCTCGGGCAACGTCACGAGGCGCTCCGCGATCACCGACTGCAGGGCTGCGAGCGCCCGACCCAAGCGGTCGGCTCCGGCCGCTTCGGCGGGCGTTGCGCCGGTCGAAGCGGCCGATGCACCTACGGTCGCGTCCGGCCCACCAGCGGCGCCGGGACCGTGCGCCTCGCCACGCGCGCCGGGATCGGCGTCGCCCTCGCCCAGCGCCCGGTAGAAGCACGTCCTCTCCCCGGTGTGGCAGGCGGGGCCGCGCTCCTCGACCAGGTAGAGCAGCGCGTCCGCATCGCAGTCGTAACGGACCGCCACCACACGCTGCGTGTTGCCGCTCGTCGCGCCCTTGCGCCAGATCTCGGAGCGCGAGCGGCTGTAGTAGTGCGCCTCGCGGGTCTCGAGAGTCAGCGACAGGGCATGGCGGTTGGCGTAGGCCAGCATCAGGACGGCGCCGTCGGCCGTCGACTGCACCACGACCGGCACGAGCCCACGCTCGTCGTAACCGATGTCGGCCACGCCGACGCCGCTGCCCGTGTTCCTGCCTGAAGCCGTCCCCGTATCCGTCATGCCTCCACCTCGCGCATGGGCAGGCCGGCCGCCGCGCAGACGCGCTTGACCTGCGCCACGTCCACCTCACCGCGGTGGAAGATGCCCGCCGCGAGCGCAGCATCTACCCCGGTCATGAGGGCGTCGCGCATGTCCTCGGGGCTGCCGGCGCCCCCTGAAGCAACCACCGGTACGCCCACCACTGCTCGCAGGGCGCGCAGGGCCGCCAGGTCGTAGCCGGAGTTCATGCCATCGCCGTCGATGCTGTTCAGAACGATCTCTCCCGCTCCCAACGCCGCGCCCCTCTCGGCCCATGCGAGCATATCGAGGCCGGTGGGGCGCCTGCCCCCGGCCGCGTAGACATCCCAGCCCCCCCGTCCATGCTCCCCGTGAGGCCTGGCCCGCACGTCGATCGAGAGGACCACGGCCTGCGAACCGAACTGCTCGGCGGCGCGCGCGAGAAGTTCCGGGTCGGCGATGGCGCCAGAGTTGATGGAGACCTTGTCCGCCCCGGCCAACATGAGCGCCCGCATGTCTGCCAACTCCCGCACGCCGCCACCGATGGTCAGGGGCATGAAGCACCGCTCGGCCACGCGCGAGGCCACGTCGAGGATGGCGCCCCGACCTTCGCTCGTCGCGGTGATGTCGTACATGACGAGCTCATCGGCCCCCTGGTCGTTGTAGGCGATGGCGAGGGCGACGGGGTCGCCAACGTCCGCGAGCTCACCCAGCTCGGCGCGTCCGAACTGCTGGCCGCGGGTCACACGGCCGGCGTGGACGTCCAGGCAAGGGATGATCCGTTTGGCAAGCACGTGCACGAGTGTAGCCCCGCCGGCCTCAGGCGCGCACCAGCTCCGACAGGAGTTCGACGTGGTGCGTCTGCGGGTAGAAGTCGTAAGGCACGAAACGCGCGAGCCGGAAGCCCCGCGTCTCGAGGTCGGCGACGTCCCGCGCCCACGTCGCCACGTCACAGCTGACGTACAAGAGCCGGTCGGCGCCGGAGGCCTGGACGGCCGCGCGCACGTCCGCCGACAAGCCGGCGCGCGGCGGGTCGACGACCACCAGCTCCGCGCCGGTCGGCACCGGCGCCTGCCGCGCGTCCTGCCGCACGAACTCGACGTTCGCGATGCCGAGCCTGGCCGCATCGCGCTCCCCCCGCATGACGGCGCCGCGGTCGATCTCCACGGCCATGACGCGCGCGAAGGCCGGTGCGAGGTGAAAGGAGATCGCCCCGCCACCCGCGAAGAGCTCGACTGCGCTCTCCCCTGCCCCGGCCCAACCGGCCAGTTCCCGATACAACTCGCCGGCCGCCGCCGGGTTGGGCTGCGCGAAGCTGGAGGCGGTAACGCTCAGGACCACGTCGCCGTAGCGCTGCAGGATGGTGCGTTCGCCCGCGAGGCGCTCGGCCCCGGACCTGAAGCGCCCGCGCGGGTCGTGGGGCGCCAGCGCGACTCCCGTGATGCCTGCGTGCACGAGGGCGTGCGCCAAGGGGAGGAGCCTACGGGCCGGAGTGCTCGCCACGATCGCGATGAGCGCGTGCCCCTCGTCGTTGGCCCGTATCACGAGTTCGACGGCGCCCCTGGCCGCGTGGGCGCGCAGCGCCACGGCGCGCTGCCAGGCCGCGTCGACGGGCGCGGTGGCGACCGGGTCCGCCCCCATCACGACGACCTCACTCGACTCCGGTCGGCGATAGCCGAGCCCCCCGGGAGCGGTCGCAGGCTGGATGCCGCTCCGGTAGGCCCATCCGCCGGGTGCGGGCCGTACCGCCGCGACCTCGGCGGCGTCGCGCCGAGGCGTGGGGGTGGCTATGGACTTGGCCTGGCGCCGGGCTCGCGCCAGCGCGTCCGCGACGACCGCGCGCTTCTCGACGAGCTGGCGGGCATAGGCCATGTGGGAGAAATCGAGGCCAGGGTGGAAGCTCACCGGGACACGGTCCGGGCTCGGCTCGAGCACCCGCAGCGTGGTGCCCATCAGCACGCCCTTCTGCGAGCGCACGTCCGCGAGGACCTTCTCCCCCGGTATCGCCCCCCGCACCAGGACTACCTCGCCCGTCTTCGTTCGGCCGAGCGCGAGGCCGCCGTGGACGGTGCGCTCTATGGCGACCTCTAGACCGCCCCCTGTCTCGTTACTGGCACGATCATCGACGCCGACGCTCACGTCGGGCAGTGTACCCGCACTCAGGAGCGCTCATGACGGTTGGTATACTGGCCTCATGAAGCGCTCCCTACAAGAAGTCGTGGAGCTGGTCGTCTTCGGCCTGGTCGCTCTGCTCGTCGGCACGGGCCTGCTCTGGTTGGTCGGTTGGTTGCTTTCGCTGGGCGGTCTGCTGCTGAAAGCCGTCGCCGGTCTCCTATGGCTGCTCCTGCGCTTCGTGGTGCCCGTGGCGCTCGTGGCCGGCCTCGTGTACTTCCTGGTCAAGGCCCTCCAGGGTCGCTCCGACGCCGCGCCCGTGGCCGGTACTCCCGCGGCCCCGGCGGCCCCCGCAACGACCGGCGCGGTCGCCCCGGAAGCCGCGGTCGCCCCGGAAGCCGCGGTCGCCCCGACCGAGGCAGCGCCTGCGGTCACCCCGAGCGCCACCGAGCCGGCCGAAGCCTCGGAAGCCAACGACGAACCCACCGACGAAGGCGCCTGAAGACGGCTGCGCTGCGGCTGCGCTGGAGGAGCGTCCCCTATCCCTGAGGTGGTGGAGCCCCCGGCGCTGGGGCGTGCCGCTCGCGTTCGCGAGCCTGCCGTTGGTGGCGGTGGTCGGCGCGATCCTTGGCACAGCCCTGAGCACCACGGCGGGCGCGAGCGCCGGCTCCGCCACGCCCGCGGACTATGACGCCGCCATATATGGCGCAGCCATAGCGGATGGCGCCACCCTCTACGCGTTTAACTGCGCCGTATGCCACGGCAAGGCCGCCGGGGGCCTGGCGGACGCCAAGCTCTCCTTCCCGCCCGAGGAGCGCACGTGCACTCGCTGCCACCGCCCGAACAACCGAACGGTGCAGTCGCTGTCCGAGCCCGTGGTCGATAACGACATGTTCGCGATAGGCACGCCGCCGTCCCTGGTGGCCACGCCGGCGCACCCGCAGCCCCTGGCCCTCGTCGCGGAACCGGCCGCCTTATGGGCCTACGTGAGCGCCACGATGCCGCGCTACGAACCGGGCCGTCAGACGCCGGCCGAGTACTGGCTCCTGACCGCCTACCTCCTGGACCTCAACGGCCGGAGCGGAGCGGCCGCGGAGGCGGTAGCCAACGCGGTGGTCGCACCCGTGACCAAGCAGCCATGACGGGGCGGAGCCCTCACTTCGACTGCGGGTCCAGAACGTCGCGGAACGCGTCACCCAGCAGGTTCCAGGCCAGCACGAAGAGCAGGATGATCAGGCCGGGCCAGAACGAGACGTACCAGAAGTAGAACGGTTTGCCGGGCGGGCCGAGGATCCAGTCGCGCGCGAACGAGATCATCTGGCCCCAGTCGGCGTAACCGATCTCGGCGCCCAGGCCGAGGAACGACAACGCGGCGGCGGTGAGCACTACGGAGCCGATGTCGAGGCTGGCGACGATCACGATCGGCCCGATGGCGTTCGGCAGCACGTGCCTGCCGATTATGCCGAGCGGCCGCCGCCCGATAGCCCTGGCGCCGGCCACGTACTCCTCCTCCTTGATGCGCAGCACCTCGCCGCGCATGAGGCGGGCGTAGGACGGCCACGCGGTAACGGCGATGGCGAGCATGATGTTCTCGATCGATTTGCCGAGCACCATGACGACCACGAGCGCCACCACCAGGCTCGGCAACGAGATGATGATGTCGGTGAAGCGCATGACGAGGTTGTCGAAGACGCCGCCTAGATAGCCGGACAACGAGCCGATGATGACCCCGATGGCGAAAGCGATGCCGACGACGATGAGGCCGACCTTGAAGGCCGTGCGCGTGCCCCACACGAGGCCGTAGAAGATGTCGTAGCCGCCGCTGGTGGTCCCGAGGACGGTCTTGGTCGTGGCGGCGTCGGCCGGTTGCGTGCTGAAGCTCACGCGCGCGATCGTGAAGCACGACTTCGGCGGGGCGAAGACGGCTTTCCAGAAAGCAGGCTTGGTCGGGTTCCGATAGTCGTGCTGGTTGGCGGCCGTGAGCTCGAGGTCACGCAAGCAGCTTCGTGGCAGCTCCGTGATGACCGGGGCGAACACGGCGATGAGCACGAAGGCCGCGACCATGATCAGACCGACGACGGCGAGGGGGTTGCGGCGGAAGCGCTTCCACGCCCTACCCTTCCGCGCAGGCTGGTCGGGGTGCGCGTCGAGGGCGCCATCCGGGTTCTGGGCGACAGGCAGGTCGGCCGCCATGCTACTCGTACCTGATCCGTGGGTCGACGACCCCGTAGAGGATATCGACGAGAAGGTTGGCAAGGACCACCATCATCGCGGTGAACACGGCGAAGCCGAGCACGGAGGCGTAGTCGAGGTTGACTGCCGACGCGGCGGCCCACTGCCCGAGCCCGGGGTAGTTGAAGATCGTCTCCGTGATGACGACGCCGTTGATGAGCCCGATCAGCACGAACCCGGAGAGGGTGATGACCGGGATGAGCGCGTTGCGCCGCGCGTGCTTATGGGTCACCGTGTGCTCCGGGAGGCCCTTGGCGCGAGCCGTGCGCACGTAATCTCGGCCGAGCGCGTCGAGTAGCGAGGAGCGCATGACGCGCATTATCTGCGCGCTCTGCACGACCGAGAGGGTGACGACCGGCAAGACCATATGCAGGAGGGCGTCCCAGAAGACGTCGAGGCGCTTGTTGAGGAGCGCGTCGACCAGCATCATGCGCGTGTAGTTGACGAACCCGGAGTTCGGGCCCGTTGAGATCCTGATGGCGTCAGATATTCGGCCGGGTTGGAACCATCCCAGCCACCCGTAGAAGATGACCAGCAACCATATCCCCAGAACGAACGTCGGCAGCGACCAGCCTATGATCGACGCGACCCTGGCGAACTGGTCTATGGGTTTGTCGCGGTTGAGGGCCGCGGCCGTGCCCATCGCCACGCCGACGCCGATGACGGGCAGGATCGCGAGGATGGCCAGTTCGAGGGTGACGGGGAAGCGTTTACCCAGCGTGGTCAGCACGGGCTCGCGCGAGGTGCGCGAGTAGCCGAGGTTGCCCTTCATGACCTGGCCGATCCAGCGTCCGTACTGCATGTACCAGGGGTCGGTGAGCCCGTACTGGACGATGATCGAATCGATATTGCGGATCTGCTGCTCGGACTGGACATAGGCGGCGGCGCGCTGATAAGGCGTGAGGAGCTGCATCAGCAACACGATGGCCAGCGTGACCCCAACGAACACGACCGGCAGCAACAGCAGGCGCCTGGCGACGAAGACTAGCAAGATATCGGGTCCATAAGGTTAGGGGCGTCTTATCGACCAGCACCGCACCCTCGGCGATTCCGCCGAACCAGCGCAGGAAGCACGTCGCACACTGGAGGGCTGATCCTCGGTGCTGGCCCGTGCGGTGGAGCGACTCGATGAAAGTCGCTCCACCGCACGAGAAGGCGGCTCAGTTCTTCGACAGGTCCTTCCAGAGGAACTTGTCGGAGTACATCGTGTTGTAGTACACGCCGTTCAGGTTGGAACGGACCACCAGGAACGCGCTCTGGATCGGCACCGCGATGAGGGGCGCCTGATCGTAGTGGAGCGTGCCGATGCCGCGGTAGAGGAAGCCGCGGGCTTCGGGGTCAACGAGCTGATCGGCCTGATCGATGATGGCCTGGATCTCGGGCACGCTGATGCTCGTGCGGGCCGCGTAGTAGCCGTCGTCGTCGTAGAAGGTGTTGATGAAGTTGCTCGGGTCGGCGTAGTCAGCAGCCCAGCCCAAGGCGAACATCGGGGCCTTCTTCTCGGCCGTGCGGGAGAGGTAGTCGGCCCATGGCAGACCGCGCACGTTCATCTTGAACTTCGGGTTGATGAACTCGAGGTTGTCCTTGATGAGTTCAAGCGCCGTCTGGCGGATCGTGTTGCCCGAGTTGTAGAGGGCCGTGAACTCGAAGCCCTTCTCCCAGACCTGACCGTCGAACGCGGCGCGGAAGTAGTCGGTGGCGGCTTCGAGATCGAGGGTGCGGACGGCGACGTCCGGGTTGTAACCGAGGAAGCTGGAGGGCAGACCCATGGTGATGACGGTGCCCTGGCCCTGGTAGACCTGGTCGACGAACGCCTGCTGGTCGAACAGTTGGGCGAAGCCGCGGCGGACGTTCACGTCGGCGAAGAAGTTGGACGGGATGCCCTTGCCGTCGAGGAGGCCGGAGCCGACGTCCTCGTTGTTGGTCACGTCGATGTCGAAGTTGAAGAAGGCCGCGGTGACGCTGGCGGGGAGCCAGTTGGGATCGCGGAGGACGGAGACACCGGCGGCGCCTTCGACCTGGGCGACGGCGGAGTTCTCGTTAAGCGTGATGCGGTCGGCGTCGCCCTGCTGGACGGCGAGGATGCGGGTCGACTGCTCGTCGACGTAGCGGTAGATGACGTGGTTGAGCGCGGGAGCGCCACCCCAGTAGTCGGCGAAGGCGTCGGCGACGACGCTGTCGTCGGTCCAGTCGACGAGCTTGAACGCGCCGGTGCCGCTCGCGTTGCGGTGGAGGAACTCGGCGGTCAGGTCGCGGCCGACCCAGTCCTTCCACGTGGCTTCGGTGCCGTCCCACGCGCCGCCATCGATGGCGAACTGCGAGTCGACGATGCTGAAGGCCGTGTAGGTGAGGATGGGGATGAGGGCCGGGGTCTGGTTGACGAGGTTGACCGTCGCCTTGAGGCCTTGCGGGCCTTCGGGGCAGGTGACGATGCCGTCGATCATGTCCCACGTGACCGCGTCAAGGAAGGCCGCCGGGTCGGAGCCGTCGATGTCGGTGCCGAGCCAGAGGTTGCCCATCAGGTAGGCGGGGGCGCCTTCCGGGTTGGCGGTGAGGGCGCCGTACTTGAACGACCAAGCGACGTCCTTGCACGTCATGAGGTTGCCGCTATGGAACTTGACGTTCGGACGAAGGTCGAAGGTCCAGTGCAGGCCGTCGGCGCTGACCGAGTAGCCGGTGGCGAGGCTCGGGACGAAGACGTCGAGCGCCTCTCCGTCGTACGACATGAGGGTCTCGTAGACGTTCTCAATGATGCCGCCGGAGGCGGTGTCGTAAGCACGGGCAGGATCCATCGAGACAGGCTGGCCGAACGTCATATAAACGTACGTGTCGGCCGGCGCCTGCGCGAAGGCCGCGCCCAACATCAGCAGGCCCGTGGCTAGCAGGGTGAAGACTCTCTTCATCAACTATCACTCCTTAACGCGTTGCGTCTTTCGGTGGTGGCAGGGGGCACGTTCGGATACGCGCCTGGCCCAGGCAGAACGTTCACGGAAACGAGTTCGTGGTCCGAACTGGCGGGACCCCCTTTCCTATGACAGAGGGCTAGGGCCCTCCTTCGACGCGTACGGTAACTCTATCAGAACGGCCGTCGCTCTTGCACCACGGATCACCAAGCGGCGCCTGCGCCGCGAGGCCGGAGGCTGGCACGGCGCTCGTATCTTCGCCGGTCCTGCTGCGGGCCTGACGAACGGCGCGGTGTAGCATTGCCCCGTGCGCGCCACCTTCCCCATCCGGCTCGGCGCGAGGCTGGTCCTCGCGGGTGCCGCCCTGCTCGGCCTCGGTGCGTGCGTTCACCGCACGGACTCGATGGCCCCCACGATCACCATCACGGAGCCGCGTAGCGGCACGACCAGGAGTTCCGACGACCTGCGCATCAGCGGCTACGCTCTCGACGACGCCGGGATAGCCAGCATCCGTGTGGACGGCGCCGACCTGATGCGCGACAGCCTCTACGCGTCGGAACGCGGCAAGCGCCTCGTGCAGTTCGCGTTCACCAAGCCCAACCTGCAGGACGGCGAGCTGACGCTCGTCCTCGAAGTCACGGACGTCAACGGTCGTTCGTCACTGGAGCGCTACGTGCTGACGCTCGACGCCACCCCGCCGACGGTCGAGCTGACGAAGGTGGAATCCGTGTCGGGCGGGCGCATCCGGGTCGAGGGCGTGGCGCGCGACAACATGCGGCTGAGCAGCATCAGGATCAACGGCGTGCCGCTGGCGTTCACGCCGAGCACCGAATACTCCTTCTCCGTCATCGTCGACGCCGTCAGCGACGGCCAGATCGTCGTCGAGGACAGCGCCGGCAACACCACGACGAGGGACTTGAGATGAGCACACAGATGGCGAGCCCAACGAGATGAGCCCGGCCAGCGTCAGCGCCGCCCGCCTGCCGGTCTCCACGAGGGACCTGCTGCACGGCAAAACCCCTCTAGACGTACTCGACCTCGAGGGCCGCCACGGCAACGGCGACCTGCTCAAAGTCCTCGACATCCTGGGGATCGCGGGCCCTTTCAAGGTCTTGAGCCCTTGGGAGCTGGAGGACGAGACCGGTCGCAACCTGATCCATGCCGGCGGCTACGCCGCGATGCCGTTCGGGGAGGGGTATCCGCCCCTCGTCGACTTCGTGCGCGACTACCTGACGGAGAACAGGCAGCTCGGTCTCCCGCAGCAGTCGCTGAGCGAATGGCGGGCAGCGCTCGAGACGAACCTCGTGGCGCTCCTCGCGAGCGTGGCGCCGAGCCACGCCGACAGCCACGTGTACTTCGGCAACAGCGGCGCCGAGGCCGTCGAGGCGGCGCTGAAGATGGCGCGCGCGGCCAGACCCAAGGCGAGGACTTTCATCAACTTCGCGCGCGCCTACCACGGCAAGACGCACGGCGCGCTGGCCCTCACGCCCAACGAGGAGTACCAGGGCCCCTTCCGGCCGCTGGCGCCGGACGTCCGCACACTGCCGTTCGGCGACACCGAGGCGGTGGCCTCCGCGCTGCGCGAACTCGGCGACCGCGCCTGCGCCATCATCATCGAGCCCATCCAGGGCGAGGGCGGCGTGAACGTGCCACCGGCCGGCTACCTGCGCGAGGTGGGCGAGATCGCGCGCCGGCACGACGTGCTGGTGATAGCCGACGAGGTGCAGACCGGGCTGGGTCGCACAGGCCACTGGTTCGCCAGCGTGGCGGACGGCCTCGAACCGGACATCATCACGCTCGCGAAGCCGTTGGGCGGCGGCATCATGCCGGTGAGCGCCACCATCGCTCGCAAGGCCGTGTATAAGGCGCTCCTGCCCGGCCTCGCGTCGAAGCGCCATTCGACGACCTTCGGCGGCGGCTCGCTAGCCATGGCCGTCGGGTTGAAGTCCCTCGAGATCCTCGTCACCGAGGACCTGCCCACGAGGTCGGCCGAGCGCGGGCGCTACGGCCTTGAGAGGCTCCAAGGCCTGGCCGCGCAGTACCCGAACCTCGTGGAGTCCGTGAGGGGCGCCGGGATGCTCTTCGCCATCTCGCTCAAGCCCGTAGTGGGCTTCAAGGTCCCCGGCGTGTCGGAAGAGGACGTGCAGACCCTCGCCGCCGCGCTCCTCCTGAGGGAGTTGCACCTTGGCGGGGTGCACGGCTGCTACTCGACGAACGCGAGTCGCACGGCGCGCCTCACGCCGCCCCTCAACCAGCCGGAAGAGGTGCTCGTCGAGATGTTCGACCGGGTGGCCGCCGTGATGGCCAAGAACCCAACGCCGCTCTCGATGCTCAAGAAGCTGCCGCTGCCCCGGATGCTGAAGCTCGCGCGCATGGCGTTGGGCTGAGGAGGAAGCGCGGCC
>JBDZVI010000128.1:0-4495 GCA_040255585.1 Deinococcaceae bacterium
AGCGCGCGCACGACACGGGGCTGATCGTCTACGCGGCGCCGGAGACGGACATCACATTGGTGGCGGCGGGGTTCTTGCAGGGGGAGTGAAGGCGGGGCTTAGCTAGACGGAATAGGCCAAACGAATCACCGACCGTGGCATAATCAGGGAAGCTCTAGGGTCGGAGGTGCGAATATGCGGGGAAACGGTGGGGCCACCTTCCCTTGTCTATGGCGGTTAGGTCGCTCCGTAGAAGCCTGTTTTGGGTGGTGCACGCATCATGCTTTCATGCGCCGTCTCGGCGTCCTAGGTGCGGCCTTGGTCTGGATCGCTGTATCGGGCGCGTCTGAGGCCCTTGCGCAAGGCGACCTTGCCGCCACTATCAGGCTTCCTAACGTGTATCTAACGATGGAGAACCTGTTCCCCGGGGGCGAAGTTGGTGATGGCTCCGTCATAAACGGGTTACTCGCGGAGCTCGGCTACGTCCATGAGGGCGACACCCCGCGCGTGGTCAGGTTGCGGAGCATCGATTCCCAGTGGGACGAAGTCGAGTATGGGTGGGAACGTGACCTCTGGAACGGCGTACTTCAAGCCGCCGCCGAGTTCGATGCGCCACCACCGTTGATCGTACTGAGCCCTCAGAGTTCCGAGGCCAGCCGGAGGGCCAACGGGAGCTTCTTCCCTTCAACGCCGGATGAGCTGTCGGAGACCGGGTTCGACTGGCTGGTACATCCGGACGGGTTCGAGATCTTGTGGGACACCGACGAGACCATCGCCAACAGCATCGCCCAGCGTTGGTTGATCTTCGGTGTGGAGGAGATCGGCGGCCTGGACATGACTCTGTGCGTCGCCGAACAGGGGATCATCGGCTGGGCGAGGTCCTACGCCTTCAAGCGGCCCGGCCCCGGCGCAATAGGGAAGTTCGTGGGTGACTGCACGAAAGGTGAGCTAGAACTTTACACGGACTATAGCATCCCTCAAGGCCTGCGGGAGGAGTATGGGCTGGTTGGCGGTCCGTTCGCTTTGCTCCTGCCATGGTTCGGGTACGAGCATGTAACTGGCGCAGTGACACTGGCTGAGCGCACGCTCTCCGCCTCGAAGATCGGGATCCCCATGCGAGTCGTGGCCACAGAGACCATCGTCGATGAGGCCGGTTCTCGTTACATGGCTCGAAGTGAGCATGCCGAGAGGCTCGAACAAGTCGGCATAGACGTGGATGTCGGCTTGAGCGAGACGATGCCGGAGTGGGTCGACAGCTTCGCGGCCTCCCGAGGAGCGTCCCTACTCCTTTTTGATGGTGAGGGCGAGCTTATCGGCTCTTATTTCGTTATCGGCTTGGCGCCGGCAAACGTCGAGACCCTGAGCCAAGGCATGCTTCGGCTGGGGCTGTTGTTCTAGGGGGTAGTGCCTTTGAGACTTCAACGGCTCGGGTGTCGCTAGATGAGGCGTTCTCAAACCCTCTTGGCGGTCCTCTCGGTAGCACTGGGCGTCGCGGCCTTCGCTACCGTCGTCTCGCTGGACGCGTGGCAGCGGCGTCAGATCCGTGAGTTGTCGGTGGAGTTCGCGTCTGATGTTCTGGTGGTGCGCGTCGCCAGTCCATGGCCCGAGGACGTGGAGTACGTCCAGGGGCAAGGCTACGACCTCACGCTCGAGGAGGCGCAGGAGTTCGCCTCCGTGCCGGGCGTGCTCGAGGTGGCTTTCCAGGGCTCGGGGGGCCGGGCTTTGGGCGGCAAGCTGTCGGTACAGCGGGTGCCCGTCAGCGAGACGCTCTTCAGCGTCCTCGGATTGCGGTTCGCTGCTGGCGAGCCTTTCGGCGAGGAAGCGCGCCTGCTCGACCTACCGTTCGTGGTGATCGGGTCGACCCTCGCGGAGGAGCTCTTCGGTTCGGCCGACGCGGCGGTCGGACAGATCACGGACCTTGGGTCCCCGGGGATCACTCTGCGGGTCGAAGGGGTGCTCGAGCCGGTGCCGCCCGGCGTGAGCGAGTACCAGTACCTCAACGCAGCTGCGCTTGTGCCCGACTCGGCTTCTCAGCCTTACGACCCCGTGACCGGCCGTCCTGCGGGCGCTCGTATGTTCATCCGTTACGAGCCGGGCGCGGAGGAGCTCGCCAGGAGCGGCGTGCAGGAGGTGCTTCGCACCCTTCCGACGGGCAACGTGCAGGAGGTGCTCAGCTCCGAGCAGTGGCTAGCGTCGCAGCGCCTGTTCCGCAACAAGGTCGCGGACGAGCTCACGCGCGGCTCCGGCTGGGTCGTGCTCCTCGCCCTCATCGCCACTCTCGGCAACCTCATGAACACGTTGGGCCTCAGGGCCGCGGACCGGGCGCGCATGCTGGCCGTCCGCCGCGCCCTCGGCGCCACGCGCCTGCGGATCCTCGCCGAGGTGGCGCTGGACGGCGCGGTCATCGGTGGCGCGGGCACACTGCTCGGGCTGGCGCTCTGGCCGGTGTTGGCGCGGCTCGTGAACGTGGCCGAGGATGCCAGGCGCTTCACGCCGGAGGCGCTGCTCCTGGCGGGCGGCGCCGGTCTGGCGGTCACGTTGCTCGCCCTGGTGGTGCCGTCCGTCTGGCTGCTGCGGCTGCCCATCTACCGTGCGCTGCGCGAGGAGCTCGCTCCGCCCGTGTGGGAGGGCGTGGCCCTCACCGGCATGGCGGCCGGCGTGCTCGCCCTGGTGGTGGCCACGTCGATCGCCTCGGGCGCGGGCCGGTGGTTCCAGGAGCGCTTGTCCGAGATAGGCGCCGACCGTGTGGTCATGACGACCATCGGCGGCCCATCCGACCGGCTCCTGTCGGCCAAGGCGCCGCCGCCCTTCGACGAGGCCGACGTGGCGGCCATCGAGCAGGTGCCCGGCGTCCTCGGAGTCGCCGTCGACGTCATGGACCCGTTCGTGATGCTCGTCAAGGGCTCGACCACCCCCGGCGGCGGGCCGCCGGACTTCGAACCCGTGGGCGACAAACGAGTGTACGGACCGTTCTTCGATATCTACCCTATGCCCATCGAGTACGGCAGGGTGCCGGCGGCGCTGGACGAGGTCGTGATCGGCTCGGCGGCGGCGGAACGGGCGTACCCCGGCGTCCCGTTGGCCGACGTGGTTGGGCGGCCGATGGTCTTGGCCCAGCAGGCCGGGCGCCGCCCGGTGAACGAGGAGTCCATGACCATCGTCGGCATCCTGGCGGCCGGCGGTTGGGACTCGTTCGGCGACCTGATAAACGAGGACATCGTCCGGTTGGCCCGACCGGAGGACCCGCCCATCACCTCCTCCACAGGCCGCAACATGCACATCAAGATCGACCTGACGGCCGACTACGAGACCGTCCTGGCCGGCATCAGGGCGGCGGTCGACGAGCGGCACGACGGCTACGCGCCTGCGGCCGTGCACGAGCCGGCGGGCGACCTGCGCCAGGTGCGAGCGACCATGACGAGCGTGGGCCGCGCCTGGCTGACCATGGCCTGGATCTCGCTGGTCGTCGGCGGGGTCGGCCTCGCCTCTATCGTCATCGTGCGCCTCGTCAAGAGCCGGTCCGAGCTGGCGCTTAAGCGGGCGTTGGGCGCCACGCAAGCGCGCGTCGCGCGCATCTCGCTGGCCATGGCCCTGCGCATCGCCGCCTACGCCGCGGTCGTCGGGCTCCTGGCGGGCGGGGTCGTGAACTACTGGGTGACTACGCTGGCCCCGTGGGACTTCGCGTGGCCATGGCGCGAGGCGGTCGACTCGGTGGCCGTCGCCCTGGCGGTCGCGGTGCTCGCCGTGATCCTCCCGGTCGTGTCCTTCAGCAGGGCGCAGCCGTGGGCCGTTCTCAAGGAGGAGTGAGGGATGTTGGGAGAAGGTAATGGCGCCGCGAGCGCCACCACTGGCGCCGCCGGCACCGCGAGGGCCGCGAGCGCGGCTCCGCTGCTGCTGACCGCCGGGATGTCGCGCTTCCACCACAAGGGCGCGCGCGAGGTACGGGCGCTCCTCGGCGCCGACATCGTGATCGGGGAGGGCGAGTACGTCGCCATCACCGGCCCGTCCGGCTCGGGCAAGTCGACGCTCCTGAGCCTGCTCGGCATGCTCGACAAGCCGTCGCAAGGCACCTACCGCCTGGGCGGCAAGGACGTGGCGGCGCTCGGCGACCGCGCGGCCTCGGCGTTGCGGAACGAGTTCATCGGCTTCGTGTTCCAAGGCTTCCACCTGATCCCGCACCTGAACGCCTGGCGCAACGTGGCGCTGCCGCTCGCGTACGCGCCCGCGGCGAAGCGCCCGAGCGCGGCCGAGCGCCGCGAGCGCGCGCTCGCCGCGCTCGACTCCGTTGGCATGCTGGAGCACGCTGAGCACCTGCCGCGCGAGCTCTCCGGCGGTCAGGAGCAGCGGGTGGCCGTGGCGCGGGCCCTGGTGGGCCGGCCGCGGCTGATACTCGCGGACGAGCCGACGGGCAACCTCGACTCGTCTTCCCGCGACGACGTGCTGGGCCTGTTCGAGCGCGCCAACGAGCAGGGCGTGACTGTCGTGCTGATCACGCACGACCCCGAGGTCGCCGCTC
>JBDZVI010000045.1:0-24831 GCA_040255585.1 Deinococcaceae bacterium
AGGGGCGGCACCACGATGCGCAGGGCCTGCGGGAGCACGACGAACCTCGCCGTCTGCCAGGTGGTGAGCCCGAGGCTGCGAGCCGCCTCCGTCTGGCCGCGGCCGATGGCCTCGATGCCGGCGCGGAAGATCTCCGCCAGGTAGGCGGCGTAGCCGAAGCTGATGCCGACGATGCCGCGCGTGACTCGCGACATGTCGATGAAGCCGCCCGTGGCGTCGCGGATGGCGCCCTGCAGCGGGAAGCCGACGTAGAGGATCACGACGAGCATGGGGATGCCGCGCAGGACGTCGACGTACAGCTCCGACACGAGCCGCAGGGGGTGGGTGGCGCTCTGCCACGAGGCGAACGTGAGTGCGAGGCCGAGCAGGCCGATGACCAGCAGGAGCATGCCGGGGCGCTTGAGTGCCGGGGCGAGGAAGGAGGTGCGCCACATGACGTCGGCGCCTTCGGGCACGCCGGCCGCCGGGATGAGGGCGGAACTGACCTGGCCGGTCTCGAGCCGGTCGAGGGCGGCGCCCAGGTCCGTCACGGCGCGCACGGCCTGCGGCGCCTCCGCGCCTGGGTACTTGCCGAGCTTCACTGGGTCGGAGGCCGACGTCGGCGTGCCCTGGATGATGGCGACGCGACCCCCGCCCTCGCCGATGAGCACGTACTGCTCCTGCGGTCTGGTGAGCAGCGCGGCGGCGCCCAGCAGGAGCACGACGGAGCCGACGAGGTAGTTCCTGACGGTGCGCTCGCCCTGCCTCAGGAGTTGCAGGCCGGCGAGGACGAGACCAAGGACCGAGGCGGCTATGTACGCGACGACGGTCACGAACGCCGTGGTGCCCAGACCCGGGAGCAGGAACTTGAGAGCCGCCTGGTAGCGCTCCGAGGAGGCGAAGAGGTAGACGACGAACGGCAGGGCCGTCAGCAGGATGAGGTAACTGGGCCGGATGTTCTTGAGCAAACCGCGGCGCGCGGCGGGACTAGGAGCGGCCCTATGACCGCCCCCAGCCGCCGCCGCGCGCTTGCGAGGTTCCATGCGTCAGCTACGCGTCTTTATCAGTCGGCCTGCTCGACGAGCCACTTCTCCACGAGGGCATCGAGGGTGCCGTCGGCCTTGATGGCAGCGAGGCCGTAGTTGAGCGCGTCGACGAGCTCGTCGCCCGGCTGCACGGCGAAGCCGAGCGTGTCGCCGGACTGCACGTTGCGGATTGCCGCCACGATCTGACCGGCGTACTGCTGCACGAACGCGTCGGCGGAGGTGTCGTCGATCATGACGCCGTCCACGTCGCCGTTGATGAGGGCGAGGATGGCCGCGTTGAAGTCGTCGTAGATGCGCAGGCGGTCACGGCCCACGAGCTCCTCGGCGAGGATGGCGTTCGTGGTGCCCGTCTGGGCGCCGAGGACGAGGCTGCCGTCCGTGAAGTCGGCGAGCGTGAGGTCGCCGTCGTCCGTGCGCACGGCCACGGCCTGACTGACCTCGTGGTACGGATCGGTGAACTCGACTACCTGGGCGCGCTCCTCCGTGATGCTGATGCCCGAGGCGATCATGTCGAACTCGCCGTTGGCCATGGCGGCGAAGATGCCGTCCCACGCCGTCGTCTGGAACTGGGCGACGCAGTTGACGACGCCGCAGATGGCGTTCACGACGTCGACGTCGAAGCCGACGATGGCGCCGTTCTGGTCGACCGTCTCGAAGGGCGGGTAGGTCGTGTCGGAGCCGACGATCAACGTGCGACCGCCGAGGTCGTACTGCGCGAAGGCCAGCGAGCCGGCCATGACTAGGGCGAGTAAGGTACCGAAGATCCGCTTCATGTCGTTGTCCTCCTGGATGTCGGCGCGCAGCGCGGCGCGCCAGAAGGTTTTCACGTCCCGTCAAGGATACGCGCGGGCTCGGGGCCGTGGCAACCGCTTCCGGCGCGCGGTCGCCCCCAGGTTAAGGACCGATGATGCCGTGGCGTACACTCGCTACTGCGATGGGCACCGCCTTCGACTTGGACGCGCGGCTCGATGCGCGCGCGATCGACCTGGGCGCCCAGGCGCCGAAGAAGCTCGCCGAGATCGGTGTGACGACCTACCGCGAGCTCCTCTGGCACCTCCCGAGGCGTTACGAGGACCGGCGCGTGCTGCCCGACTACGGCAGCCTCCAGGACGGCGCCACCGCCACCGTCTCCGGTCAGGTTGTCAGCCGGATAGGTAACCGCACCAAGCGGGGTCTGCACGTCACGCGCGCCGCCCTGACCGACGGCCGGGGCGCGCGGATCACGGCCGTCTGGTTCAACCAGCCGTGGCTCGAGAAGCAGCTGTACCCGGGCGTCAGGCTCGTCCTCTCCGGCAAGGTGAAGCGCCAGGGACGGCTCCTGGAGCTCGGCGTGCAAGGCTTCGAGGTCGACGACGACAGCGAGTCGCTTTCCTTCGGGCGCATCGTCGGCATCTACCCGACGACGCAGGGGCTGAGCCAGGCGTACCTGCGGCGCGCCGCCAAGCGCCTCCTCGAGGCCATGCCGACGGTACAGGACTACTTGCAACGTTCCATCCTCGATGACCACGCGCTCGTCCCCCTCGATCAGGCCATGCGCTCGGCCCACTTCCCAGACAGCGAGGAGGGTTTGCAGGCCGCCCTCAGGCGCCTGAAGTTCGACGACTTCCTCTTCTTTCAGCTCGCCGTCCTGCGCAGCCGCGATCGCGCGGCCGTGTCGCGGGCCTTCGAGGTAAGGCAGGAGTACCTGGACGACTTCTTCTCGACGCTGCCCTTCGAGCTGACGGAGTACCAGGGTCGGGCGCTGCGCGAGATCCTCGCCGACCTCGCCCAGCCGCGGCAGATGGCGCGCCTGCTGCAGGGCGACGTCGGGTCGGGGAAGACGGCCGTGGCCGCCGCCGCCGTGTACGTTGCCGTGCGCAACGGCGCGCAGGCCGCCCTGATGGCACCCACGGAGATCCTCGCCAGGCAGCACTTCACCAACCTCCAGCACTACCTGTACCCGCTCGGCGTGCGTATGGAACTGCTCACCGGCGCGATGACGGCGGGTGAGCGCCGCGCCGCCAGGGAGCGCATCGGCACGGGCCAGTCGGACTTCGCCGTCGGCACGCACGCGCTCATCCAGGACGGCGTGACGTTCAGGGACCTTGGGCTGGCGGTCATCGACGAGGAGCATCGCTTCGGGGTCGAGCAGCGGCGCGCCCTCATCAAGACCATGCCGGACGTGCTGGTGATGAGCGCCACGCCGATCCCCCGCTCGCTCGCCCTGACGGACTACGGCGACCTCGAGCTCACCACCATCGAGGGACTGCCGCCTGGGCGGGTGCCCATCAAGACGGCCCTGACGAGCGCCACCAAGCGGCGCGACGTCTACCGCTTCGCCTGGGAGCAGATACGCGAGGGGCGCCAGGTTTACGTCGTCACGCCGCTGATCGAGGAGAGCGAGGCCCTCGACGAGGTGCTCGCCGCCACGCGGCTGGAGGACGACCTGCGCCAGATCCTGCCGGAGGCCGCGCGCATCGGACTACTGCACGGGCGCATGAGCGCGGCCGAGAAGGATGAGGTGATGGGGGCGTTCAGGCGCCACGACCTCGACCTGCTCGTGACGACGACGGTCATCGAGGTGGGTGTCGACGTTCCCAACGCCACCGTCATGATCGTCGAGAACGCCGAGCGCTTCGGGCTCGCCCAGCTCCACCAGCTGCGCGGCCGGGTAGGCCGCGGGGCTCACGCGAGCCACTGCGTGCTCGTCGCCGGCGACGCGAGCCGCAAGACGCGCGAGCGCCTCAACGTGCTCGTCAAGCACGCCGACGGCTTCACCATCGCCGAGGTCGACCTGCGCCTGAGGGGCCCTGGCGACCTGCGTGGCACCCGCCAGTCCGGGCTGCCCGAGCTGATGATCGGCGACATCGTCGAGGATGGCCCCATAATCGAGGCGGCACGCGCGTTGGCCCAGCGCATGCTCGAGGCGGACCCGGATCTGGAGGCGGCATGGGCCGCCCGCTTGGTCGCCGAGTTGCGTAGGCGCAGCAGGGCCGTGATGGTCAGGGAGGTCATCTAGATGAGGCGGCCCGAGTAGATGAGACTACTGCTGCGGTTCGGACTGGTGGCTGTCTTCGCCGGGCTACTGGTCGGGCTCGCCCTGCGCCTGACGCTGACGCGGCGGCGGTTCGCGTTGCTGGCAGGCATCGCCCTCTTGCCGCTCGCCGCCCACGCCGCCTACCTGCTCGGCCTCGCCGGCAAGGCCGGCTTGCCGACCGAGCGCCTGTGGGCGTTCGGCGGCGGCGCGCTCGTCATCGTCGTCCTCGGCGCGGTCGCGGCCAGGCCCCTGGCAAGGCGGCGCCCATGGCTCTGCGTCTGCCTGCCGCTCGTGGCCACCATCGCCTACGCGGTGTGGGAGGCGGCGACGCTCGGACCGGCCTGGGGGCCGAGCCAGTACGCCCCCGACGCGCTGGCCGGCGCCGCGTACACGCTCGCCAGCGTCTTCTTCGCCGCGTTGCTCGTGCCGTTCGCCCCCGCCGAACGGGCAGGCGCCTAGGCCGGCCGCGCCAGCAGGGGTCGTCGCGCCGGCACGGATAGTAGACTCGAAGGCGTGGGGTTCAGGTCAGCCGCTCACCGTACAGCCGCCCTCTGGTCGGCGCTCATACTGCTGCTCGCCGCGTGCGCCCCCCGCACGGAGGTGCGCACGGTGGAGGCGATCGGCACCGCGTTGCCGGTCGAGTTCGAGCTCGTGCCCGGCCAGACGAGCATCGAGCGCTTCGATCCGCCTGGCGCCGGCGGGCGCCTCGAGCTCACCGTCGGATCGCTCGCTCGCAACCCCAACGAGTACGGCATCCGCCTGCAGACGATCACCTACGTCGTCTACCTCGAGGGCAAGCAGGTCGTTCGCGGGGCGCTCGCGCCCGACGTCTACCTCGAGGCCTCATCGACCGTTCCTGTCAAGTTCGACATCGCCGCGTCGCTGGTAGGTCAGCCCGACCTCCTCGGCGCGGCCGCGCGGGCCTTCGCGGGCCGACCGCTCCAGTTCAGGGTCGAGGGCACGATGCGCTTCTCCACCCCGACGCACCTGTACGAGACGCGCAACAAGGTCCTGCTCACCGGCGCGACCCTGGCGCGGCAGGCCGTGCAGGCGCCGCTGCTGCGCCTCGACGAGACCGAGAGCCGCGTCTTCATGCTCCGGCCGGACGTCCCCGTCGTCCAACTGGTGCTGCAGGCCGTCAACCCCGGCGACATCGGGTACTTCCTCTACGGCAAGGACCTGTCGCTCGCGCTCGGTCGCTGGCATATGGCATCGGAGGACATGAGCCCCGTGCCGCTGGCCGCCGGCGAGTCGTCGCGCGTCGACCTCACGTTCTATCCGGTCCTCTCGGAACTCGGCGACGAGGCGCGCGCCGTGCTCGAGGCCGCCCTCGCCCATCACGTCACGCTGGCTCAACTGGAGGGCGACCTGTTCATGGACGTGCTGGGCGTCGACTCGTTCCCCGTTCCCGCCGGCTGGACGGTAACGGGCTTCGTTCACTGAGCATCTCCGAGGGCCCGCCGGCGAAAGTAGTACAGTCGCGCGGTATGACGCGCATCATCGTCACGGATGACATCCAACTCGGGGCGCTCTCCGATCCGGGAGTGACCCTGGACGACCGCGCCGGCATCGGCAGGGCGGAGCTCCTGCGGGTGGTCGGCGAATACGACGCCATCATCACGCGCAGTCGCACGCAAGTGGACGAGGAGCTGTTAGACGCCGGCAAACGTCTCAAGGTCGTCGGCCGCGGCGGCGTCGGGGTAGACAACATCGATCTCGACGCGGCCAGCAGGCGTGACATCCTAGTCGTCAACGCCCCGGAAGCGAACAACGTCTCCGCGGCCGAGCTGGCCATCGCGTTGATGCTCGCCGCCGCCCGCGGCGTGGCCCGCTCCGACAAGCTCCTCCGGAGCGGTAAGTGGGACCGCGCGTACCTCGGACGCGAGGTCGAGTCCGCGCGCCTCGGCATCGTCGGCCTCGGCCGCATCGGCTCCCTGGTGGCGCGCAAGGCCCAGGGCCTGGGGATGCAAGTGGCGGCGTACGACCCGTACATCAACCGGCGCCGCGCCGACGAGCTGAAGGTCGAGCTGTTCGACGACCTCCCCGCCATGCTGGCGCGCTCGGACTACCTGAGCGTCCACACGCCCCTCACGGAGGAGACCCGCGGCATGCTCGGGCCGGACGAGCTGGCCGCCCTGCCGGTCGGCGCGGTGGTCGTGAACGCGGCTCGCGGCGGCATCATCCAGGAGGACGCGCTCCTGGCGGCGCTGGAGTCCGGCCGGCTCTTCGGGGCGGGGCTCGACGTCTACGTGCTCGAGCCGCCGCGACCCGACCACCCGCTCCTGCAACGCGACGACGTCGTCCTGACGGCGCACTTGGGCGCCAACACCCGCGAGGCGCAGCACCGGGTGGGCGAGCAGATCCTCGAGCGCACGTTGGCCGTCCTGAAGGGCGACTACTCCGTCGGCATCGTGAACGCCCCGGCCTTGGCCCCGAACGTGATGGCGGCGCTCGGCGTCCACCTCACGCTCGGCGAACGGTTGGGCGGCATGGCCACGCAGCTCGCCCGCGGGCGCGTCAAGGCTGTCGAGGTCGAGTTCTCGGGCGACTTCCCGATGGACCCCGACCCCGTCGCCACGGCGGTGGTCAAGGGCCTCATGGAGCCGTTCCTCGACACGCCGCCCACCTACGTGAACGCGCCGTCGCTGGCCCGCGACCGCGACATCCGCGTCGGCAAGGTGACCTCGAGCGCCAACCACGGCTACACCACGCACGTGCTCGTAACGGTCGAGGCGGCGGACGGCATGACGCGGGTGGGTGGCACCGTGCTGGCCGGCCAACCGCGCATCACGAGCATCGACGGCTACAACCTGGAGATCCGCCCCGAGGGCGCCATGCTCGTCTGCACGAACGTCGACCGGCCGGGGGCCGTCGGGCGCATCGGCACCGTGCTCGGCGACGCCGGCGTGAACATCAACAGCATGCAGCTCTCCCGGGTGAGCGACCACGGCCTCGCCATGTTCGTGGTCAGTCTCGACTCGGCCCCGAGCGAGGAAGTGCTTGAGGTCCTCGCGGGCATGACCGACGTCATCCGTAGCCTGCGGCTGGTGCGCTTGTGACCGGACGCGAACCGCCTACCGCCGCGGCGGCGCCGGTCGGACCGGAGCGGTCGCCGGCCCCGGCCCGGCCCCTGGGCGCCAGCGGGCACGCGGGCTTCAGGGAGCGGCTACTCGCCCCCGGGCCGGTGGAGGTGCCGGCGGCGGTCCTCGAGGCCGTCGCCCGCCCCGTGCCGCACCACCGTACGACCGCGGCGCGCGAGACGTTCCTCAGCGCCCGGACCCGCCTCGCCGAGGTCTTCTGTGTGCCTGGCGACGACGTGCTCATCGTCACCGGTAGCGGCACCGCAGGCTTCGAGGCGGCGCTCGTCGGCAGCGTTCCCGCCGGGGGCACCGTGCTGGCCCTCCATGCCGGCAAGTTCGGCGAGCGGTGGGCCGGGATGGCGGAGCGCCTCGGCTACGCGGTGGAGCGGTTCGGGTCCGGCGCGGGCGTCGAGTTCGACACGCAGGCGCTGACGGCGCGGCTGCGCGCGCTGCCTGAGCTGGCTGCCGTGACCCTCGTGCATAGCGAGACCTCGACGGGCGCGCTCCACGACGTGCGCGCCTTGGCCGCGCTCGTGCGCGCGGAGCGCCCTGAGGCGCTCGTGCTCGTCGACGCGGTCACGAGCCTCGCCAGCGCCGAGCTGCGGCCGCGCGACTGGGACCTCGACGCCGTCGTCTCCGGCTCCCAGAAGGGCGTGATGACGCCGCCGGGGCTCGCGTTCGTGTGGCTATCGGAGCGGGCATGGCGGCGCGGCGCGAAGAGCAGCCAGCCCCGCTACTACCTCGACCTTCACCGCGAACGGCGCAAGCAGGCGGCGGGGGAGACGGCGTACACGCCGGCCGTGTCGCTCGTGGCCGGCTTGGACGTCGCCCTCGGGCTGCTCCTCGCCGAGGGCGTGGACGCCGTGTGGCGCCGCCGCGCGACCCTCAACGCCGGCCTCCTGGCAGCCGGGGTCGCGCTCGGCATGCGGCCGCTAGCGCAGCGGCCAAGCCCGGCCGTGGCGGCGCTGCTAGTGCCGGAAGGCGTCGGCGCTCCGGCCGTCGTGGCGGCGGCCATGGCGCGCGGCGCCGTCATCGCCGGTGGCCAGGACGAACTCAAGCCGGTGCTGATCAGGCCGTCGCTGCTCGGCCACGCGGACCGTTACGACGCGCTCGGCGCCGCCCAGCTCATCGAGGACGCGCTGGCCGACGTCTGGGCGGCCGCTCCGCGCGGCGTGGCCGCGCCCGCCGCCCTGCGCGCCATGGACGGGGTCGAGTGAGCGCCGCCGCTGCGGACGCCACTGCGGACGCCGCTGCAGACGCCGCCCCGCTGGACGCCCCGAAGTCGGGTCCGGCCGGTGGCGAGCTCGTGCTCGTCAGGCACGCGCCCACGACCCCCGTGCCCGGTGCGGCGGCCGCGACCTGGCGGCTGGCGCCGGGGGCGATGGAGTTGACGGCGGCGCTCGGCATGGCTCTGGTCGGAGTGCGCCTGGCCGCGCCGCCTGGCGGTTCCGCCGGACCCGTCGATGCGGTCGTCTCGAGCCACGAGCCGAAGGCGCTCGCGACGGCGCGCACCCTCTCGCTCGTGCTCGGCGTGCCCACCACGACCGGCACGGACCTCGAGGAGCACCACCGGGACGACGTCCCATTCATGCCCGACGTCGAGTTCCTGCGCACGGTCAAGCGCTTCTTCGCGCGCCCAGACGTACTCGTGTTCGGCAGCGAGACGGCGCGGGAGGCGGAAGGGCGCTTCCGCAAGGGGGTGGCTGACGCGCTGGCCTCCCGGCCCGGGAAGCGCCTGGCGGTAGTGACGCACGGCACGGTCATGGCGCTGGCCCTCGCCCAAGCCAACGGGCTCGAGCCGTTCGCGCTCTGGCAGTCCCTGAAGCTACCGGAGGCGATCGTCGTGCGGCGCGACCTGACCATCGTGGAGCGGCTGTCGCTGGAAGTGTGATGGCGGTGCGGGCCCGGCCTGACCTTCTTACCGGACGCCCTGCCCGCGCCGGTGAGCCCTACTCTCCGCCCTTGCGCGCGATCCCGACGATGCCGAGGCTGCTTGCCAGCAGGCGCCCGCGGTCGAAGCCGCCGTACATGAGGATCTCCGCGAAGCCGGCGTGGCGCAGCGCCCGTTCGAGCTCGAAACGCCCGTAGTAGCGCTGCGTCAACGTCGCCGTCCGGCGCCTCAGTCTGCCGTCCTCGTCCGGTTCGTCCAGGTAGTAGCGGCTCTCGACGAGTTGGCGCTCGGGGTCGTGCTCCTGCAGCAAGAACAGCTCTGCTCCTCGGCCGCCGGCGGTGGATGCAGCCATCTGGTGCGTGCCCGCCCCCGGGGCACCGGCGAAGGGAGGAGCGCCGGTGGCCAACCCGCCCGCCAGCGCCCCCTCGCGCCTGAGGACGCCGAGCTGCCCCAGGTGCGGCTGGTAGACGTCGAAGGCGAAGGTGCCGCCGGGTTCCAGGTGATCGAGCGCGGCCCGCAGCGCCAGGTCCTGGTCGGAGAGCGTGTAGAGGTGCATCAGCGTGTTGAACGGGGCGATGACGAGCGGGAAGGTCCGCTCTAGGGACAGCTGGCGCATGTCGGCGGTGACGAGGCTCACGAGGTCGTGCCCTGTGAGACGCTCGGCGGCGCGGCGGAGCATGGCTGCCGAGGCGTCCACGGCCACGACGGCGTGGCCGGCCCGCGCCAGCGCCTCCGTCACCCTGCCCGTGCCGCAGCCCAGCTCGAGGATGGGCCCGCCGTACTCGTCCGCCAGCCGGAGGTAGAACGGCACGTCTTCGCGGTAGGTCGCGTACTGGAGGTCGTAGATGTCAGGGGCGGAGTCGTAGATCACGCGCTGCTCCCGGCCGGTTTGGCGAGGACGAGGAGCTCGGCCGCTCTGGCGAGCGCCGGTCGATGGGTGACCGCCAGCACGAGCCTGTCGGTGGCCAGGCGCCCCAGTAGCGCCACGATCTCCGCCTCGCTGTCGTCGTCGAGGTTGGACGTCGGCTCGTCGAGCAGCACCGCGTCCGGCTTGCCGAGCAGGGCTCTGGCGATGGCAAGGCGCTGGCGCTGCCCGCCGGAGAAGCCGCCGCCGTCCTCGCCCAGCAAGGCGTCGAGCCCGCCAGGGGAGCCCCTGACGGCCGCGGCCATGCCGACCCCTTCCAGCGCCCACCACAGCTCGGCGTCGCCGATGGCCCTGCCCATGGTCAGCGCGTCGCGCAACCGACCGGAGAGCAGCTCGTGCCCCTGGGGCACGTAGGCGAGGCGGCGCCGCAGCTCCGCCTCGGGCACTTCCTGAAGCGGGCGAGGACGGTGTCCCGGGTCCGGTCTGTCTTCCACCCCGAGCTCGATCGTGCCCGTGGTCGGGGTGGCGAAACGCAGGAGGAGGCGCAGCAGCGTGGTCTTGCCGCTGCCGCTCGCGCCCGTGACGACCACGAGCCCGCGGGGCGGCAGCTCGAGGTTCACGCGCTCAAGCACCGGTACTCCGGGCTGGTAGGCGTAAGCGACTGAGCGTAGGGCGAGGAGGGGCGCGGCCGGGGAGCGTCCCCGTTGCGCACCGCCGGTTCGGCTCGCGGCCCCGTCGACGAGCTGGAAGGTCGCGGCGCCCGGCGGAGTGGACGGCCGTTCTGGTTCGCTCGCGGCGGAAGCGCCGTCGTCGAGGGAGCGCAGCCTGGCCGCCGCCGCGCGCGCCTCGCGGTACATGGCGTAGCTGTGGGGCAGGAGCTGCATGGGCGTGGCCGCGAGGGCGACGAGCGTAAGGAAGGCCACCACGTCACCGACCGTCAGCGCGCCGCGCCCGACGGCGTTGACGAGGATGACCACCAGCACCCCGATCGCCGTGAAGACCAGGACCTGCGTGGCGGGGACCTGCAGTCCGGCGATGAGGCTGCGCCGCGCGCTCTGCACTTCCACCTGGCGGTTGGCGGCCGCGAAGCGCCTGAGCATCTCGTCTCCGGCCCCGAACGCCCGCACGAGCTCGTGGTGTTTGAGACCCTCCTGGAGATGGTGGCCGACGGCCTCGCTCCCCTCGAGCGCGCTGCGGCTCACCCGCTCGAGCGTGCGTCCGAGGAGCCGCAGCACGCCGGCGGCGGGCAGGGCGAGGGCCACGAGAGCGAGCGCCGCGCGCGGGTCGGCCCTCAGGAGGAGACCGACGATGAGGAGCAAGGTCGCCGACTCGGCGATGAGCGAGCCCAACCCGAAGCGGTAGAACGTCTCGACCTCGCGCAGGTCTGTGACGATCCGGCCGGAGAGGGCCCCGCTCGTGGCTGGGAGCGTGCCGGGCGCGGCGGCGAGGAGCCTCGCGTAGAGCCGCTCCCGCCAGCGCGCTCCGACGCGCGCTGCCGCGCGCCCGAGGAGGGCGTCCTGGGCCCAGAGCGCTAGGCTGCCGCCCACCGCGACCGCCCCGGCCGTGATCAGGACGCGCGGCAGCGCCCCGACGTCCTGCGCGCGCAGCACCTGGTCGAACAGCGGCGTTACGAAGAGGGGCACGATCGCCACGCGCAGCCCCGCGCCGACCAGCGCCGCGGCCGCGCCGAGCCAGGCGGACACGGTGCGGGGCGCCAGCAGGCTTCCGCCGCCGTCCGCCGCACGGTCCCCGCCGCGGTACTCGCCATGCCCGTCGACGCTGTCGTGGCCCCGCGCGCGCGGAGGAGCGGTGGCGGGCGCGCTCATGAGGCTCGGCTTGGCAACACGGACCGCAGCAGCTCGGCCGCCGCGCCGCGCCCAGGCATGGTTTCGATCAGCCGCGCCCGGCGGCGCGCCAGGTCGGCCTCGTCACCGAGCAGCGCCAGCGCCGCGTCCGCCACCCGTCCCGGATCGACGTGACCGCTCAGCTCCACCATGAGGTCCTCGCCGCTCACGCGGTTGGGTAGCGAGACGGGCACCTTGAGCCGCGTGACGAAGAGCCTTACGGCATGCCGCTTCAGGTACTTGCCGACGACCGGCACGAGGCCGAGCCAGTGGCCGGCCCCCTCGAGCGGGATGAGTTCCGGCTTGTTGAGAGGCAGCAGCACGAGCGCCGGCGCGCCGGCGATGCCGAGCTCCAGCGTGTTGGTGCCGGGGATCGTGATGGCGAGGTCGGCCGCGCGCATGTGCCGGTAGCGGTCCTCCTCCGGCACGAGCTCGAGGACGGCGCCGCCCGGCGTCTCGATGACCTCGCCGCGCTCCGTGGGCCTGAGCGTTCCCGCCGCGCCGCTCAGCGTGGCCGCGTACCTGCCCGCGGCGCCGTCCTCGATGGTGCTCCGTTGGAGTAGGCGGCTCACGGGCCACACGAAGCGGGCGCCGGGTAGGGCCTCGGCGAGCCTGTCGACGGTGGCGATGAGCAAGGGGATGACGTGGACGGCGAAGGTGTCGCGGCTGCCGGCGAACAGTAGGACGTGGGGGTGACCTGGCGCCGGCTCGGCCGGGGAGTCACCGACGGCGTCCGCCACCAGGTTGCCGACTACGCGCACGCGTGCGGCCGGCGCCCCCCTGCGCAGCGCCTTCTCGCGCACGGTCTCGTCGGGCACCAGGAGCGCCTCGAGACCGCCATGCCAGTTGGGCTCGAAGCTGTAACGGAACGCCGGGTAGCCAAGCCGCTTCCCGAGGGTGGCGGCGTAGCCGGCGCTCCCGCCGAGCCCGATCACGGCGCCCGGCAACCCCGTGCCGCCCGCGCGCAGCTCCTCCGGCACGGAGCCGATGGCGGAGGCGCGCAGGTACTGTTGGGGCGTCGTCAGGACGTCCGGACCGAAAGTGGCGGCGATGCTGGGCTCGTTCCCGCCGGAGAACTGGCACGGGACAAGGGCGATGGCCAGGCGCGCGTTTGGGGCCGCCCTGCGAGCCTCGTCGATGACCGGCCTGACCCAGGTGTAGAGCTCGCCCGGTCCGTTGCTCACGAGCACGAGCTGGAAGCCAGGCGGCTGCTCGGCGCCGCCGGAGCTACGCGCGGCCGGGGAGGGGTCGCTCACGGCCACTCCGCCGTGTGGCCCGCGGTCAGCAGGTGGCGCTCGACCCGGCATCAGCCCGCCGTGACGAAGCGCAACACGCCGCGCCTGCTGGCGGCGACGAAGTCGAGGAGCTCCTTGGCGTCGCCGTTGGTGGCGGCCAGTTCGGCGAGGGCGGCGTGGTCACGTCGGCGCAAGTAGCGCATGGCCCGCTCCAGGTCGCCGTAGCGCTCGCCGGAGAAGCCGTTGCGCTTGAGGCCAACGGTGTTGAGCCTGTAGTGGCGGGCCGGGTTCCCTCGCGCCATGCTGAAGGGTAGGACGTCCTGGTTCGTCGCGCTGCCCGCGCCGAACATGGCGTACGCGCCGATACGCACGAACTGATGGACGAGCGCCCCGGAGCCGAGCACGGCGTGGTGGCCGACCTGCGCGTGGCCACCCAGCTGCACCGCCGTAGTGATCACGCAGCGCTCCCCGACGCTCACGTTGTGCGACACGTGCGCGTAACTCATGACGAGCGTCCCTGCCCCGACGCGCGTCTCGTGCCCTTCGCCGGTCGCCCGGTGGACGGTGGCGAAGTCGCGCAGGGTGACCTCGTCCTCGAGGACCGCGAGGCTGCGCTCGCCGTGGAAGCCGGTGTCCATGGGCTCGGCCCCAACGACCGCGTAGGGCCCGAGCGTGCAACCCCTGCCCACGCGGCTGCCGGCCAGCAACACCGTGCCTGGCAGCAGGCGCGAGCCCTCGCCGACCTCGACGTCGGCCTCGATCGTCACGAACGGACCGATCGCCACGTTCGCCCCGAGCTTGGCGGTCGGGTCGACGGCGGCCGGGCCTGCCGCGGCGCCGTGCGGCTGCGCACGAGGCCGCCCGTCGGCCGGTCCGCGTCCGCTCATCAGCGTGCGTACATGAACGACAAGGTCGCCTCGGCCGCTACCTCGTCACCTACCAGCGCGCGCGCCTCCACCTTGCAGAGCCCGCGCCTGAACAGGACGATGGTGCCCGTGAGGCGGAGCTGGTCGCCCGGGACGACCTTGCGCCGGAACTTCGCCGCTTCGACGCCGGTCAGGTAGCCGACCTTGGTGGGTCCGTCGCCCGCCGGCCCCTCGCCCACCAACCCCTCGCGCACCGCCACGCCGACGGCGGCGGCCTGGGCGAGCGCCTCCAGGATGAGCACTCCCGGCATGACCGGCTCCTGAGGGAAGTGCCCGACGAAGAACGGCTCGTTGTTGCTAACGTTCTTGAGGCACTCGAAGGAATCGCCTTCCAGCCTCACGAAGGCGTCGACGAGAAGGAACGGGTAGCGGTGCGGAAGGATGCCGCGGATGTCTACGGCCATGTCCGTCAGTGTACAGGGACGCCAGCGCCTTCTCGCATCGCGGTGAGGATGCGAGTGGCGAGCTCGAGCGAGCGCATGTCGTCGGCCAACGTACCGATCGGGTCGGTCGTGCCCCTGACGCGGGCGAGGAAGTGCTCCAGCTCCTTGCGCAAGGGGTTCTCGTCGTGCACGAGGTGCCGGTCGAGCTTCACGTGGCCGGAGTGGGCGGCGCTGCCGGGCGTGCGGAAGAACTGCACCTCGCTGTATGGCTCCTTCGCGAAATCGACACGGACCGTCTTGTCGCGCTCGGCGATGAGCATGGTGCGCTCCGGGTCGGGTGACACGCGGCTGGCCAGGAAGCGCACGAGGCAACCGCCCTCGAACCTGATCTGGGCGATGGCCACGTCCTCGAGCGGCGAGCCGTTCATCGGCAGGCCGGAGGCGACCACGTCGACGACGCGGTCGCCGCTCCCCATGAGGCCGAAGACGATGTCGATGTCGTGGATCATGAGGTCGAGTACGACCCCGACGTCTTTCACGCGCTGGGAAGGGGAGAGGCGGCGCGCCTCGATCAGGTAGGGCTGCCTGACCTCGCGCGCCAACATCTGCACCGCGCTATAGAACCTGGTGATGTGGCCGACCTGCAGCACCAGCCCCTGCGCCTCTGACAGGCGGGCGAGGGCGGTGGCCTGGGCGACGTCCGTGGCTACAGGCTTCTCGACGAGGACGTGGACGCCGGCCTCGAGCAACGCCTTGGTGACCGGGTAGTGGAGGCTGGTCGGCACCGCCACGCTGGCGGCGTCGACCGCCTCGTTGGCGAGAAGCTCGGCGAGCGTCGCGTACCCCGCGCAGCCGTAGGCCAGCTGCGCCTCGCGCCGCCGTGCTTCGTCGACCTCGACGACCGCCACGATGCGGACACGGGGCAGGGTGGCATAGTTGGTGGCGTGGTAACGCCCCATGACCCCCGCGCCGACCACGGCGACGCGCAGCAGCGCGTCGGGCTGCTGGTCGGTGGTGCTCATGCCGTCGCCGCCAGCTTCACGGCCAGTGCCAGCGCATGATGGAGGGCGTGCGAGCCGCGTTCGATGGTGAGCCGCGCTCGCAGTGGACGGCCGAGGAGGGCCAAGTCTCCGAGGGCGTCGAGCGCCTTGTGGCGTACAGGTTCGTCTGGGTGGCGTAGAGGACGAGTCGGGCCGTCCATCGCGAAGACGATAACATGCTCCTCGCTCGCTCCCAGCGCCAGTCCGCGGGCCTTCAGGGCTTCCCAATCCCGTTCGAAGCCGAACGTGCGCGCGCTCAGGAGCCCCGGGTAGTCGGCCGGACCCCCTTCCCACGCCTGCTCGCCGATCGCGGGGTGGTCGAACGCGACCCGATAGGCTAGCGACTCCTCGCCGGGCGTCGCCCGCGCCCGGCCGCCGCGGAGCGCGACCTCGACCTCGCGGCCGAGCGCGATGGCCGCTGGCGCGGTCGGCGCCGGCCCCAGCTCGTGCACGGCGGCGGCCCACGGCTCCGCCGAGCCGTCGAGGATGGGTAGCTCGTCGCAGGTCGCCTCGATGAGCACGCCCTCGAAGAAGCCGGCCACGCGCAGCGCGGCCAGCAAGTGCTCGACGAGATGAACGTTCGCGCCGTCTGCCGCCAGGCTCGTGGCGCGCTCCGCGCCGGCCAGGTGGCCCAGGTCGGCGGGCACCTCGGTTCCGCCGCGCAAGAAGCGGATGGGTCCGTCGACGCGGTGCAACGTCACGCTGCTCGTGAGACCGCAGTGGATGGCGCGCCCTGTGACCGTCACCATGGCCGGTCAGCGGACCTCGTTCGCGCCGGCCTCGCTCACGGCCGGTCCGTCGGCGGTCTTGGCGGCGCCGTCGGCCATGTCGCCGGCGCGTCTCCCAGCGCGCGCCAAGCGCCACAGCTCCTCGAGCTTGCCGAGCAGGTAGAGCTCGCGCGCGAACTCGCGGTGCGGGCGCGCGGGGAAGCCGGCCCACGTGGCGCCCGGCGGCACGTCCTTGGTGATCCCGCTGCGCCCGGCGATGCGCGCGCCGTCCCCGACCCTGACGTGGTCGCTGATCGCCACGTCGCCGCCGATGATCACGCCCGAGCCTATGGCGGCGCTCCCGGCTATGCCGGCCTTGCCTGCTATGAGCGTGTCTGAGCCGATGACGACGTTGTGACCGACCTGGCAGAGGTTGTCGATCTTGGTGCGCGCTCCGATGCGCGTGTTCAGGAGCGTGCCGCGGTCTACGCAGGTGTTGGCGCCGATCTCGACATCGTCCTCGAGCACGACGCCGCCAAGGTGGTGCACCTTGAGCGCGCCGCGCGGCGACGCCGCGTAACCGAAGCCGTCGGCTCCGATCACGGCGCCGGCGTGGACCACTACGCGCTGCCCGAGCACCGTGCCGGGGTACAGCGTCGCGTTCGGGTAGAGCCGGCAGCCAGCGCCCAGCTCGGCGTTGGCGCCGATGGCCACCCCGGCGTCGATGACGCAGCCGGCGCCCAACCGGGCGCCAGGACCTATCACGGCGCCGGCGGCCACGCGGACGCCCTCGCCGAGGCTGGCGGTCTCGTGGACGCTCGCCAGCGGGTGGATGCCGGGCGCGGGCAGGCCTTCCGACACGAAGCAGGCGCTGAGCACGGCGAGGGCGAGGCGCGCATCGGGCGCCTCCGCCAACCCGGTGCCGTAGTCGGCGGCCCAACTCGTGCCGCTCGGCACTACCAGTAGCGCCGGTCGGCTG
The DNA here is from genome assembly GCA_040255585.1 of Deinococcaceae bacterium. Taxonomy (GTDB): domain Bacteria; phylum Deinococcota; class Deinococci; order Deinococcales; family Trueperaceae; genus JAAYYF01. Next base: position 16,992 of record JBDZVI010000045.1, read on the forward strand.
GCTGGCGGGCCGGCCGCCGCGGCTTCCTTGCTCATCACGCAGGCGGCGTCGGCGAGGTCGACGCCGGCCTGCCGCGTGACGGACGCGTCGACGAGGCGCCGGATCGACGCTCCCCCCGTCGGCCCGGTGGCGCCCACGGCCGCGCCGGTGCCGGTCACACCGGCGCCGCTCACGAGCGCGGCGACGAGCTCCCCGTACATCCGGGCTCGCGTCTCAGTCATCGGTGCCGCCGCTCGCGGGCGCCCCTTCGTCCGTGGGTGTCCCTGAGCCCGCATCCTGATCGGACGGGGTGACCGTGATGGTGAGGTCCTCGTTGCCGTCGACGACGAAGGCGAACGGCGTGCGAGAGAGCCGCCTGACCTCGCCTGACTCTGTCACGGCCTCCACGATGAGCTCGCTTGCCTGGACCTGCTGCCTGAGGGCGTCAAGGAGCTCGGGGAACGAGCGTGGCTTGTCGACCTCCTGCTCGTCGACGTGGGCGTCGCCCGTGTCGCGCGGGACGTCGCCGCCCCGGATGAGCACGGTGAGTTCGCCCTCCACGTCGTCTGGGACAGGGACGCTGATCGTTCGCACGATGGCGTTCTGCCGGTACGGCTGCAACCGCAGGTGGATCACCACGTTCTCGCCGGCCGTCACCACGCTCTCCTCGGCGATGGCCTCCTCGAGGGTGGCGACGCGCTGCCTGTCTTCGAGCCGCACGGCTATCGACACGTGATCGACTCCGCTCTCGCGGAACTCGTTGTCCGCCAGGATCGCCAGCGGCGTCAGCGCCAGGACCGCCGCGCGGTACGCGATGTCGTCCGGGGCGTTCGTCTGCTCGATGACGTTGACCCGCTCGCCGCCTCTCAGGGCGATCTCCCAGGCGATCTCGGCGTAGCCCGCCGTCGTGGCTGCGAGATGACGGTCGAGTAGCGACAGCACGCCCGTGCCGACGAGCGTCGGATAGAGCCGGTCGTCGGCCGGAACCGCGAACGAGTAGTTGGCGCTCTGCCCGACACCCACGACGCTCAGATCGACATGGAGGGTGCGAGGGGTCGCGCCGAGCCTGCCCGAGATCGAGCCTGGCCGGTCCTGTTCGATGGCCCCGAGGATGCTGGAGCCGACGTTGGCCAGCTTGAATGGCACGTCCGAGGACGGGATTATGGCCGTCACGTATGCGGGCGTTATGGGTAGCGAGACGGCGCCCATCCCCAGGAAAGGGTGGCCGAACGCTATGACGTCATCGCCTTCCACCGCCGTGATCGTGCCGACCGCCTGCATGGCGACGTCGCCCCAGGCGAGGGAGACCGCGAGGGGCGCCCCGGGTTGCAACGCGTACGTCGCCTCGTCGCCAGCCGTACCGCTCGAGCCGCCGCCCTGGACGGGGAAGGCGGTCACGTCAGCCGACCGGAACAGCGGGGTCATGAGGGTGAGGGCGCGCGAGCTCACGCCCGTCATGAGGACAGGGGTCGAGGCTCTCGCCGCCTCGCCGACGCCAGGGACCTCGACGAACGGTGGCAGTTGGCCGCCCGTCGTGCGGCGCATGGCCGAGATGGGCGTCACGAGCGCGAGGTCGTGGGCGGCGCGCGGGAACACGTAACCGATCGCGCCAAGGAGCGCGTCGCCGCCCTCCGTGGCGATGTATACCGGACTGCCGCTCATCCCCGCCGCGACCCCGCCGGCGGCCTCGATGAACGGGCCGCTGGCGCGCACCAGCACGAGCGGGAAGCCCGAGCCGCCGTCCCATTGCACCGCGAGCACTTCCACTGCGAAGCGCTCCAGCCGGTTGCCCGCCCCGGCCGTGACGCCGTACCCCTTGTCGCCGATCACGACGGCCTCGACGGGCAGGTCCGCGACCTGCGACCTGGCCGGCTGGGCCAGCGCCGCGGAGCAGGCTAGGAGGGCGAGGCAGGCGAGCAGGCGACGGGTCGGGTCCGCACGCGAACCGCGAGCGTCGGGTCGGCCGGTCGGAGCGCCGGGGGCGGGCCGCTTGGCGCGCGCGTGCGCCGGCACGGTCAGCGCCTGAGGAAGTTGTCTGAGATGAGCGCGTCCTGCAGCACGTGGATCATGTCGAGGGCCTGTCCGGTGCCGAGCGCCACCGACTCCGTGGCGTTCTCCGCCACCATGACCGGGATGCCGGTGGTCTGGCGCAGCAGCTCGTCGAAGTTGCGCAGGAGCGCTCCGCCGCCCGTCATGATGATGCCCCGGTCGATCACGTCGCTGACGAGTTCCGGCGGCGCCTGTTCGAGGACGCGTCGTACGCCGTCCGCGATCTTGGCGATAGGCTCCTTCAGGGCCTCGACGACGTCCCTGGTGGTGACGGTGATGCTCTTCGGCAGGCCGTTGATGAGGTCGCGCCCGCGGACCTCGAGACTCAGGTCGTCGCCCGGCCCGCGCAGCATGGCGGCCCCGACCTCCATCTTCACGGCCTCGGCCGTGCGGTCGCCGATCAGCAGGTTCTCCTTGTGGCGGATGTGCCTGATGATCGACTCGTCGAACTCGTTGCCTGCGATGCGTAGGCTTTCGGACACGACGATGCCGCCGAGGGAGATGATGGCGATGTCCGTCGTGCCGCCGCCAACGTCGACGATCATCGAGCCCGTCGGCTCGGCGATGTTGACGCCCGCGCCGATGGCGGCCGCCAGCGGCTCCTCGATGAGGAACGCCTTGCGGGCGCCCACCTCGCGGGTGGCCTGCAGCACGGCGCGGCGCTCCACCTCCGTGACGCCGGAGGGTACGCACACCATGATCTGCGGCTTGAAGAGGCGGCTCGGGCCTGTGAGCACCTTGCGCACGAACGCCTGCAGCATCTTCTCTGTCAGGTCGTAATCCGCTATGACGCCGTCGCGCATCGGGCGGACGGCCACGATGTTGCCGGGCGTCCTGCCAAGCATCCGGTAGGCTTCCTCGCCTACGGCCTTCACCTCACCGGTGTCGCGGACCATCGCGATGACGGACGGTTCGCGCAACATGATGCCTTGGCCCTTCACATAGATGAGGACGGTCGCCGTGCCGAGGTCGACCCCCATCTCTTTTCCGAGTCTGAAGAACATACTCACTTCCGCTCCACGGCGTTCCCGGCTACCACGACGGTCAACGGGCCTCACCGCCACTCGGGCGTGGACTCAACGCCCACGGGGGCCATCCTTGCGGTGCGGTCCGCGAGGTCACCGTAGTCTCGCGGTGAGGCAGTATAACGCTACAAGTAGTGGGGTTTGGGCGGTTGCGCCTGCGCGCCGGCATGCCTGTCAGCCGCCCACGCGAGCGCGCTGGCGTCCGGGACCACGAGCGTGGCGGTGTCGCCGGCCTGGTGGGTCGTACCGTACTCGACGCGGACCATGCCGGGGTACTCGGCGTCGAGATCGGCGCGGGCCAGTCTCCTTGGAGGCTCCGACTCCGCGTAGCTCACCGCCCACGGCGGCGCGACCAGGCGCTCGAGCGACTGCGCGTAGACGTTGCCCCGGCGCGCGTCGCTGAGCGCGACCACGCGCGTGGCGGGTGGCGCCAGCGTACCCGGCAGGGCGGTGAGGCTGGATGCCCCTAGGCACGGCACGCCCCAAGCGCGGGCGATCCCCATGGCGGTCGCCACCCCGACGCGCACGCCCGTATACGAGCCCGGCCCTACGCCGACGCCGAGCGCGGCGAAGTCGCCTGGACGGGCGCCGCAGGCCGCGAGCAACTCGTCCAACGCTTCCAACACGAGGGCGGCATGGGCGCGGCCGACATCGTCAGACGTGGCCGCCAGCGTGCCGGTGGTGGGGTCGACGACGGCCAGCGCGAGGTGGGGCGTAGCGCAGTCGAGGGCAAGCAGCAGAGGGCCGGTACTCATGAGTCGACCGGCCCCGCTGGCGGTTGCGCACGGTGCGTCCTCAGCCACCGCGCCTCCCGTAGAGGTTCGCCAGCGCTCCCTTCGGCGGGGCTCGCCGCGCTCGAGGCGGGTTCCTCGGAGGCGAACGAGAAAGCCAGGTGCCATGCCTCCGGGTACGCGTCGAGCAGGCCCTCGCCCCATTCGACGACGATCAGGCGGGCGCGCGAACCGTAGTCGTCCAGCATTGCGCCGGCCAACGCGGCGCCGCCGCTCAGACGGTAGGCGTCGAGGTGGACGAGTGGCCCCGTGGGCGAAGGGTACTCGTGAACCAACGTGTAAGTCGGGCTCGTCACCGGGGCCGTCACGCCCATGAGCGTGGCGAGCGCCTGCGTGAACGTAGTTTTGCCAGAGCCGAGCGGACCGGAGAGCACGAGCAGCGCTCCGTGCGGCAGTTCGGCCAACGCCTCCTCGGCCAGGCGCGCGGTGTCCGCCAGCGTGACCAGCCGGACCGCCGGTTCCATGGCCTCGCCCGCCTCCGCGCCGCCGCTCACCCCGCAGCTTGACCGGGGAGTGGCCAGTCGCGGGCGTCGCGCTGCACCCGGCGCAGCAGGGCGCCGGCGTGATCGGCGTCGAACGTGCGCAGGAGGATCCGCTCGCCGTTATGCAGGAGCACGAGCAGGAGCACCTCATCGCCCTCGTGCGCCTGCAGCGCGTCGATGCCCGGCAGCTCGGCCACTGCTGCGCGCGCTACTCGCGCCATCGCGCCCGCGGGAGACGCCTCGTCTTCGCGGCCCCCGCTGGCGAGCACGCTCCCGTCGGCGGCCAACCATGTAGCGCTCGTCACGCGCTCATCGCTGACGTAGCTACCCAACACGAGGGAACGGTCGAACGACGGCTCCAGGGTCGGTCTCGACCCGGTGGTCCTCAACAGGCTGAGAACGTCGTCGAGCAGGCCGCCGCTGACGACCCTGTCCGCGACGAGCCTGGTCGCCTCGTACTCGTCCTTGAGGTCGACGAGCATGCGTTCGGCTTGGGAGAGGGCGCTGTCGAGCTGGAGCTGCAGCCCGCGCGAGAGGCGGGGGAGCGCTTCTCGTTGCGAGTCGAGGTGGCTGAGGATGCGGCGGACGGTCGTGACGCCGTCGCTGTTCAGCTTCGAAACCGGCTCCAGAGCCGCGAGGGCGGCGTCGAGGCGGCCGGGCATGCTGGCGAGGGTCTCCTCGGCCGCCCGCTCCAGGTCGGCGAGGCGCTCAGCGGCCCGTTTGAGGGTCTGAGGCGCCTCACCCGCCTCCAGATGGCGCCGCGCCTCCGCGAGAAGGTCCTTCAGCTCCGCGCCTGCGCCCGAGTTCTCGAACGGCGAGGCGGCCTGGGAGAGACGCTTGAGCTCGTCGACCTGCTCCTGGCGCTGCGCCTCGCGCTCGTACCGCAGCGCCGCCTGGAGCTGGGCGAGGTCTGGGTACCGGTCGAGCTCCAGCCCGAGGAGCGCCTTCTGGATGTGCTCCATGAGCGGATGGTTGCCGAGCTCGGTCGCCTCCTCGGCGAGCCGCATGAGGCGGCCACGCAGGCTGCCGCTGAGCTCCTCGCGGAGCGCCTCGATCTCGGTGCCGAGGGACTCTATGTCGGAATCGTCTGGCGCGACGGCCGCCTTGCGCTCATCCAGGAGCAACCCGGCGACCGCCGCCGCGCTCTCTTGCTCGGCGATCAGCCGCGTGACCTCGCTGCGCAAGGCCGCGGCGCGGTCGCCGAGGGTCGCGGTGACCGGCAAGCGTTCGAGCTTGGCCCGTAGCGCGCTCAGCCTGGCGAGGCGTCGTTCGCTCGCCTCCGTCGCGCGCTCCGCCAAGCTCCGCTCGAGGGCCTCCTCGGCCTCGCGTGCCGCCGAGACGAGGTCGTGCGCCACGGCGCTCTGCTCCTGCGCCAACCGGAGCTGGTCCAGTTCGGAGCGTAGCCGCTCGACGTGCTCGCGCACGCCTTCGTCGTCCTGCCTGTTGATGAGCGTTGCTTCCAACCTCGCGAGGAGTTGAGCTTGCGCTTGCAGGCTCTCCGCCCGCGCCTTGTCCTCGCCGTCCATGACCTCCGCCTGCTCGCGGGCGAGCTGGTAGAGGCGCCTGACATGCTCGACGTCCGTGTAGCTTGGCAGCCCGGTCTCGAGGATCCCGAGCGTGACCCTCACGGCCTGACCTAGCTCGGTAGTGTCCACTTCCGGACGCAGGCCGGTGATGGCCGGCAGGAGCTCAGTGAACTCCTCCTTGAGATCGGTGCGCAGCGCGGCCGCGGTCGCTTCGAGGTCCACCTTGAACCCGGCCAGCTCGTCAGCCACCGAACGTTCGGCCTCCAACTCGCCGCGCAGTTCGGCGAGCCGCCTGCCGAGGTCGGGATAGTACTCGATGACGGCGCCGAACTCGCCCTCCATCGCCCTGAGGTCGTGGCGTTCCGAGGCGATGTCGAGGAGCCGCATGCGGTCCTCGAACTCCGCGTCTCGCACGGGCGGGGTCTGTTCGCTCGCCTGATCCGTGGTCGTCGGACCGAACTCCAGCATGTCGACGAGCGCCGCGGTCGCCGCATCGAGGTCGCCGGCATCGCCCTCGACCGGGTCCGGCTCCATGGCCTGGACCTGCAGGCCGCTCGCCGCGCCGTAGGCGGCGTCAGAGGCTGCCGGTTCGGCGCCGGAGGCCGCGTCGAACGCTGCGCCTGCCGCGTCATCGACCGCATCTGTGGCCGGCCCGGTCGCGGCGCTCGCCTCGCCCGCTTGCGCCTCCGCCTCCATGGTGCGCCTGAGCTCGCGCGCCTGGCGGTGGGCGCGCTCGAGTTCCGCGGGCGCCAACTGGCGTTGGGTCTGCGCGGCCTGCACCTGGTTGACGAGCGTCTCGAGGCGCCTTACGCGCGTGCCGCCGAGTTCGCGGACGGCCTCGAGCATCTCCGAGAGCTCACCCAGGTCGCGCGCCTGCAAGACGAGCTGGTCCTCGAGCTTCTGCTTTACGACCCCGAGCTGCTCCTCCGCCTCCTGGAGCACCGCGAGCGCGGACCGTCCGGCGCCGTGCTCGCTGTCGACCAGTTGCACCTGCGCCCGGAGCTTCTGGACCTCGGGCCACTCGAAGTAGAGGTTGAACGGCCGCAACTCGGCCTGGATGGTGGCGAGCCGCTGGCCGACCGCTTCCAGGCTCGCCTCGGAGGCGCTCTCGGAGTAGCCGGCACCGACCGAGGAACCCGTGAGGTGCTCGAGGATGGTGGCGACAGTCTCCTTGGCCTGCGTCACGGGCATCATCACCTGCAGCTGGCGGAAGACCTGGGACTTCATGACCTTCTCGATATCGGAGAGGTCGGCCGTCTCCGGGGTGCGCCCGAGCTGTCGCAGGCCGTCCTTGAGCGCTCGCGAGACGATCCTCGGTGAGAGCACCGACTCGAGCTCCATAACGGCGGCCTGGTAGACGGAAGTGGTCATGACGGTCATGTGGCGCCGCCACCACTAGACCGCTCACCGCGGCAGCCGTGCGGCATCAGAACTCCTCGTCCCAGTCGATGGTGGTGTTGCCGGTACTGCTCTTCTTCGCCACCGCGGCGGCCGGCGCCGGGGCGACGCTCTTCCTCCTCTGACCCCCGAGGAGACCGAACTGCACGCAGATGCCGCGCAGGCCGATGATGGCGAGCACGAGCGCGAGGAGGACTAGGACGGCCCACACGGCCTGGCCGGTTATGCCACCGAACATCGACCAGCGGCCGAGGTCCGGGAGCCAGGACATGTCGACGTAGCGGGAGAGGAGGTCGACCAGGGCGACGATCCCCTGATAGAAGGTGGGTACGAGCAGGAGGAAGAGCGCCCAACCGACGAGCCGCCAGTTGCGGTTGCTTCCACCGAACGCCATCTTCAGGAGCACCAGCGGGATTATGGCGAGGAGCGCGAGCACGATGTACACGACTTCGCGGGGCAGGCCGGACCATGTGCCTGCGACCGCCGTCTCGACCGTATCGGCGGCGCTCGTCGGCTCACCGGCGGAGGCCGCCCTGATGATCCCGGTGCGAGCGCCGGCCAGTGAGGTATCGGTGGTAGACAGACGCGCC
>JBDZVI010000129.1:0-4470 GCA_040255585.1 Deinococcaceae bacterium
ATTGCGCAACTGCCTCGTTGCATATCGTGTCGTTTTTCATGCTAGACCTCCCATGCTCGCCGTGCCGGCTTGGGCGGCAGCGTCTTGGAAGGTAGCCGTGTTGCATCCGATGCGCTGCACGGTTAGAACCCCGGCAAGGTGCAAGAACCCCGGTAGGGTGCGCAAACGGTCCTTGAGTCAGTGAACCGACCCTAGACCGACGCCGCGCTGGCGCGTTGGCCCGCGCGGCGTTGAGCCGTGTGGCGGCAGGGGCCGGGGCAGGGACTCGGTAGGTCTGTCAGCCGGCCGTGCCGGGCTGCGTGCCCGACTGTTCGACCGTGGGCGGCACGAAGCCAGCGGCGCCCGCTGCTGCCTCGTCGGGCATGAGCATGACGTCGAGCACCTGACGGAAGTCGCTGACCGGCACCACCTCGAGGTCGTCGAGGATGACGCTCGGCACCTCCTCGAGGTTCGCTTCGTTGTCCTTGGGGAGGATTACGGTGCCTATGCCGGCCTGGTGCGCGGCCAGGAGCTTCTCCTTCACGCCGCCGATCGGTAGGACGCGGCCGCGGAGCGTGATCTCGCCCGTCATGGCGACGTCGCCGCGCAGCGGACGCCCCGTCAGGGCGCTGACGACGGCGCTGGCGATGGCGATGCCGGCGGACGGGCCGTCCTTCGGGGTCGCGCCTTCCAGCACGTGCACGTGCAGGTCGCGCTTCTCGTGGAAGTCCGGCGCGATGCCGTACTCCTCGGCGTGCTTGCGCAGGAACGCGATGCCAGCCTGGGCACTCTCCTTCATGACGTCGCCCAGTTGACCGGTCAGGGTGGTGGTGCCCTTGCCAGGCACGGCGACGGTCTCGATGTCGAGCGTCACGCCGCCAACCGAGGTCCAGGCGAGCCCGTGAGCCAGGCCGACCTGCGGCTGCTTCTCGGCCTGCTCGTCGCGGAACGGCGGCACGCCGAGGAGGGTGCGCACGGAGTCGGAGTCGACCTGCCGCATGCCCTCCCATGGGGTGGTCAGGTACTCCTTGGCCGACTTGCGGGCGGCCTTGGCGATGAGCCTATCGAGGTTACGGACGCCGGCCTCGCGCGTGTACTCCGTGACGATCCGGCGGATGGCGCTGTCCTCGAAGGCGAGGTGCTCGGCCAGGCCGTGGTCGCGGAGTTGCCTCGGGGCACGGTAGCGCTTGGCGATCTCCAGCTTCTCCACGAGCGTGTAGCCGGGGATCTGGATGACCTCCATGCGGTCGAGGAGCGGTCGGGGGATGGTGGACAGGCTGTTGGCGGTCGTTATGAACATGACCTTCGAGAGGTCGTAAGGGATCTCGAGGTAGTGGTCGACGAACGTGTTGTTCTGCTCGGGGTCGAGGACCTCGAGGAGGGCGGAGGACGGGTCGCCTCTGAAGTCCGCCGTCATCTTGTCGACCTCGTCGAGCAGGAAGACGGGGTTGATAGTGCCGGCGGTCTTCATGCCCTGGACGATGCGGCCGGGGAGGCTGCCGATGTACGTGCGACGGTGGCCCCTGATCTCGGCCTCGTCGCGCACGCCCCCCAGGCTCATGCGCACGAACTTGCGCCCTAGGCTGCGCGCGATCGATTTGCCGAGGCTCGTCTTGCCGACGCCGGGAGGGCCGACGAGGCAGAGGATGGGCGCCTTGTACTCGGCCGACTCGACGTCCTTGGTGAGCTGCCGCACTGCGAGGAACTCGAGGATGCGCTCCTTGGGCTCCTCGAGGGCGTAGTGGTCCTCGTCGAGCACCTGCTGACTGTTGCCGATGTCGAGGTGCTCCTCGTCGATCTCGCTCCACGGGAGGTCGAGGAGCGTGTCGACGTACGTACGCACGACGGTGGCTTCCGGCGACCCGCCGGCCATCTTCTCCAGCCGGTCGATCTCCTTGAGGGCGCGCTCCTTGGCGTGCTCGGGCAGGTTCTTGGCCTCTACCTTGGCCCTGAGCTCCTCGCCCTCGCTCTCCTCGCCGGAGCCGAGCTCCTTCTGGATGGCCTTCATCTTCTCGCGGAGGTAGTATTCGCGCTGGTTGGAGTCCATCTGCTGCTTGACCCGGGCGCTGATCTCCTTCTCCGTGTCGAAGCGCTCGAGGTCGCGGGTGAGGAAGCCGAAGACGAGCTCCAGGCGCTTCACGGCAGAGGCCTCCTCGAGGGCGGCCTGCTTGTCGGCCACGTCCCAGGTGGCGAACTTGGCAACGACGTCGGCGAGGGAGCCCGGCTCCTTCATGGCGCGGAGGTTCTCGAGGTGGAAGGAGTCCAGGCGCATGTTCTTGTTCTGCTGCGCGTACTCGCTGAAGGCCACCTTGACCTGCTCGACCAGCGCGACGATCTTCTCGTCCTGCCTGTCGGCGCCGACCTCCGTGATGGTGGTGACGCGCGCGCGCAACGCCGTGCCCTGCACGTACTCGTCGATGGTGGCGCGGTCGCGGCCCTCGACGAGGACCTGGAGCGTGTCGTTGGGGAGGCGGATGACCTGCTTGACGACCGCGAGCGTGCCGACGGAGTAGAGGTCGGTCTCGTTCGGATCGTCGATGCGCGAGTCGCGCTGGACGACGAGCAGCACGCGGTTGTCGCCCGCCTGCGCCTCCTCGAGCGCGCGCTTCGACTTCGGACGGCCGACGTCCACGTTCTCCAAAGTGCGCGGCAGCACGACCTGGCTGCGGAGCGCTATTACTGGCAGTTCCCAATCCATGGCGCTAGTAAACCCCCAACCGCACCGCCAGCACCGTAATGTGGCTGACTGCGGCCACTCTCGGCCGCCGCGCTGCTCACAGGTCGACCGGCACCCCGAGCTCCGGTAGCGTCACGCGGCGACCACCTTGCCTGAGCTCCGCGGCGAAGACGTCCATGACCTCGGGCTCTCCGTGCACGAGCAGCACGTGCTCCGCCGCGGTGGGCGCGAGGAAGGCCAGCAGGTCGTCGTGATCGGCATGGGCGGAGAAGCCCCTGATGTTCTCCACGGCCGCGCGCACGGCGATCTCCTCGCCGAACAGCTTGACGCGCTTGACCCCGTCGACGAGCAGCCGCCCGAGGGTGCCATGGGCCTGATAGCCGACCACGATGAGGGTGGCCTCCTCCCTCCAGAGGTTGTGCTTGAGGTGGTGCCGGATGCGGCCGCCCGTCATCATGCCGGAGCCGGCGATGATCACCGCGCCGCCCTCGACCTCGTTGATGGCCTTGGACTCCTCGGCCGTCACCGCGTACTTGAGCGTCGGCGGCTCGAACGGGTCGCCGCCGGCGCCGATGAGTTCGGCGAGTTCAGGCCGGAAGTCGCAGGCGCACTCCTGGTAGAGCTTGGTCATCCTGGTCGCCATCGGCGAGTCGAGGAACACGGGCAGCCTCGGGACCTCGCCGGCGCTCATGAGGCGGTTGACGAGGTAGAGGACCTGCTGGGCGCGTTCGGCGGCGAAGGTCGGGATCATGACGTTGCCGCCCTTGCCGAGCGAGCGCGCCAGCGCGGCGAGGAAGTGGGCCTCCGTCTCCGCGCGCCTCGGGTGGGTCCGGTCGGCGTACGTCGACTCGATAACGAGCACGTCGCACTCGCCCGGCGGCTCGGCTGGAGCTTGGATGCTGCTCTCGCGGTTGCCGAGGTCGCCCGAGAAGACGAGGCGAGCCTCGCGCGTTCGAAGCTCGATGTAGGAGCTGCCCAGGATGTGGCCGGCGGGCCTGAAGGTGGCAACGACCCCGTCGGTCACGCGCACGGGCTCGTGCATGGCGACGCTCTGGAAGCGCGCGAGCGCGGCCTCGACGTCGGCCAGCGTGTAGAGCGGCCCAGGCAGCTCGGACTCGCGGCCGGCGCGGCGGGCCTTGCGGAGGTCGCGCTCGAAGTCCTCCTCCTGCAGCTTGGCGGCGTCGCGGAGGATGATGGCCGCGACATCGGCCGTCGCCTTGGTCGCCAGGAAGCGTCCCTGGTAGCCCGCCTTGACGAGCAGGGGCAGGCGCCCGACGTGGTCGAGGTGCCCGTGGGTCACGAGGACGGCGTTGACGTCCTGCGGCTCGAAAGGGAAGGGGGCGCGGTTGAGCGCATCGAACTCGGCGCCGCCCTGGAAGAGGCCGCAGTCGACCACGAGCCGGAAGTCGCCGAGGTCGAGGTGGTGGCAGCTGCCCGTCACCGTGCGGGCCGCGCCGGCGCAGGTCAGCCTCATGCCGTCCGCCTCCAGACGAGGCGGCCGGCCTCGACCCCGCACGCGACCAGCCCGAGCTCCCGCAGCCTGCCGAGGTGGGCCGACACGACGCAGTAGTTGAGGTGGTAGCGCGCCAGGTCATCCAGCATCACGCCGAGCGTCTCGGCGGAGCCGGCGACGACGTCCTCCATGCTCGTGCCGGCGCGCGCGCCCGGCGCGGCACAGGCCGCCAGGATGGCGTCGGCCGCGCGCAGCACGGCGCGGCGGTTGCTCTCGGCCACGCCCGCAAGGTCCTCGGTCGGAGCGCCGTGCCCAGGAAGGAGGACGCGGGCGCTCACGCCGGCGACCGCCTCGAAAGCCG